>JBILYK010000035.1:0-34339 GCA_044377735.1 Paracoccaceae bacterium | reverse complement strand
CAGGTTCAGCGCCCCCATGATGGCCGACTTGCCCATCCACTCCTGATCGCCATGCACGGCATGTTCGATATAGGTGTTCTTGATGTTCTGGGTGTCAAAGGCGGTCAGACCCGCGAAGATCAGCACGCCAATCACCGAGATTGCAAAGGACATCGCCGACGAGGCGAGGAAGATGTTCACGATCGAGGCGACGATCAGGCCGATCAGACCCATCATCAAGAAGGTGCCCATGCCCGACAGGTCTTTCTTGGTGGTGTAGCCATACAGCGACAATCCCGCGAAGGCGATGGCGGTGACAAGGAAGGTCTGCGCAATCGACGTGCCGGTGTAGACGGCGAAGATATAGCTGATCGACAGGCCCATCACGGCGGCGAACACATAGAAGAACAGCTGTGCGGCCGCATAGGACAGGCGATTGATCATCGCGCTGAAGGCAAAGACCATGATCAAGGGCGCAAACATCACGACCCACTTCAGCGGGGTTGCGAAGATCGCAGCCAGCATCGTCTCATTGGTGCCAACGGCCCAAGCCACGCCGCCGGTCAGCACCATCGCCACGGACATAAGCCCGTAGACCTTTGTCATATGGGCGCGAAGGCCCTCGTCGATCTGGGCTGCCTGGGCGACGCCCGCGGTCCGGATCGTATCATACTGTGCCATGTGTAAGCCTCCGATGTTTCTGGCGGCGGCGCATGAAACACTCCATGCGCCACCTGATGCGGTGAATATCGGGGTTCACTCTGTGGTTTTCAAGGATTTCGTTGTGAAATACGATACAGAAAATATCGAACTTTGTAGCTTACCGCCGCCAGCTGGCCGGGACATCCCAAAACGGGCGGTCAGCCTCGGCCAAAGCGGCCTGTTCGGAAAGACCGATATCGGCCAAACGGGCTGCATCCAGCCCACGCAGCGCCTGCCGCTGGCGATGGGCGACAAGGCCAAGGTGGACGGTTTCAACCAGACGGTTGAGGGTGCTCTGCATCTCGACGTGACGGATCGTCATCGCAGAGGTGGCAACAGAGGCGAACATGATCTTTCCTTTCAGGGTCATTAACAGCGGTGATCCTGTGGGCGAATCCCATCAGGACACTTGACTGTTCTACCCGAATCGCTAGCATTCCGAAAACGAATGATATTGAACTCTGTAATCAGGATTTGTGATATGATTCGCAATCTCGACCTGACATCGCTGCGCTCATTCGTGGCCATCGCCGATGCGGGCGGGGTCACGCGGGCGGCGGGGTTTTTGAACCTGACGCAATCGGCGGTGTCGATGCAGATCAAGCGGTTGGAAGAGGTCTTGGGCTGTGATGTGCTTGACCGCTCCGCACGCAAAATCGGGCTGACGGCCGAAGGTGAACAGCTTTTGGGCTATGCCCGCAAGATGCTCGCCTTGAACGATGAGGCGTTTCAGCGCCTGACCACCGATGTGCATGAGGGTGAAATCGTGCTGGGCGTGCCGCATGACATTGTCTATCCCGCGATCCCGCAGGTGCTGCGCCGCTTTGCCAAGGATCACCCCAAGATGAAGGTGACACTGTTGTCCTCCTTCACCCGGGTCTTGAAGGCACAGTTCGCGCGCGGCGAATGTGACATCATCCTGACGACCGAGGTGGGCGTCGATCCCGAGGGCGAGACGATTGCCGAATTGCCCTTGGTCTGGGTTGGTGCGCCGCAGGGGGCTTCTTGGAAAAGCCGGCCCTTGCGGCTGGCCTATGAGCACAACTGCATCTTCCGACAAGGCGTGCAGGCGGCCTTGGACCGGGCGGGCATCCCTTGGGAAATGGCGGTGGAAAGCGATTCAACCCGCACGGTTGAGGCCAGCGTGTCGGCCGATCTGGCGGTGCATACCGTTTTGGCCGGGTCCGAGCCGCCCTATGTCGAACGGATCAGCCACGGCGGCGCGCTGCCGGACCTCTCGACGATGAAGGTCAACCTTTACGTGGCCCAGCCCGCCCATTCGCCCACCATTCAGGCCATGGCCGAAATGATCCGCCGCGCCTATGCCCAAGGCAAGGGGCGCGCGGTGGTGCAGGAACGCGAGTTGAAACTGGTTCAGTCCTGAACCCGGATCACGATCTTGCCGGTAGACTTGCGATCACGCAACATCTCCAGCGCCCGAGGCAATTGGTCAAAGGGCAGCTGGTGGCTGATATGGGGCCGCAAGCCCCCCGCCGCATACCAGCCCAGCAGGATTTCCAGACTGCCGGTCAACACCTGTGGCGCGAACTTCAGATAGCCGCCCCAGTAAAGCCCCATCACTGACAGGTTCTTGACCAGCAAGAGATTGGCCGCCACCTGCGGCACCTGCCCGCTGGCAAAGCCAATGGCCAAAAGCCGACCCTCAGGTCGGCAGGCCGACAGGGCGGCATCAAAGGCCGGGCCGCCCACGGCATCATAAACCACATCCACCCCGCCCAGCGCCTTGAAGGCTGACTTAAGATCGGGCGTCTCACTGTCGATCTCCTCATCCGCCCCGGCAGCCCGCGCGATGGCCAGCTTTTCAGCGCCACGGGCGCAGGCAATCACCCGCGCGCCCATCCGCTTGCCGATCTCAACGGCCGTCAGGCCAACGCCGCCTGATGCGCCCAGCACCAAAAGCGTCTCCCCCGGTTGCAGCCGCGCCTTGTGCTCCAGCGCCAGATGCGAGGTGCCGTAGGCAATGGGAAAGGCGGTAGCATCTGCAAAGGGCATGGCATCGGGGATGGCCACCACGCGGTTCGCGGGGGCGATCGCCTGTTCAGCCAAAGCACCATGATTGAGAAAGGCCAAAACGCGCGTTCCGGGTGTCGGACCCTTGACGCCGGGGCCAAGGGCTTCGACCACGCCCGCCACTTCCATGCCCGGCGTGTAGGGAAGGGGGGGCTTTTCTTGATACTTGCCATCGCGCATCAGCAGATCGGCAAAGTTCAGCGCGGCGGCGGCCACGCGCAGGCGCAGCTCGCCCGGGCCGGGTGTGGGAGTGTCGATGTCTTGCAGGGCGAAGTCGCCGCCCAAACTGTCCAGTCGCCAAGATTTCATCGCATGTCCTTTGATGGCCGCCAGTTCGGCATCAATACGGGGGGAATTCAGGCCGTCAAGCCCGAGATCTTCGCATTTTGAAAAGATCATCACCAGTTGTCATTGCAAATCGCATTGCATAATGGAAAACTCCTCATGCGCGAGTTTATCAAATTGAATGACCCTTTAGCGCGTAACGGAGCGATGACCTATCTAAAGTTGTTCACCTGTATAATTGGACATATCCAAAAGGACAGGTTTCCCGGCTCTTGTGACGCAAGGTCCACAAAAACACGGTAAACGCGCTTCCGGCGCGACTTTGGCGCAAAATTTGCTTGTAACATAGAAGGGCGGCTGGCCGTGTCCGCTTCGCAAAAAAGGGAAGAAAAGAAATGAAACATCCTGTTGACGCCCATGTGGGCAAGCGCATCCGCCACCGTCGGTGGATGATTGCCATGACCCAACAGCAGTTGGCGGATAAGGTTGGAATCAAGTTCCAGCAGATCCAGAAATACGAAACCGGGATGAACCGGGTCTCGGCCTCACGGCTGTGGGATATTGCCGATACGCTGGGCGTGACGATTGCCTTTTTCTTCGAAGGTCTGGCCGAGGGCGGTGTGCCGAAGGCGCCCGGTGCTGATCTGATGGCGGACAAAGAAGCGCTGGAGCTGGTGCGGTCCTATTACGCGATCCCCGAGGCGCAGCGTCGCCGCCTGTTCGACCTGGCCCGCGTCCTGTCAGACGCCGCCTGAACAGACCCGCAGCTTGACCAAACGCCCCCGTGCCGCTAGCCCGGCATCGGGGGCTTTGCATTTCAGGGGGCAACGATGCGGACATTCAGCGCGACCGAGGCGGCAGATCTGGTGGCCACGGCACATGCCTTGGCCGATGCGGCGCGGGGGGCGACCTTGCTGCATTTTCGCAAAGAAGGCCTGACGGCGGAAACCAAAGAGGCCGCGCGGTTTGACCCGGTGACCGTGGCGGACCGGCTATCAGAAGAACGCATGCGCGAGATCCTGGCCCTGCGCCGCCCCGATGACGCCATTTTGGGCGAGGAATATGGCGCGAAGGCTGGCACCAGTGGCCTGACTTGGGTCTTGGACCCGATCGACGGCACACGCAGCTATCTCTGCGGCACGCCCACCTGGGGGGTTTTGGTCGCGGTGGGCGATGCGGCGGGGCCGGTTTTTGGCATCATCGACCAACCTTACATCGGTGAGCGCTTTGAAGGGGGCTTGGGCCGGGCCGAGGTGAACGGGCCCATGGGCCGCACCGCGCTGAAAGCGCGTGGCCCGCGATCCTTGGCCGAGGCGATTGTGATGACCACCTTCCCCGAGGTCGGCACCGCCGATGAGGGCGCGGCCTTTCGCCGGGTGGCGGGGCGGGCCAAGCTCGTGCGGTATGGCACCGATTGTTACGCCTATGCGCTGATCGCCGCCGGGCAGATTGATCTGGTGATCGAGGCGGGGCTGCAGGCCTATGACGTACAGGCCCCCATCGCGGTGATCGAGGCGGCGGGCGGCATTGTCACCGACTGGCAGGGGCGGCCGGCCCCACAGGGTGGGCAGATCCTCGCGGCGGCGAACCGCGAGATCCATGCCGAGGCCTTGGCGCTTCTGAACGCCTAACTCATCGTGCGCGCTGCGCGCTTCTCTTCGTGGCCGGGGCCTTGTGGTGTTGCGCCTTTGGTCGGCGGTGGCGATTGGATATTTGAGCCACGTTGAAGGGCTTGGCGGCAGGTTATGCCCCAGATAGTGTGCAAGGGCTGGCGCCGAGTCCTTCCCCCTTCTGTCGCGCCCGTGGTTCCGATCCACCGAAGGGGTGGGCAAGATAGGGAGCCACCATGCCTGATTTTCTGATCCGCCATGCCGATGCCGTTGTCACCATGAACGGCGCGCGCGAAGAGATTGCCGGGGGTGATGTGCTGATCCGCGGCGGGGTGATTGCTGCTGTCGGCAAAGCCTTGCACGCGCCGGGGGTCGAGGTGGTGGAGGCCAAGGGCTGTGTCGTCACGCCGGGCTTGGTGAACACCCATCACCACCTGTATCAAACCCTGACCCGCGCCGTGCCGGGGGGGCAGGATGCGCTGTTGTTCGGCTGGCTGAAAACGCTTTACCCGATCTGGGCCGGGTTTGGGCCCGAGGAGATGTTTGTCTCCGCACAGGTGGGGCTGGCGGAATTGGCGCTGTCGGGCTGCACGCTGACCTCGGATCATCTGTATCTTTTCCCCAACGGGTCGCGCTTGGATGACACGATTGCGGCGGCATCAGAGGTGGGCTTGCGCTTTCACCCCACGCGCGGCGCGATGAGCATTGGGATCAGCGACGGCGGTCTGCCGCCCGACAGTCTGGTGGAGCGCGAGGCGGCGATCTTGGAAGATTGCATCCGCGTTGTGGACGCCCACCATGACGCGGCCGAGGGTGCGATGGTGCGGGTGGGTCTGGCGCCTTGTTCGCCCTTTTCGGTGTCGCGCGATCTGATGCGCGACGCCGCCATTCTGGCGCGCGACAAGGGCGTGATGCTGCACACCCATCTGGCCGAAAACGATGAGGATATCGCCTATTCGCTGGCCAAGTTCGGCTGCCGCCCCGGCCAATATGCCGAAGATCTTGGCTGGACAGGCGCGGATGTCTGGCACGCCCATTGCGTTAAACTCGATGGTCGCGAGATTGATCTGTTTGCGCGATCCGGCACCGGGGTGGCGCATTGCCCCTGTTCCAACTGCCGCTTGGGGTCGGGCGTGGCCCCGGTGCGCGCGATGCGCGATGCGGGCGTCAAGGTGGGGCTTGGGGTCGATGGATCGGCCAGCAATGATGCGGGCAATCTGGTGCTTGAGGCACGGCAATCCATGCTGCTCCAGCGCGTCACACTCGGCGCCGATGCAATGAGCGCGCGCGAGGCTTTGGAGATTGCCACCTTGGGCGGCGCGCGGGTTTTGGGCCGGCACGATTGCGGGTCGATCGAGCCCGGAAAACGTGCCGATCTGGCGATCTGGGATGTCTCGGGGATCGAGGCGGCCGGGTCATGGGACCCGGTGGCCAGCCTGATCCTCTGCGGGCCCACCCGCGTGCGCGATCTGTTTGTCGAGGGGCGGCAGGTGGTGCGGGGCGGGCAGATGGCGAGCATCGATTTGCCCCGTCTGGTCGAGAGACAAAACCAGCTGGCAGCGCGGCTGATGACGTGATGCCATGCGCCGAATGCCTTCAGTTATGGGCGGGGTCACAGCGCCGCGCCGCAAAGAAATCCAGATCATAGGCTTCGACAATGGGCATGGTCTGCGCAAGTTTCCTGCGCCCATGCGGTGTTGGCGTCAGAAGTTTTGCGCGTTTGTCTTGCGTTGCGCCCTGCCGCGTGATGTTGCCATCTGCCTGCAACTTCGTAGCAATTTGCGAAATATGCATCCGGTCCAAGCCCAGAAAACCCACCACATCCTGCTGTGTGACAGGGGCGTCATCGCGGGTCATCCATCCAATCACCGCCAAAACAGCGAACTGCGGTTGGGTCAAGCCATAGGGGCGCAAGGCGGTATTCAGGCCCTTTTGCCACTGCATAAAATCGCGCCACAGCACAAACCCGGGGCTGTGCTGCGGGCGTGGGTAATGCGATAATCCTTGCCAGCGGTCTTGGCGCGATGCCATCACGCACCACCCTGCGCTTCGCAATAGTCCTTTAGCCCTGCCAAGGTGCTGGGCAGGGATTTTTCGATGCCAGCCCCAATCAGCCGCGCAAAGAAAAATGCCAACGGCCCCGTGAACTGCACCCAATGGGTGGCAAGGGTCTTGCCATCTTTTTCTGTCAACTCATGCCCAAAGTGCATTTTGCACAAAGGCAGGCTTGATCGAATGGTGAATCCGCGCGCATCATCCAAAGCTGCCACCCATATCTTGGCTTTTGGCCCGTTGCGCGGCGTCAAATGGCCTGTTGCGCCGCGCGCCAGACCCTCTGGCAAAAAGACATCCCGCAGCTCGGAATCCCATGTTGTCCAGGATGCCACATCGGCATAGGCCGCAAAAACGGCGGCGGCGGGGCGGTCAATTGTAATGTGATGTTTTTGCATATCTCTGCGCTCATTTTGTAAATACATTTACATATTTGCAGCCCCCAACACGAATTGGCAAGGCGTATTCTGGGCCAAATCTGGTGGCAGAAATGGGCTGACAAAAATGGCTGGACGACGGGCCCGCAATTGGCTACCCAGTCGATATGACAAAACAAAGCGCCTCTTTTTGCCATTTGCGCCGACGCCAGCTTCGCTGACGCTATGTCTTTGCGCGCCGCTGCGCGCGCCCTTTCTCCGTTGACCAATTTCCCCGCCTTGGCTAGGCCTAGGCTTTGATCGCGAAAGATAGCGCTATGATGCCCCCAGTTCTGCCCACCTATAACCGCGCCCCCCTCGCCTTTGTCTCGGGCGCCGGGTCTTGGCTGACGGCCGAGGATGGCAGCCGATATCTCGATCTCGGCGCAGGCATCGCGGTGAATGCGCTGGGCCATGCCCACCCCGCCTTGGTGCAAACCCTGACCGAACAGGCCCAAAAGCTCTGGCATGTCTCCAACGTCTATCGCATCCCTGAACAAGAGGCTCTGGCGCAGGCGCTGGTGGACAAGACCTTTGCCGATACGGTTTTTTTTACCAATTCCGGCACCGAAACCGCCGAACTCGCCATCAAGATGGCGCGCAAATACCACTTTGACAAAGGCGCGCCGCGCGCCGAGATCATCGCCTTTGAAGGGGCCTTTCATGGCCGCTCTACTGGTGCCATCGCGGCAGCCGGGTCTGAGAAAATGACCAAGGGCTATGGCCCCCTGATGCCGGGCTTTCGCCAACTGCCCTTTGGCGACCATGACGCGCTCCGCGCCGCCATCACCGATCAGACCTGCGCGGTCATCTTGGAGCCCATCCAAGGCGAGGGTGGCATCCGCACGCTGCCCGATGCCTGCCTCAAGGGCCTGCGCGATCTGTGCGACCAGCACGGCGCGCTGTTGATCTTTGACGAGGTGCAATGCGGTGTGGGGCGCACCGGTCGGCTCTTCGCCCATGAATGGGCGGGCGTCGCGCCTGATATCATGATGGTGGCCAAGGGCATCGGCGGTGGCTTCCCGCTTGGCGCGGTTCTGGCCACCGAAAAGGCCGCCTCCGGCATGGTGGCAGGCACCCATGGCTCTACCTATGGCGGCAACCCCTTGGGCTGCGCCGTGGGATCCAAGGTGCTCGAGATCGTGTCGCACGACACCTTTCTGGCCGAGGTCAGCCGCAAGGGCGGCCTCTTTGCCCAAGGCCTCGCATCCCTCGTCGCCCGCCATCCAGCCGTGTTCGAGGCGGTGCGCGGCCAAGGCCTGATGCTGGGCCTGAAATGCGTTGCCCCGAACACCGATGTGGTGAAGGCAGGCTATGACCAGCACCTTCTGACGGTTGCGGCCGCCGACAATGTCATCCGCATCCTGCCCGCGCTCAACATTCCTGATGCCGATATCACCGAGGCGCTGGCCCGGCTTGACCGCGCCGCCACCGCCCTTGCCGCCACCCTGACCTGACCATTTCATCTTGGCCCAAATACTCCACGGGGGTCCGGGGGGGTGAAACCCCCCGGGGCTGCCAGAAAGAACCACGCTATGAAACACTTCCTTGATATCCACACCACCGATGCAGGCGAATTGCGCGCCATGATCGACACCGCCCATGCGATGAAATCGGCGCGCAACAACCGCCCAAAAGGCATGGCCGATGATGACCAGCCCTTGGCCGGGCGCATGGTGGCTTTGATCTTCGAAAAGCCCTCGACCCGCACCCGCGTGTCCTTTGATGTGGGCGTGCGCCAGATGGGCGGGCAGACCATGGTCTTGTCGGGCAAGGAAATGCAGCTTGGCCACGGCGAGACCATTGCCGACACCGCCCGTGTTTTGTCGCGCTATGTCGATCTCATCATGATCCGCACCTTTGAAGAGGCCACCCTTCTGGAAATGGCCGAACACGCCACCGTGCCCGTGATCAATGGCCTGACGAACCGCACCCATCCCTGCCAGATCATGGCCGATGTGATGACCTATGAAGGGCATCGTGGCCCCATCAAGGGCAAAAAGGTGGTCTGGGCAGGGGACGGCAACAACGTCTGCGCCTCCTTCCTGCATGCGGCGGGGCAGTTTGGTTTCGACTTCACCTTCACCGGCCCCGAACCGCTCGACCCGGAACAGAAATTCGTCGACTTCGCCCGCGCCAAGGGCGCGAACGTCCAGATCGAACGCGATCCGAACCGCGCGGTTGAAGGGGCTGATCTGGTGGTCACCGACACCTGGGTTTCCATGCATGACCCTGAATCTGCCAAGGAACGCCGCCACAACCAGCTGCGCGGCTATCAGGTGAACGAGGCCTTGATGGCGCGGGCCAAGCCCGACAGCCTTTTCATGCATTGCCTGCCTGCGCATCGCAACGACGAGGCGACCAGTGCCGTGATGGACGGCCCCCATTCTGTGATCTTTGATGAGGCCGAAAACCGTCTCCACGCGCAAAAGGCCATCATGCGCTGGTGTCTGGGTGTCTGAAGCGTACGCTAAGGTCTTGGGGTGGGCATCACCTTCATCTTCATCGGCATCGGCACCGACATCAGCGCCACGCGTGCCGATGCCGCGCGCGGCTCGCGCGCCTTGGTCAATCTGATCTGTCAGCCCGCGACACCCGATCAATTCTTTCGGTTGGCCTCAGCCGCGCACCCTCAGATGCGGTCAAACCGCCATTCGGTGATCTGCCGGGCAGGCGCATCAGGGCGCAGCGTGATGGTCGGAAACGCCGGGTAGGATGGCGCGTCCGACCAGCCTTGGGTCTCAATCGCAAGCGCCGCATAAGGCCCACGGCTGGGGCATTTCCCGTCTCGCCCGTCATAGATCTGCACGCCCGGCTCGGTGGTGGCGACCGTCATCCGCAGCCCAGATGCGCCTTGCAGGATTACCACATCACGCAGGGGCTGCGGCCCGTTTGACAGGCAAAAGCAATGGTCCAAAGCCGGGTTGCCGGGGCTCGGTTTGCGCAGCGTGCGAAAGTCCATCGCGCCGCCCGCCACCGGGGCAATCTCGCCGGTCGGCCGGGCATCGGCATCGGTCGGCAGCCAGTGCTCGGCGGCGATCTGCAGACTGTGCCCGGCCCAATCCGCGCCGCCGTCCAGCGTCCAATAGCCGTGGCTGGTGGCGTTCCACAGCGTCTCAGTGTCGGTGGTGGCGTCAAGGTCCAGCCGCAGCGTGGCATTGCCCGTCAGCGAAAACCGCGCCTCAACCCGGCGATTGCCGGGAAATCCACCCAAACCATCGGGCAGGCTCAGCCCCAAGGTGGCGCTCTCGTCCGTAACGCTCACCACATCCCACACTTGCGCCTGCGTGCCCGTGCTGCCTGAATGCAGGCAATGCCCGGCCTGATTGGCCTCCAACTGCACGTCGCGCCCGCCAATCATCGCGCGGGCATGACCAATCCGATTGGCCACCGGCGCAATCACCGGGCCATGAAAGCGCATGTCGCCTTCGTAATCTTCCATCCGGTCCGACCCCAGCGTCAGATCATGCGCCACGCCCACCAGCCGGACCGAGTGCAACACTGCACCCCATGTCAGCAGGCCAACGGTCAGATCCCCCTTGGAAAGCGTGATGCGCCGCACCGCGCGCCCGTCGGCGGTCTGCCCAAAGCTTGCGATCCCTGCCATGTGATAACCCCCTGATTTCCCGGCCAGACTGGCCGGGCAGGCCGGGTTTGGCAAGGCTACTTGGCACAATCCGCAATGGTCCCAGCCATTGCGCGCAGCATCTGACCGTAAAGCCCGGCCCCCGGTTCAA
Source organism: Paracoccaceae bacterium (assembly GCA_044377735.1). Classification (GTDB taxonomy): domain Bacteria; phylum Pseudomonadota; class Alphaproteobacteria; order Rhodobacterales; family Rhodobacteraceae; genus Tabrizicola_A. The sequence goes on along the minus strand of JBILYK010000035.1, from coordinate 23,527 downwards.
TGAACGACCCCTCCGGGTCCAGCGCGCCTGCGGGCGTCAGCCCGGTTGCCTCGGCCAGTTGCGCCACAAGCTTCGGGTCATGGTTCGCCTCGGGGAACAGACACACCGGACCTTCGCGCAACAGCGCCTCCAGCTCGGCGATGTGCTTGGCACCGGGGTTGGCGGCATCCCCCTCGGCGATCGAGGCGGCGATGGTCAGCCCGTAATGCCCGGCGAAATAGCCATAGGCATCGTGGAACACGACCAAAGGTTTGTCCTTGACCGGCGCAAGAAGGGCGGCGATTTCACCGTCAAGCCCGGCCAGATCGGCCTGCGCCTTTTCGGCATTGGCGGCATAGATGGCCGCGTTTTCAGGGTCTTGGGCAGACAGCTCGGCGGCGATCAGGCCCAGCCAATGGCGCGCATTGGCCGGATCCAGCCAAGCATGCGGGTCAAGGCCGCTATGGTCATGGCCCGCGTGATCGTCATGCCCCGCCTCATCATGCCCCGCCTCATCATGCCCCGCCTCATCATGCCCCGCCTCATCATGCCCCGCCTCGTCATGCCCATGATCCTCGTGCCCCGCCTCGGCCCCATGGTCATGCACGCCTTTCGCGCCAAAATCCTGCCGAAACGTGCCTTCAGCCGCCAAAAGCCGCAGTTCTTTCGCCTGCGACGTGCCCGTCAAGGCCCGGTCCAGCCACGGCGTCATCTCCGGCCCGATCCAGACCACCAGCCCGGCCTCTTGCAAACCCGCCGCCTGTGAGGGGCGCAACTGGAACGAATGGGCGTTGGCCCCCTTTTCCAGCAACAGATCAGGCTGGCCCAGATCGCCCATCACTTGCGCCACCAGCGAATGAACCGGGGGAATGTCGGTGACCACACGCGGCACCTCGGCCATCGCAGGCGCGGCAACACTGGTCAACAGAAGTGATATGATATAACGCATGAAAATGGCCTTCTCTCATCGGGTGAGGGCTGATATGTATGTAATACTATAACAAGTCAAGGCCCCAAGATGCCCCATGATACCCCCGATGGTGACCCATGCCCCGGCTGTCAGACGCCGGATCTGGCCTTTGCGGCCCATGACCACGGTCACTGCAGCACCGATGCTTTGGCACGGGCCGAGGCTTTGGCCGTTGTGCGTGGCGTCCGGCTGACGCCGGTGCGCCGCCGGGTGTTGGAGATTTTGCTGGAAGAACACAAGGCGATGGGCGCCTATGATGTGCTGACGCGGCTGGCCGCCGAAGGCTTTGGCAACCAACCCCCGGTCGCCTATCGGGCGCTGGAGTTTCTGGAAGATCAAGGCTTTGCCCACCGCATCCGCCGCCTGAACGCCTTTACCGCCTGCATGCATCCGGGCGAAGACCACGCCCCCGCCTTCCTGATCTGCCGGGTCTGCGACACCGTGGCCGAGGCCCCCGCCGCCCCGGTGATGGCGGCACTGACAAAAGCGGCAACCCAGTCGGGCTTTGTCATCGAACGCGCCAATATCGAAGCGGTGGGTCTTTGCCCGGCCTGCGCGGTGGCGGCATGACCGCCGCCTTGATTTCGGCCGACCGCATCTGCGTCCGCTTTGGCGGGGCAGAGGTCTTGCATGACGTGTCGCTCGCGATCCGCCCCGGTGAGATTGTCACCATTCTTGGCCCGAACGGTTCGGGCAAATCCACGCTGATCCGCGCGCTTTTGGGCATTGTCCCGCTGGCGCATGGGTCTGTCACCCGCGCACCCGGCCTGCGGCTGGGCTATGTGCCGCAAAAACTGGGCGTTGATCGGTCGATGCCCATGACGGTGCGGCGGTTCTTGTCGCTTCCGGTGCGGGTCAGCGATGCGGCGGCGGCCGATGTTCTGGGCCACGTCGGGGTTGAGGGCGTGGCAGACCGCCAGATGGCAGCGCTGTCAGGCGGTCAGTTCCAGCGCGTGCTTTTGGCCCGCGCCCTTCTGTCGGCCCCGCAACTCCTGATCCTCGATGAACCCACCCAAGGTCTGGATCAGCCCGGCGAGGCGGCGTTCTACCGCCTGATCGAGACGGTGCGACAGGAAACTGGCGCGGCGGTCCTGATGGTCAGCCATGATATTCATGTGGTCATGGCGGCTTCGGACCGGGTGATCTGCCTGAATGGCCATGTTTGCTGCGAAGGCCCCCCGCGCGTGGTGTCCGACGCGCCGGAATATCGCGCGCTTTTTGGCCTTGGCACCAAGGGGGCCTTGGCGCTTTACCAGCATGACCACGATCATGAACATGATCACGACCACGGGCATGGCCACGATCACGACCACCCCCACAGCCCTCCCCACCGCCATGAGCACACCCATGCTGGATGATTTCACCACCCGCGCGCTTCTGGCCGGGCTTGGCGTTGCACTGGCCGCCGGGCCTTTGGGCAGTTTCGTCGTCTGGCGGCGCATGGCCTATTTCGGTGACGCCACCAGCCACGCGGCCATCCTTGGCGTGGCCTTGGCGCTGGCCTTTCAACTGCCGCTGACAGTCGGGGTCTTGACCGTCTCGCTCGCCATGGCGATGACCGTCTCCACGCTGGCCGCCAAAGGCTGGGCGATGGACACCACTTTGGGCGTCCTCGCCCATTCGGCGCTGGCCTTTGGTCTGGTGGCAATCTCCTTTGTCCCCGGCGTGCGGACCGATCTTTCGGCCTATCTTTTCGGCGATATCCTTGTGGTTTCGCGCACCGATCTTGCGCTGATCTGGGGCGGGGCGGCGGTGGTGCTGGGCCTTCTCATCTGGCGCTGGCAGGCGCTTTTGACCGCCACCCTGTCCGAAGAACTCGCCCATGCCGCAGGCCTCAACCCCGACCGCGAGCGGTTGGTGCTGACGGTGGCGCTGGCGGTGGTCGTGGCCGTGTCTCTGAAGGTGGTCGGCGCGCTTTTGATTGCCGCCATGCTGATCATCCCCGCCGCCGCCGCCCGCGCGCTGGCCCGCACGCCCGAGGCGATGGCAGTGATGGCGGTGGCCATCGGGGGTCTTTCGACCTTTGGCGGGCTGCAACTCTCGCTTTGGCAAGACACCGATGCGGGGCCCTCGATCGTCGCCACAGCGGCGGTGATCTTTGCGGTTGCCGTCGGCTTCGGCCAGATCCGCCGGGGTTGAACCTGCATCAATGGCGCGTTAGCTTTTCGCACCCCTTGGAAAGCCCCGCCATGCCCGTCGTCGCCAAGCCCGTCGCCGCCAAACCCGTCACCGCCTTGCCCAAACCGCCCTATTACGTCGTCACCTTCTCCAGCCAACGCACCGAAGGCGACCACGGCTACGCCGCAATGGCCGATGAGATGGTCGCCATGGCTGAAATTCAGCCCGGCTATCTTGGCCATGAAAGCGCGCGCGGGGCGGATGGCTTTGGCATCACCAATTCCTATTGGACCGACGAGGCCGCGATCCGCGCCTGGAAGGCCAAGGTTGACCATCTCGACGCCCAGCGCCGCGGGCGGGTGGAGTGGTATGTGACCTATGCCGTGCGCGTGGCAAAGGTCGAACGCGCCTATTCGTTTTCCATCGATCAAGGCCGCACGACCTGCCCGCATTGAAAATGCCGCTTTCTGGCCCCCATGTCGTTTTTGGCCGTCAGGTGTCGGGCCGTCTTGCCCTTTTTCTGTGACTTCGGGCAGATAGGGGCAAACGCCCATTCAGACCAGTCGGAGTCTCCCCATGAAAACCCATGTCAAAGCCCTTGTCGTTGGCGGCGGTGCGGTTGGCACCGGCATTGCCTATCACCTCGCCAAGGCGGGTTGGGATACGATGCTGGTCGAACGTGACGAGCTGACCGCAGGCTCCACATGGCATGCGGCGGGCCTTCTGCCCCTGTTCAACATGTCCTACGCCACGACCCATATCCACAAATACTCGGTGGATTTCTACAAAGGGCTTGAGGCGGAAACTGGCCTGAACGCGGGCTTTGCCGTGGTCGGAAACCTGCGCATGGCGCAGCGGCAAGAGCGTATGGATGAATACATGCTGTATTCGTCGGTCGCCGAAACCGCCGGGGTCTATCACGAGTTTCTGACGCCTGCGCAGATCAAAGAGCGTTGGCCCTTGGTGCGGACCGAAGACCTTGTCGGCGCGCTTTACCACCCGCAGGACGGCTATATTAACCCCGCCGACGTGACCCAAGCCATGGCCAAGGGCGCGCGCCAGCATGGCGCCACGATTGAACGCAAGATTCAGGTCAACGGCTATCGCTGGACCGGGTCGGAATGGATCGTCTCGGTCACCCGGATGGAGGACAAGGGCGGCATGCTGGTGCCGACCGAGGAAACCTATGACATCCACGCCGAGCATGTCGTCACCGCCACCGGCAACCACGCACAGCGCACGGCCAAGCTTCTGGGCATCAAGATCCCGGCGATTCCGGTCGAACACCAGTATATCGTAACCGAACCCGATCCGATGCTGCAGGAATACCGCAAGACCCACAGCGAACACCCGGTTCTGCGCGACGCCGACGCCAAATGGTATGTCCGCGAAGAGCGCGGCGGCTGGATCCTGGGCCCCTATGAATACGGCGCCCCGGCGCGGTTCGAATACGCCGTCCCTGAAGGCTTCCGCGCCGATCTCTTCCCCTTGGATCTCGAACGGATCGAGGCGGAATACATGTCGATGATCCACCGTCTGCCGTCCTCGGAAACCGTGGGGCTCAAGGACGATTTCAACGGCCCGATCTGCTATACCCCCGACGGCAACCCGCTCGTCGGCCCGGTTCCGGGCCTGCGCAACATGTGGATCGCGGAAGGCTTCTCCTTCGGCATCACCGCCGCAGGTGGCACCGGTTATTATCTGGCCCAGCTGATGGTGGAGGGCGAGGCCGAGATCGACATGGCCTCACTCGACCCAAAGCGCTACGGCAATTGGATAACCACCGAATACGCCGCGCGCAAGAATGAGGAATGCTACAACCACGTCTTCATCCTGCACCACCCCGACGAAGAGCGCGAGGCTTGCCGCCCCCTGCGCACCGCACCTGCCTATGAGCGTCAGTTGAAGATGGGCGCGCAGATGGGGCAAGTGAACGGCTGGGAACGCCCGAACTATTATGGGCCCGTCGATGCGCCCGCCAATTTCGACCATGACAGCCGGTCTTTCCGCCGTGGCGCGTGGTGGCCCTATGCCGTCGAAGAGGCGAAAGCCGTGCGCAACACCGTCGGCATCATCGACGCCGCCGCCTTCACCAAGCACCTTGTGCGCGGCCCCGGCGCGACCGCCTTCCTTGACCACTTCACCTGCAACAAACTGCCCAACGTGGGCCGCATCAACCTGACCTATGCGCTGACCAGCCACGGCACCACCCGCACCGAATACACCATCGTGCGGCTGAAAGAGCATGAGTATTACCTCATCTCCGCCGGTGCATGGACAGCCTATGACGCTGATTTCCTGATGAAATCGGCCGAGGACTTCATGGCAGCAGGCGGCGGCCATATCGACATCCATGACATCACCACCCAGTGGGGCGTCTACGCGCTGGCCGGCCCGAATGCCCGCGCCCTCCTCAATGGCATCGTGAAAGACGCCGATCCGGCGACCGTTCTGTCGAACAAGCGCTTCCCGTGGCTTTCGTACCGCGACATCGAACTTGGCATGTGCCCGGTCCGCGCGGTGCGTGTGGCCTATACGGGGGAACTTGGCTGGGAACTCCACTACCCGATCGAATTTGGCCGCTATCTGTGGGACCTGATCTGGTCGGTGGGCGAAAAGCACGGGCTGAAGGGCGTCGGCGCACGGGCGCAAAACTGGCTGCGGCAGGAAAAATCCTATCGCGCCTTCGGCAACGAGCTGGGCCGCGACGCGACGCCACTTGAGGCCGATTTGCCGCGCTTTGTCGATCTGTCCAAGGACTTCAACGGCAAGGCCAAGATGGTCGAAACCGGCATCCGCTCCAAATGCTGCACGCTGCTGATCGACGGCCCATCGGACGCCGATCCGTGGGGCAAAGAGGCGCTTTTGTTGAACGGCGAAAAGGTCGGTCGTCTGACCTCGGGCGGCTATTCGGTGGCCTTTGGCAAGCAGATCGGCATGGGCTATGTCCGCCCCGAACTGGCCGTGCCGGGCACCAAGCTCAAGGTCAAGATGCTGCGTCAAGAATGGGATGCGGTGGTGGTCGAGGACAGCCCGTTTGACCCGACGAACGCCCGCATCCGCATCGACGGGTAAGGCGAGCGCCAAAAATCTTCAAAGATTTTTGGCAATTTTCTTCGAAGAAAATTGGGCCACCCCTTTGGGTGGCCTTTTGCCCAACCCCTAAGGCACCACCCGCCGCGCCAGCCAGTTGGCCCAATCCTCGCGGCTGCCGTCAAAGGCGTTGATGTCGATCTCGCCCTTCATCCCCGGCACAAGGCCGGTTGAGGTATACTGCCAGAACCGCCAATGCTGGCCCGGATAGCGGTCCGACGGGTGTGCCGCGACTGACCGCAGCCAGAAATCCACGCCCGGCAGCCGCCACATCTCATTGTCTTCATAGAAATCCACCGTGGTATAAAGGATCGGCGCGGTGCCATAGTGGTCGGTCATCAGCGCCACGATCTTGGCCGCATCGCGGCGGATCACCGACGCCTCGCGCCGAACGGTGCAGGTGGGCGAGGTGGGCGTCCATTCCATGTCCAAGACCGGCGGCAAACTGCCCGCCACGCGCGGCACATGGCGGAAGAACCAGCGCGCCTGCTCTTCCGGCACGCGGCAGTGGTAATAGAAATGATAAGCCCCGCGCTTTACCCCGGCCCGTCCCGCGCCACGCCAATGGTCCTTGAACATCGGGTCCAGAAGATCCCCGCCCTCAGTGGCCTTGATAAAGGCAAAGTTCACCCCATTGGCCCGCGCCACCTTCCAATCGACCGAGGTCTGGAACCGCGACACATCCACCCCATGCACCGGATGACGCGCGGGGTCTTGGCCCGCCCAAGGGTGGGGATCATTGTCGGAAAAGTTGGGCCATGTCACCTCTACCGGCGGGGCGTCGGCGGCGGGTTGGTCTGGCGCGCGCGGTGTGCCACAAGCGGCCAGCGCAAGAAAAAGGGCGAGGAAAACACCTTGTTTCATTTTCCCATCCTGCTCAAAATCGGCGCAGAATCGCGCGCGGCCAACAGCCCCATGCGCTGCCCATCCGCCATGACCTCAGCCCCAGTATCAACCCCGGTATCGGCCCCAGCATCAGCCCCAGTATGATCCTCAGTATCAGACAGTTTCAGTGTCATGCAAAGCGGTTTGGCGACAGGCTGTCAATCAGCGCGCCCGACAGGGGCGATGGCCGCCCGCCGATCAGATCGGCCGCCAATTGGCTGGCGGCAGGGCAGGATTGAAATCCGTAACCGCCTTGCCCCGCCAGCCAGAAGAACGACGGTTCGCGCACGTCATGCCCGATGACCAGCGACCGATCCGGTGAAAACGTCCGCAGACCCGCCCAGTTGGAAATCAGCCGCGTCACGGGTTCGGTGACAAATTCCTCATACCGCGCCAGCCCCTCGGCCAGCACCATGTCATCGGCCCAAGCGTCATGCGGCTCCATCGGATGCTCTTCGGCAGGCGATACGATCAGCGCCCCGGCATCCGGCTTGGCATACCACAACTCGCCCACGCCAAACATCATGGGCCAGTGTGAGATGTCATGCCCACCGGGGGCCGGGATGCGCGCCATTGATCGCCGATAGGGCTGAAAGCCCAAGGGCTGCACCCCGGCCATCGTGGCAATCTGGTCAACCCAAGCCCCGGCTGCATTGACCAAAACCCGCCCCTCATACACCCCGACGCCCGTGGTCACGGCCCAGCCATTGGCGGTCTTGGCCACGCCCGTCACGCGGGCATTGGTGACAATCTCGGCCCCATTTCCGCGCGCCTCGCGGGCGAAGTTTTGCAACAACAGATCCGTGTCTATATCCCAGGCATGGTCGCCAAAAGCCGCCTCAACAATGCTGTCATTCAGGATCGGCACCATCGCGCGGGCCTCGTCCATGCTGATCGGATCGAGATCCATATCAACCGCCTCTTGCCGCAGCTTCGCCGTCTCACCCGCCCGCGCCAGAATCATCAGCCCGCGCTTGGACAACACCTTGTCCTGCGACCGAAAATAATCCCCGGATGCCACCGACAGGCCGACAACCGGCTTTAACCCATAGTTCGGTTCATACAACGCGGCCGAGCGCCCCGAGGCATGATGCGCCAGATGCGGCTCAGCCTCCAACACAGTGACGCGGCCCAGATGCGACAGGCGCGCAGCGGCGGAAATCCCGGCGATGCCGCCGCCGATGATCACAAAATCGGTCATGCTTCTTCCGTTCGGTCCGTCGCCGGGGGCGGCGCGGGGTAAAGTGCCGCAATCCGGGCATGAATTTCCGTCGTCATAGGATAATCAGCCGCAGCAAGCGAGGGGACAAGCTGGCCGATCTCACGCGCAGAAATCAGGGGAACCGGGTGTGCGGGGTGGCGCTTTGCCCAAGCCACGGCCAGCGTGGCCGGATGCGTTCCCAATTCAACCGCCAGCCGCGCCAGCCCCGCAGCCGCCACCGCCATCTCACCCCGGCCATAGCGGGCGGCATAGCGGCTGTCCTCGGTCAGCCGACCCGCGCCACCTGCCGCGTATTTTCCGGTCAAAAGCCCCCCGCCCAAGGGCGAATAGGTATAGGCGATGATCCCCTGATCGGCGGCCATCGGCAAAAGCTCCACCTCAGCCTGGCGTTTCACAAGGGAATACATCGGCTGAATGGCATCAATCCGCGTGCCCAGTGCTGCCGCCACGGCTTGCGCCTTCATCACCTGCCACGCCGCAAAGTTCGACAGGCCAATGCGGGCGATCAGCCCGCGCGATTGCCACTCGGCAAAGACCGTCAGCGTCTCAACCAGCGGGGTGTCAGGGTCAAAGCGATGCAGGTACAAAAGATCCACCCCATCGCGCCCCAACCGCTTGCGGCTGGTGTCAAACTGCGCCGTCAGATTGGCGCGGCCCGCGCCCCCCGAATAGCCAACCTTGGTGGCAATCAGAATGTCATGGTCCCGCGCGAACTGCCCCAACAGCGTCTCGGACGCCCCATCGGTGTAAATCCAGGCGGTGTCGAAATGGCGCAAGCCCGCCGCATGGCAGGCGTGGAACATGGCCATCGATTGGGCGGCATCGGCGCGGCCACCGCATTGCATGGCCCCAAAGGCAAGGGGGTGTGTCATGGCGCAACCATGCCCAGCCAAAGGCGGGTGCGCAAGTCTTGGCGCGACACGCCTCGTCGTCTTCGACGCTCGTCGTTGGGGATGGCGACGAGAAGCGGAACGCGCCCGAGGAGGCGCGCAATGGAAAAAGGCCCGCCAGAGCGGGCCTTTTCCGACAATTTCAAGCGATCACTTCGGGATGTCGCCGGTGATGCCTTCAACGTAGAAGGCCATGCCCAGAATGTCGCCATCCGGTGCAGTTGCACCTTCGGCCAGCCAAGCCGAGCCGTCTTGCTTGTTGATCGGGCCGGTGAAGGGGTGGTAGGTGCCTGCCGCGATCGCGTCACGCATGGCTTCGGCTTCGGCCTTCACGTCAGCCGGAACCCGGTCGGTGATTTCCCCGATTTCCACTTCGCCAGCGGCAATGCCTTCCCAGCTGTCGGTCTGGGCGTAGGTGCCGTCCAGCATCTGGCCAACGCGCTTGACATAATAGGGCGCCCAGTTGTCGATGATCGACGACACGCGCGGGCCGTCCTTATAGGCGGCCATGTCCGAGGCCTGACCGAAACCGATCACGTTCTCGGTCTTGGCAGCTTCAGCCAGCGGTGCGGTAGAGTCGGTGTGCGAGGCAATAACGTCCACGCCCTGATCGATCAGCGCCTTGGCAGCGTCAGCTTCTTTCGCAGGGTCAAACCAGGTGTAGGCCCAGACGACCGACAGCTCGACGTTCGGATTGGCCTTCTTGGCATGCAGGAAATAGCTGTTGATGCCCGATACAACTTCCGGGATCGGATAAGACCCGATGTAGCCGATCTTGTTCGACTTGGTCATCTTGCCCGCAATATGGCCCTGAACGGCGCGGCCTTCGTAGAAGCGCGCGTTATAGGTCGACACGTTGGCGTGATCGCGCTTGTAGCCGGTGGCGTGCTCGAATTTCACATCCGGGAATTTGGCGGCGACTGCGTTGGTCGGGTCCATATAGCCAAACGAGGTGGTGAAGATGATGTTGCAACCGCCAAGGGCCATCTGCGTCAGAACACGCTCAGAATCGGCGCTTTCCGGCACGTTTTCCTGATACTGGATCTCAACCTTGTCGCCGTAAGCCGCCTGCACGGCCAAAGCACCTTCATGGTGCTGGAAGGTCCAGCCGCCATCGCCGATGGGGCCAATGTAGATGAAGCAGGCTTTCACCTTGTCCATCCCTGCAGCCATGGCCGACCCTGCCGTCATCAGGCCAAAGCCGACAGCGGCGGTGGCCAAAAGGGTTCTTCTCAACATTCAGTCTCTCCCCGTGGATGGGGCCGCATCCCGGCCCCGGTTGATAATCTGCCTCAGCGCGAGGCGTGGAAATTCTGTCCCAAAGCGGCAGGGGCGTTCAGCGACGCCTTACCCTTGCCCGATGACATGATGACCAATACCACAATGGTTATCAGATAGGGCGACATGGACAAGTACTCGACCGGAATCCAGCTGCCTGCCGCCTGCAGGTTCAACTGCAAAACTGTAATGCCGCCAAAAAGATAAGCGCCGATTAACGCCCGCCACGGCTTCCAGCTGGCGAAAACCACAATGGCCAAGGCAATCCAGCCCGCCCCAGAGGTGATTCCATCCACCCACTGCGGCACGCGCACAAGGCTGAGATAGGCCCCACCCATCCCAGCCATGGCCCCGCCGAACATGATGGCGCCCAGACGAATGCGGTTGACCTTATAGCCCAACGCATGGGCCGCCTCATGGCTTTCGCCCACCGCGCGGATGATCAGGCCCAGCCGGGTGGCTTTGAGCACATACCAGATGGCCGCCGTCATGAAGATCGAGAAATAGACGATCCAATCATGGCTGAACAGCACGCGGCCAAAGAACGGAATATCGGCCAAGGGGCCCAGCGGCACCACGCCCGTTTGCACCGGCTTCAGCCCATTGTAACCCTGACCCATCAGCGCCGACAGCCCAAGGCCAAACAGCGTCAGCGCAAGGCCGGTGGCCACCTGATTGGCCAGCAAAACCTGCGTCAGAAAGGCAAAGACCAGCGAAATCGCCGCCCCGCCCAGCGCGCCGCAGACAAAGCCCAACACCGGGCTTTCGGTGTGGATGGTGACCATAAAGCCCACGATGGCCCCCATGATCATCATGCCTTCCACCCCAAGGTTCAAAACCCCGGCCTTTTCCACCACCAACTCGCCCAAAGCGGCCAGAAGGATGGGAACAGAGGCCGCCATGAGCGAGGCAATCAGGATTGCCGGATCAATTCCACCCATGGTCACTTGCCTCCCAAAAAGGTGCGGATGCGGTAGTTGGTCAGCACATCAACCCCCAGCAGGAAGAACAACAGCATGCCTTGGAACACCTGAATGGCCGCCGAGGGCAGGCCCAGATTGGTCGAGGCCATCTCACCGCCCACATAGGTCAGCGCCATCAGAAAGCCCGCAAAGATGATGCCGATGGGGTTCAGACGGCCAAGAAACGCCACGATAATGGCGGTAAATCCATAGCCCACGTTGAAATCGATGGTGATCTGCCCCGCCGGGCCGGTCACCTCAAAAAGGCCCGCCAGCCCCGCCAGCCCGCCCGATATGCCCATGCACAAGACCACCAGCGCGTTGGGGTTCACCCCATGAAAGCGTGCGGCACGCGGCGCCTGACCCGACAGCTTGATCTGGAACCCGATGATATGGCGCGCAAGCAACACCCAGGCGATGACCGCCACCACCAGCGCCGTCGCTCCGCCCCAATGCAGGCCCGATCCGGCAATCCATTCCGGGTTCGCTGCCGCCGGATAGGTCGAGAAATTGCGGCTGCCCGGAAAGCCCATGCCCTCGGGGTTCTTCAAAAACCCGGTTGACGCCTTGGCCAGAATGGTCTGCGCGACATAGACCAGCATCAAGGAAACAAGGATTTCATTGGTGTTGAAGCGGGTTTTCAAAATGGCCGGGATCATCGCCCAAGCCCAGCCGCCAAAAGCCCCCGCCAACACCATCGCTGGAAAAATCCACCGCGATTCAGTGGGATAGACCGCAAGACCCACCGCCGCACCACAAATGGCACCCATGATGTATTGGCCCTCGGCCCCGATATTCCAGATGCCCGCCTTGAACCCCAAGGCCAGACCGATGGCGATCAGGATCAAAGGCCCGGCTTTGACCAAGAGTTGCCCGCGCAAGTAAAAGGCAAACTCGCCAAAGATCGGGTCCCAAAAGATGGTGCGGATCACGGCAAAGGGGTTGGTGCCCATAAAGGCAAAGAGCAAACCGCCAAAGAACATCGTCAGCACAACAGCCACCACGGGCGTGCCATAAAGCCAAAGCTTCGACGGGTTGGGTCGCTTTTCAAGCCGGAACATGTGCAGTCTCCATGCCGTGTGCGCCACCCATCATCAGGCCGATCTGATCGATTGTCAGGCCCTTGACCGGGCGCGGCGGTGTCAGCCGCCCCTCATTCAGAACGGCAAAGCTGTCAGCGATTTCCAACAGCTCATCAAGGTCTTGGCTGATGACCACCACAGCAGCCCCTTCGGCCGCACGGTCCAGAATGGCCTGCCGGATGGCTGCTGCGGCGGCCGCATCGACGCCCCATGTCGGCTGGTTGATCACAATCACATCGGGGTCTTGCATCAACTCGCGCCCGATGACGAATTTCTGCAAATTGCCACCCGACAGCGCCCGCGCCGCCACATGGCTGCCGGGGGTGCGCACGTCATAGGTCTGGATGATCTCATCGGCAAAGCCGCGGGCCGCATCCCAATCGACAAAGCCGTTCTTCACCAGCCCCTTGCGGACACCGCCTGTCAAAAACGCGTTTTCGACCAAAGACATGTCAGGTGCCGCCGCATGGCCCAAACGATCCTCGGGCGCCATGACAAACCCAATCTGGCGCCGCTCGGACGGGCCCATGCTGCCTACGGCCACGCCGGTTGCGCTGATCTGGCCCGCGCCAGATTTGATCTCGCCCGACAGGGCCAACAGCAATTCATCCTGCCCATTGCCCGCCACCCCGGCGATGCCCAAAATCTCACCGCGCTTCACGGTAAAGGTCACATCCTTCAGGCTCGTGCCAAAGGGAATGGGCGAGGGGGCCGACAGCCCGCGCACCTCCAGCGCCGCATGATCGCCACCCCAATCCTTGGGCGCAGGGCGTTCCGGCGGGGTCAGCGTCGCGCCCACCATCATCTCGGCCAATTCCCGCGCGGTCGAAGCCTTGGGGTCCGCCGTGCCCACCACCTTGCCGCGCCGCAAGATCGTCGCGGCATCACACAGCGCGCGGATCTCTTCCAGCTTGTGGCTGATATACAAGATCGCCGTGCCCTCCGCCGCCAACTGGCGCAGGGTCTTGAACAGGATCTCCACCTCTTGCGGCGTCAGCACGCTCGTCGGCTCGTCCATGATCAACAGTTTCGGGTCCTGCAAAAGGCAGCGAATGATCTCCACCCGCTGACGTTCGCCCGCTGACAGATCGCCCACCATCCGCGCAGGGTCCAAGGGCAGGCCGTAATCCTCCGACACCGATTTGATCCGCGCCGCCAGTTCTTTCATCGGCGGCGGATTTTCCATGCCAAGCGCCACGTTCTCGGCCACGCTCAGCGCCTCAAACAGGCTGAAATGCTGAAACACCATCGCCACGCCCGTGGCCCGCGCCACGCGCGGGGCGGCGGGGGCATAGGCGGCACCCTTCCACGTCATCTGGCCGCTGTCGGGCTTCACCAGACCATAGATCATCTTGACCATGGTCGATTTGCCCGCACCGTTTTCGCCCAACAGACAATGCACCTCACCTTCGCGAATGGCAAAGCTGACGTCAGAATTGGCCACCACGCCGGGATAGGCTTTGGTGATGCCCTCGACCTGCAAAAGGATGGGACGTGTCATGTTCCAGTGGTCTCCATCAGCAGGGCGTCAGGGCGGCGGGACAGAAAGGCGCTGGCCACACCAATGGCGATGGCCTGCGGATGCTTTCCTAAGGAAGGATTGCCGATCGGGCAATCTATTCGATCGATGGACGGGGCCAAATGTCCCAAGGCCCCCAGCCGCGCCCGAAACCGCGCCCATTTGGTGGCCGATCCGATCAACCCGCAGGCGGAAAAGCCATGGGCAAGCAGGCGGTGGCACAGATCAAGGTCCAGCGCGTGGCTGTAGGTCAGGATCAGATGTTCGGCGTCCTTGGGGGCCAATGCCACGGCAAGGCCGGGGTCCGGCACCGGCAAGGCGCGGGCAGTGTCGGGCAGCGCCTCGGGAAACCGCTCGGGCGCGGTATCGACCCATGTGATCGCAAGGCCGGGCAGGGGGGCCAGCACCTCCACCAGCGCGCGGCCCACATGGCCCGCACCCCAAACCCAAAGCTGGCGCGTGGGGCGGGCTACGGGTTCCACCATCCAGCCCTGCAAAAGCTGCGGGCCGGGCATCACCCCTTGCCCCCGCGCCCGGTCAATCAGACGCTTCACCGCCAAGTGCATGGCGCTGCCCTCGGTGGCCCGCGCAATTACTTCGCCCTCTGCGGGCAGGTTTTGCGCCTCATAAACCTCGGTCAACAGCGTCACCGCCCCACCGCAGCACTGACCCAGCGCCGGGCCCAGCGCCTCATGGTCCAGCCTTGTGCCGCCCGCGCCCAGCATCGCCCGCGCCCGCGCCGCCGCCTGCCATTCCAAAGCGCCACCGCCGATGGTGCCCGATTGGCCATTCGCCCAGACCAGCATCGCTGCCCCCACCTCACGCGGGGACGATCCTTTGACATCGGAAATCACCACACGGGCCACGGCCCCGTGCTGACTGACCGCCTTGCGCAGCGCATCCAGATCAAACATGGCCCTGCTGCCTTCTGACCGCCATCAGCACCCGTTCTGCCGTGGCGGGCGCATCCAGCGCGACGTAGGTCGATCCATCCCCACAACCCGCAATCGCATCCGACAGCGCAAAAAGCGCGGAAATGCCCAGCATAAACGGCGGCTCACCCACCGCCTTTGATTTGCCAATCGTATCCTCGCGGTTGGGCTTGTCCCAAAGCGCCACGTTGAACACATCGGGGCGGTCCGAACAGGCGGGAATCTTGTAAGTTGAGGGCGCATGGGTGGTCAGCATCCCCTTGCCGTTCCACACCAATTCCTCCGTCGTCAACCACCCCGCGCCCTGCACATAGGCCCCCTCGACCTGCCCGATATCCAGATCAGGGTTCAGGCTGGTGCCGGTGTCATGCAACAAATCCGCCCGCAAAATCCGGTTTTCCCCGGTCAGCATGTCAATCACCACCTCGGTCACCGCCGCGCCATAGGCGAAGTACAGGAACGGCCGCCCCTTGCCCTTGGCCCGGTCCCAGGTGATTTTTGGTGTGGCGTAATAGCCGGTGGACGACAGCGAAATGCGCGCCTGATAGGCCCAGGCGGCCACTTGGGCAAAGCCATAGCTCTCGCCCGCCACCCGCACCTGACCGTTCGCAAACCTGACCGACCCGACCGACACCCCATGCTTGTCGGCGATGAACGCCGCCATCCGCGCCTTGATCGTCTCGCAGGCCGCGCGTGTCGCCATCCCGTTCAGGTCCGACCCGGACGAGGCCGCCGTGGCCGAGGTATTCGGCACCTTCGACGTATCGGTCGCGGTGATCTTCACATCAGCACTCTCCAGCCCGAACACATCGGCGGCCACCTGTGCCACCTTCTGGTTCAGACCCTGCCCCATCTCGGTGCCGCCATGGTTCAGGATGACCGAGCCATCCTGATAGACATGCACCAAGGCCCCGGCCTGGTTCAGCCATGTCAGCGTAAAGGAAATCCCGAACTTCACCGGCGTCAGCGCAATCCCGCGCTTCAAGATCGGGTTTTTGCTATTCCACACAGCAATCTCGGCCTTGCGGGCGCGGTATTGGCTGGTTTTTTCCAACTCTGCCACCAGCTCGTGGCCAATGAAATCCTCGACCTCCATATGGTAAGGCGTGGTCTGGGGTTGCGCATTCATCGGCGAATGCGCCGCGCCATAGCGCTGTCCCGTCCCCGGCCCGCCCACACCGTTAGAGTGGTAAAAGTTCAAAAGCCGCACATCCAAAGGCTCGCGCCCCACCACATGGGCGACGTGATCCAGCACACGCTCGATCCCCACCATGCCCTGCGGGCCACCAAAGCCGCGGTAGGCAGTGGCGCTTTGGGTGTTGGTGCGCAGGCGGTGGCTTTCGATGCGGATATCGGTCAGGTGATAGCAATTGTCGGCATGCAACATGGCGCGGTCAGCCACCGGCAAGGACAGATCCTGAGACCAGCCACAGCGGAACAGATGCGTGAACTCCACCCCCAGGATCCGCCCCTCGGCGTCATGACCCACGCGATACCTGATCCGCAGATCATGCCGCTTGCCGGTGATCATCATGTCATCGTCGCGGTCATAGCGCATCTTGCAGGCGCGCCCCGTGGCCTGCGCCGCTAGGGCGCAGGCGATGGCCAAAGCGTTGCCTTGGGATTCCTTGCCGCCAAAGCCGCCGCCCATCCGCCGCGTCTCCACCCGCACCGCCGACATCGGCAGATGCAGCGCATGGGCCACTTTATGCTGAATCTCGGTCGGATGCTGGGTCGAGGAGACAATCGACACCCCCCCATCATCGCCCGGCAGGGCAAAGGCGACCTGACCTTCGAGATAGAAATGCTCTTGCCCACCCACCTCAAAGCTGCCCTCGGTCACCTGCGGCGCGCGGGCGATGGCATGGGCGGCGTCGCCCTTGGTCCAGACCACAGGGCCTTGCTCAAAGCGGGAATTGGCGGCCAGCGCCTGATCCACCGTCAAAAGCGCGGGCAGCTCGTCATAGGCCACACGGCCCAGCCGTGCGGCCTTCCTCGCGGCCAAATGGCTGTCGGCCACGACAAGGAAAATCGGCTGGCCGATGTAATGCACCCGGCCCGTGGCCAACAAAGGCTCATCCTGTACCGAGGGTGAGCAGTCGGGCATCTCTGGCCAATCCTCCGCCGAAAACACCGCCACCACACCGGGCGCGGCGCGCACCGCCGCAAGGTCCATCGACGTGATCACGCCATGGGCGCAACTCGACAGACCAAAGGCCAGATGCAAGGCCCCCGCAGGCAGGGGCACGTCATCGGCATAGCGGGCCGCCCCCGTCACATGCAAAGGCGCGGAATCATGCGGCAGCGATTTTCCCATGCTCATGGCTGCACCTCCAAGACCGAGACCGGGGTTCCGGCAAGGTCATGGGCATAGCGCGTCAACATGTTCTGCGCGGTGATCAGGCGATAGTCGGCCGAGGCGCGCATATCCGTCATCGGCTGGTAATCGGCCGCCATTGCGTCGCGCGCGGCGGCCAGCGCGGCCTCGCCCCACGGCTGGCCGATCAGCGCCGCCTCAACCGCGCGCGCCCGCTTGGGCGTGCCCGCCATGCCGCCAAAGGCGATGCGGGCTTTTGTCACATATCCTGCCTCAATGGTCACATTGAAGGCCCCACAGACGGCAGAGATGTCTTGATCGAACCTTTTCGACAGTTTGTAGACCCGCAGCGCCGGGGCGCTGGTGGGGATGGAAACCGCCTCGACAAACTCGCCCGGCTGGCGGTCTTGGCGGCGGTAGTCGAGGAAGAAATCCTCCAACGCCAAGTCACGCCGCACCGCCCCCCGGCGCAGATGCAAGGTCGCCCCCATGGCGATCAGGGGCGGCGGGCCATCGCCGATGGGCGAGCCATTGGCGATATTGCCGCCGATCGTGGCCGCGTTGCGAACCTGCAGGCTGGCATAGCGGCGCAGCATTTCGGCAAAGGACGGGTGCAGGGGGATCATCGCCTGCAACAAAGCCTCAATCGTCACGCCTGCGCCGATCCGCAAGGTCTCGCCCTGCCGGTCGATGCGCGTCAGCTCGGCAAGCTGGCCAAGGAAGGTGGGTTTGGGCAAATCGCGCAGCTCTTTGGTGACCCACAGGCCCACATCGGTGGCCCCGGCGATCAAGGTGGCATCGGGGTTGGCGGCATACCAATTGGCAAACGCGTCAAGGTCGCGCGGGCTGAGATGTCCGGGGGCCGTCTGCCCCCGGGCCCCCGAGGATATTTGCACCACGTTGAAGGCATCGGTGTGCATCCAGTCCGGCACCGGGGCGGTCTCAGCGGCTTGGGCGGCGCGGATGATCGGGGCGTAGCCTGTGCAGCGGCACAGGTTGCCGGCAAGCACCGTGTCATGGTCTTGGCGGCCCTGAAGCTGGCCCACCGCCATCGAGACGCAAAAGCCCGGCGTGCAAAACCCGCATTGGCTGCCGTGATGGGCGACCATGGCGGTTTGCACCGGGTGATGTTCGCCTTTGGGGCCACAGAGCCCCTCGACTGTGCGGACGGCTTTGCCATCCAGTTGCGGCAAAAACAGGATGCAGGCGTTCAGCGCGCAGGCGCCGCTCTCATCGGTCACCATCACCGTGCAGGCGCCGCAATCGCCCTCATTGCAGCCCTCTTTGGTGCCGCAGAGCCCTTTGGTGTCGCGCAAATAGTCCAAAAGCGTCTGCGTCGGCGCCTGCGGCACAACGCGGACCGGCGTTCCGTTCAACAGAAACGCGATCTCTGACATGGTCTAACCCGCCGCCTTCTCCCCGGTTCAGGCATTTTGCGCGTCCGCCCGATGCGGCGTAAAGCGGATCACGCGCCTGATGGCATTTTGCCTTTTTCTGAACCGCCATGAAGCCCGGGACCGCAGATTCTGGCAAGCGCTAACTTTCGTGAATTGGCGAAAGCAGCTTCTGGTTTGACCATCAAATGCCATCTCATTCGGCGCAGGCCCACTGCCGGGCCTTTCGCCGCCGCCGCCGCTTCGCTAGGCTGGCCGCCATGACAGCCCCGCGATTCATCCATCTGCGCGTTCATACCGAGCATTCCCTTCTGGAAGGCGCAGTTCCGGTCAAGGCCTTGGTCAAGCTGTGCGTCAAGGCCGAGATGCCGGCCGTGGCGGTGACCGACACCAACAACATGTTTGCCGCGTTGGAATTTTCGGTGCTGGCCAAGGAGGCGGGGCTGCAGCCGATCATGGGCTGTCAGATCAGCCTTGCCCATGACCCCGCCCAGCCCGGCGAAAAACCCCGTGCGCCCGCGCCGCTGGTTCTTCTGGCGCAGTCCGAGCCGGGGTATATGAACCTGATGAAGCTGAACTCTTGCCTCTATCTGGGCAAGGGCGGGCAGTTGCCGCAGGTGACGCTTGACGAATTGGCAACCCATGCCGAGGGGCTGATCTGCCTTACCGGCGGGCCGGATGGGCCGGTGGGCCGTTTGCTGGCCACCGGGCAGGGGGCCAAGGCGCGGGTGGTCTTGCAGCGGTTGGCGGCGATCTATCCGCAGCGGCTTTATGTCGAATTGCAGCGCCATCCCGGTGAAGGCGGCCGTCTGCCCGAGGCCGAAGCGCGGTCCGAACGCGGGCATATCGAATTTGCCTATGAGATGGGTCTGCCCCTGGTCGCCACCAATGACGTCTACTTCCCCAAAGCCGCGATGTATGAGGCGCATGACGCGCTGATCTGCATTGCCGAGGGCGCCTATGTTGACCAGCAAGAACCGCGCCGCCGCCTGACCCCGCAGCACTATTTCAAGACCGAAGCCGAGATGGCGACCCTCTTCGCCGATCTGCCCGAGGCTTTGGAGAACACGGTGGAAATCGCCCGGCGCTGCGCCTTCATGGCCTACAAACGCGCGCCGATCCTGCCGAAGTTTGCCGATGATGAGGTGGAGGAGCTGCGCCGTCAGGCGTTTGAAGGGTTGGAGCGGCGGCTGGCCGTGATCCCCCTTGCCGCCCCGCGCGAAGAATACATCGCCCGCCTGACCTTTGAGGTCGACATCATCGAAAAGATGGGCTTTCCCGGCTATTTCCTGATCGTGGCCGATTTCATCAAATGGGCCAAGCAGCATGATATCCCGGTGGGGCCGGGGCGGGGGTCGGGGGCAGGGTCACTCGTTGCCTATGCGCTGACCATCACCGATCTGGACCCCCTGCGCTATGCCCTGCTGTTTGAGCGCTTCCTCAACCCTGAACGCGTCTCGATGCCCGACTTCGACATCGACTTTTGCATGGACCGCCGCGAAGAGGTGATCCAATACGTCCAAGGCAAATATGGCCGCGACAAGGTGGCCCAGATCATCACCTTCGGCGCGCTTCTGTCCAAGGCCGCCGTGCGCGATGTGGGGCGCGTCTTGCAAATGTCCTACGGCCAGGTGGACCGCCTGTCCAAGATGATCCCGGTTGAAGGGGTGAAACCCGTTTCCATCACCAAGGCCCTCGCGGATGAGCCGCGCCTGCGCGAGGCTGCCAAGGAAGAGGTGGTGGGCCGCCTTCTGACCTATGCGCAGGAAATCGAAGGGCTCTACCGCAACGCCTCCACCCATGCCGCGGGCGTGGTGATCGGGGATCGTCCCTTGGACGAATTGGTGCCGCTTTACCAAGACCCCCGCTCGGACATGCCCGCCACCCAGTTCAACATGAAATGGGTCGAAGCGGCGGGGCTGGTGAAGTTCGACTTTCTGGGTCTGAAAACCCTGACCGTCATTCAAAATGCCATCCAGCAGATCCGCGCCTCTGGCCGCGCCCTGCATGAGGCCCCCGATGGGCGGCGGCTGTATGATCCGCCGACAGGCGCCGAAAATGACATCGGCCATATCCCCTTGGACGACAAGGCGACCTATGATCTTTATGCCGCCGCCAAAACCGTCGCGGTGTTTCAGGTGGAATCCTCCGGCATGATGGACGCGCTTCGGCGCATGAAACCCACCTGCATCGAAGATATCGTGGCGCTCGTGGCGCTTTATCGCCCCGGCCCTATGGAAAACATCCCGACCTATTGCGAGGTCAAGCACGGGCTGAAACCGCTGGAATCCATCCACCCGACGATTGACCATATCCTTTCTGAAACCCAAGGCATCATCGTCTACCAAGAACAGGTGATGCAGATCGCGCAGGTCATGGGCGGCTACTCGCTTGGCGGGGCCGACCTGTTGCGCCGCGCGATGGGCAAAAAGATTGCCGAAGAAATGGCCAAGGAACGGCCCAAATTCATCGACGGCTGCAAGGTCACCCACAACATCGACGCCAAGAAATCTGGCGAGGTGTTCGACCTTCTGGAAAAGTTCGCCAACTACGGCTTCAACAAATCCCACGCCGCCGCCTATGCGGTGGTCAGCTATCAAACCGGCTGGCTCAAGGCCAATCACCCGGTGGAATTCATGTCCGGCGTGATGAATTGCGATATTCATCTGACCGACAAGCTGGCGGTTTATAAGCGTGAACTCGACAAGATGGGCATCAAGGTGGTCGCGCCTTGCGTCAACGCCTCGGCTGCGACCTTTGCGGTCAAGGATCAGGCGCTGGTCTACGCGCTGGGCGCGCTGAAAAACGTCGGTGTCGATGCGATGGGTCTCATCGTCGCGGCTCGGGCTGATAAGCCCTTCGCCACGCTCTTCGACTTTGTCCGCCGGGTGGACCTTAAGCGCGTCGGCAAGCGCCCCTTGGAAATGCTGGCCCGCGCAGGGGCCTTTGACCAGATGGAACCCAACCGCGCCCGCGTGTTCGAAGCGCTGGACAGTCTGGTCGCCTATTCCGCCGCGATCCATGAGGCAAAGGCATCAAACCAGGTCAGCCTGTTTGGCGATAGTGGCTCCGACATCCCCGAACCGCGCCTGCCCTTCCGCGATGACTGGCTGCCTGTCGAACGGCTGGGGCATGAACATCAGGCGGTGGGCTTCTACCTCTCGGGCCATCCCTTGGACGACTATATGTCAGCGCTCAAACGCAAGGATGTAAAGACCCTGACCGAGATCATCGCCCGCGCCGCCAACGGGCCCTTCGTGGGCAAACTGGCCGGATCGGTCGCCTCAAAACAGGAACGCAAATCCGCCAAGGGCAACCGCTTTGCCTTTGTGCAGCTTTCCGATCCAACCGGGCTTTACGAGGTCACGGTGTTCTCCGACGTGCTGGAAGCCGCGCGCGATTATCTGGAACCGGGCCGCAACGTCGTGCTGACGGTCAAGGTGGACCCTGACGGCGACGGGGTGAAACTTCTGGCCAATGGCGTTACCCCCATCGATCAGGTCGCCGATCAGGCCGGCGCGCAGGCGATCCGCATCCACCTGAACCGGGCCGAGGCCGTGGCCTCGTTGGCGGGGCTTTTGGAAAAGCTCGAAGGCCGCACCCGCGCTGAAGTAACGCTCTGCCTGCCCGACGAACAGGGCCGTGAGATCGATGTCACGCTGCCCACCGCCTATCCGGTCACCCCGCAAGTCCGGGGCGCGATCAAGGCGATGCAGGGCGTGGTTTTGGTCGAGGATGTGTGACGTGACCGTTCTGGCTTTGCCGCCCGGCGGCCAGCCTTGACACCTCAGTGCGGCAGCACTTAGGCTTGTCATAATATTGTGTGATTTTGGATAAGTAAGTTAATGTCAGATGAGCCTATCCGACCCCGGTTTTTCTGGCGGCGACTTGCCGCTGCCCTTATCGACTATGCCCTTGCAAGCCTTTTTGTCGTGCTCGCGGCGCATGGCCTTTCACGCGGAGACGTGGCTTTTGAACCGCTAGGTTTGGAACTTCGCAGCTGCGGGCCGGACATTGACCTTGCGCCCGAGACCCTTATTCAGATCCATCAGGCAATTGCGCCAGAACGGATCGCGGCCATCGGTGTGTGTCGGGTGTCCAGTTTTGGATTGCTTGAACATAGGGTCATTTCCGTCGTGTTTGATGTTTCATCCGCGGGGGCAATCACACGACACAAGTCCCTCAGCTTTGTGCTGTCGGCAGATGAAAAACGGGTTGTTCCCCTTTGGCCTCTTGATTGGGCTGTTTTGACGGTGCTGATTTTTGTTTGGAGCTACGTCGGGATCAAAACGGGTGCTTCGCCAGGCAAGGCAATCTTGGGGCTGCGTGTGGCAGGGCTGGGGGCAATGACCTATCGGCGGCGCTGCATTCGTGAAGCGCTGCGCTGTCTGCCATGGGTGATCGTGTCGCTTGGCATGGTGGCATGGATGGTGGGGTGGTCTGCAACAAATCGGGGTGATTTAGCCCCAACTTTGATATCCATGCTCCATTTGCTCGACAGCGGCATTTTGGCATTTCCACCGGCACTCTGGGTAAGTCTCGGCGTTGCGATCTTGGTTGCTGTTTTGTGGTATTATGACTGGGCTATGATCCGCTGGCGCGGTCAGATGCGGTATGACCGGATGTGCAAGACATGGGTTGAGCGTAAGGGGCAGTGAAGGCCGTTGGGGCGTCTGGTTTCACGTCAACCTGAGATAAGTTTGGCGGGGTACGGATGAGCAGAGTTGAAATGGCCGGCTGCCTCTGCGGCGCCCTGCGGTTCACGGCGCGGGGCGAACCTTACCGCGTCGGCCTCTGCCATTGCCTAGAGCGGATCGCATTCAATCTGTTTCAGATTGGATGCGATCCAAGACAGGCAAGCCGTCGGGACTGTTGCGTATCGCGTT
>JBILYK010000043.1:0-28823 GCA_044377735.1 Paracoccaceae bacterium | reverse complement strand
AGGGGTTTCACACCCCTCGCGCTCCCCGTGGGATATTTTTACCGCATTGAAGGCATGAGGACTTCAAAGGGTGGGACGGAATGCGCCGGGGCCGCGCAGGGTGGCGTGGCGGTTGACGTCTTTGTAGAGCAGATAGCGAAAGCGGCCCGGCCCTGCGGCGTAGCAGGCCTGCGGGCAGTAGGCGCGCAGCCACATGAAGTCACCCGCCTCAACCTCGACCCAGTCTTGGTTGAGTTTGTAAACCGCCTTGCCTTCCAGCACGTAAAGCCCGTGTTCCATGACATGGGTTTCCTCAAACGGGATCACGCCGCCAGGTTCAAAGGTGACGATGTTGACATGGGCGTCGTGGCTGAGGTTGTCGGGTTCGACAAAGCGGGTGGTGCCCCAGCGCTCGGCGGTGTCGGGCATCCAGCGGATCGGCACGTTGCGTTCGTTGGTGACAAGGGAGTTGGGTTGGGCCAGGCCAGGTGCAGGTTCGTAAAGCTTGCGCAGCCAGTGAAAGCGGGCGGGAGCGGCCCCTTCGGCCAGAAGGGTCCAGCGGCTGCCCGCCGGGATATAGGCATAGCCGCCGGCGTCGAGTTCATGGCCGGTGCTGTCGATGGTGAGGGTTGCCAGCCCTTCGGTGAAGAAAAGCCAGTGCTCGACGCCTGTGTCGGGATCGGGGGCGTCGGAGCCATGGCCGGGCTGCACCTCCATCACATATTGGCTGAAGGTTTCCGCAAAGCCCGACATGGGGCGCGCGATGAGCCAGAGCCGCGTGCCGGTCCAGCCCGGCAGATGGCTGGTGACGATGTCGGAAAAGCAGCCCTTGGGGATGACGGCATAAGCGTTGGTGAACACAGCCCGCCCGGTCATCAGCGCGGTTTGCGGTGGCAGGCCGCCTTTGGGGGCGTAATAGCCGGGATGCTTTTGCGTCATGGCAGTTGATCCTTCAGGCGCAGTTCGGCGATGCGTTCGACCTGCGCGCAGGCGGTGGCGAATTCGGTTTCGGTGTCATTGCCGATGCGGGTGTGGAAGGCGGCAAGGATGTTGTCCTTGGAGTTGTCGCGCACCGCGATGATGAAGGGAAAGCCGTGCTTGGCAACATAATCGGCATTCAGCCGCTGGAAGGCGGCGCGCTCGGCGTCGGTCAAGGAATCAAGCGCGGCGCTGGCCTGTTCGGCGGTACTTTCCGCGGTCAGCCGTTTGGCCGCCGCCAGCTTGCCCGCAAGATCGGGATGGGCGCGCAAGACGCCGAGGCGTTCCTCGGCCGAGGCGCTGCGGAACACCCTGGCCAGCGCATTGTGCAGCCCCGTCGCGCAATCATGCGCGGGGCCAAGTTCCAGATCAAAGGCGCGGTCGGCGATCCAGGGTGAATGTTCGAAAATAGCACCAAAGCGGGTGATAAAGCGTTCACGCACCATCTGAGAAGGCCGCTCTAACCGATTGTGTGGATGCGTTTTTTTCCAATGCTGGGCAATATCGATGCGGCGGGGGAACCAGACAGAATTGTGGGATTTTGCATAGTTGAGGAATTTCTGCAGCCCCGCAAATTTCCCTGGCCGCCCGATCAGGCGGTTGTGCAGGCCGATCGAGAACATCTTGGCGCGGCCGTCGCAGCCTTCGGCGTAGAGCGTGTCGAAGCTGTCTTTCAGGTACTGGTAGAACTGTTCGCCCGTGATGTAGCCGGGTGCGGTGGCAAAGCGCATATCATTGGCTTCCAGCGTGTAGGGGATCACCAATTGGTCATGCTCACCGAGTTCCATCCAATAGGGCAGATCATCGTCATAGGTGTCCGAAATCCAAGCCAGACGCTGGGTTTCTGCCGTCAGCCGGACGGTGTTCATCGAGCAGCGCCCGGTGTACCAGCCCACAGGTGGGCAACCGACCACCTCTTCGTGCAGACGGAAGCTTTCCGCGATCTGGCGCGCCTCTTCGGCGGGGTCCATGTCGCGGTGATCGACCCATTTCAGCCCGTGGCTGGCAATCTCCCAACCAGCCGACTTCATGGCGGCAAGCTGTTCGGGATTGCGGGCAAGGGCTGTGGTCACGCCGTAGACGGTGACGGGTATATCCTGTTCCACAAACAGCCGGTGCAGACGCCAAAAGCCGGCGCGCGCGCCATAGTCGTAGATCGATTCCATGTTCCAGTGTCGCTGGCCCGGCCAAGGCGCGGCACCGGCGATGTCGGACAGGAACGCCTCGGACTGGGCGTCGCCGTGCAGAAGGTTGTTTTCGCCGCCCTCTTCGTAGTTCAGCACGATGGACACGGCGATCTTGGCCCCGCCCGGCCAAGCGGCATCCGGCGGATTTGGCCCATGACCACGGAAATCGCGCGGGTAGCGGTTCATTGAGGACTCCCTGCAGACGGCGAAAGACTATTCGTGAATCACGAAAGGGTTTATCAAATAATCCCTGAAAGACCTATGGCAGGCGCGCGGGTCACCCAAGGGGGCGCTTTGCGCTAGGGTTTGGCGCAACAAAGGGGACGGCAATGGCAGGTGGACGGCTTTCAACCCATGTTCTGGACACCGCGCGGGGCAAGCCTGCGGCGGGGGTGCGGATTGCACTTTATGCGGTCAGTGGCAATTCCCATCGCAAGATCAAAGAGGTGGTGACCAATCACGATGGCCGCACCGATGAGCCGATGCTTTTGGGCGAGGCGCTGAAGGCGGGCAGCTATGAGCTGGTGTTCTTTGCCGGGGACTATCTGCGGGCAACCGGGCAGGCCACGGGCGACACCCTGTTTCTGGATGAAATCCCCATCCGCTTTGGCGTGCCAGATGCGGGGCAGCATTACCATGTGCCGCTGTTGATCAGCCCCTTTGCCTATTCCACCTATCGCGGCAGTTAGGCGCAGGACCGCAGGCGCGGCCGTGTCGTGCTTGCCCGCCTGCCCGTCGCGGCCTAAGGCTTGAGGCGACGGAAGCTTGTGGCCTGCGCGTATCATGCCTGAAGGCTGCGCTTTGGTGGCGGCGACAGGATGGGGCAGGACATGGTGTTGGGGTCACAGGACAAGTCTGGGCAGGGTGCCGGGGACGGGGCAGATGCCGATCTGGCCCGACTTTTGGCCTCGGCGCGGCCCGGTCGGCGGCGGCCTTGGCTTTGGGCCGGGGGGCTGGCTTTGGTGGTGGCGGCAGGGTTGGGGCTGGCTTGGCTCTTGCAGCCGGAGCGGGGCAACGGGCCGGGCTATGTCACCACACCGCTGATGCGCGGCGATCTGACGGTGACCGTCGCGGCCACCGGCACCTTGCAGCCGACGACGCAGGTTGATGTCTCATCGGAACTGGCAGGCACGCTGCAGTCGGCCGAGGTGGATTACAACGACACTGTCACCGTCGGTCAGGTCATGGCGCGGCTCGACACCTCAAAGCTTGCGGCCAGTGTGGCAAATGCCGAGGCGCAGGAAGCCTCGGCTCGGGCGCGGTTGATGCAGGCCGAGGCGACGGCAACCGAAGTGGCCGAGTTGCTGGCGACCCAAAAGGAGCTTTCCGAACGCGGCATCGCCACGCGGCGCGAGATGGTCTCGGTCGAGGCCAATGACGCCCGCGCGCGTGCCGCGCTGGACATGGCGCGGGCCGATCTGACGCTGGCCAAGGCCAATCTGGCGCTGGCGCGGGCTGATCTCGACAAGGCGGTGATCCGCTCGCCCATCAACGGCATGGTGTTGAACCGCAAGGCCGAGGCCGGGCAGATCGTGGGACCTGGACTGAATGATCCGGTCCTTTTCGTGCTGGCCGAAGATCTGGCGCGGATGGAGCTTTTGGCCAATGTGGACGAGGCCGATATCGGGCAGGTCGAGGTTGGCCAGCCGGCGGTCTTTACGGTCGATGCCTTTGATGGGCGCAGCTTTGATGCGACCATCACGCAGGTGCGCTATGCCTCGGAGGTGACCGATGATGTGGTGACCTATAAGGCGGTTCTGGCGGTGGAAAACCCCGATCTGCGGTTGCGCCCGGGCATGACGGCAACGGCCACGATCACGGTGGCCGAAGAACAGGGCGCGCTTTTGGTGCCGAATGCGGCGCTGCGCTGGGCACCACCACGGGCGTCGGGCGGGCAGGCGGGGGCGGCGGGGCTGGCGGGTCTGATCCTGCCTTCGGCCGCGTCGCGCATGGGGTCGGCGGCGGTGGGCACGGGGCGGTCGATCTGGATCTTGCGTGACGGTGCGCCGGTCGAGGTGGCGGTCGACATTGGCGCGAATGATGGGCGGATGTCAGTGGTCTCGGGTGAGCAGTTGGCTGAGGGTGATGCCGTGATCACCGACCAGATCGTCGAGGCTTATTAGATGGCCGCCCCGCTGATTGCCTTTCGCAACGTCTCGCGGGTGTACGGCGCGGGAGAGGCGGAGGTGCGGGCGCTGGAGGATGTGTCGTTTGAGATTGCGGCGGGAGAGTTTGTGGCGATCATGGGGCCCTCTGGGTCGGGCAAATCAACGGCGATGAACATCATCGGCTGTCTCGATCGGCCCACATCGGGGGAATATCTGTTCAAGGGCATTGCGGTGCAGGGGTTGGGTCAAGATGCCCGCGCGCTGTTGCGACGCCATGCCTTGGGCTTTGTGTTTCAGGGGTTTAACCTGTTGGCGCGGCAATCGGCCTTGGAAAACGTAGAATTGCCTTTAATCTACAAGGGCATGCCTGGCCCCGAGCGGCGCGCGCGGGCGCGCGAGGCTTTGCGTAAGGTCGGGCTTGAGGGGCGCGAGGGGCATGACCCATCTCAGCTTTCGGGCGGCCAGCAGCAGCGCGTCGCGATTGCGCGGGCGCTTGCGGGGCAGCCATCGGTCATTCTGGCTGATGAGCCGACCGGCAATCTTGATTCCGCCCGCGGCCAAGAGATCATGCAGCTTTTGCAGGCGCTGAATCGCGATGAGGGCATCACCATTGTGATGGTGACGCATGAGGACGACATCGCGCGCCATGCCAAGCGGCTGATGGTGTTCACCGATGGCCGTCTGACCCGCGACACCCCCGTTGGGGAAAGGGTCTGACATGCTGTGGGATGCGGTCCGTCTGGCCTTTACCGCGATCATCCGCAACAAGTTGCGGTCCTTCCTGACCGTCTTGGGCGTGGTGATCGGGGTGGCGGCGGTGATTGCCATGGTGACCGTGGGCGAGGGATCGTCAGCGCAGGTTCAAGCCTCGGTCGAGCGGCTTGGCACCAATGTCTTGGTCGTGCGCCCCGGCCGGGTGCGGATGGGGCCACCCACGGGCGAGCCCGCGCCACGCTTTGATCTGAAGGACGCCGCCGCCTTGGCCGAGTTGTCCATTGTGGCCCATGTCGCGCCGCAGTCGAATGGCAGCTATTCGGTGGTGGCGGGCAATGCCAATACCTCGACCCAAGTGTCGGGCACCACGGCGGATTATCTGGTGGTGCAAAACTGGGCGCTGGCCATGGGCCGCAGCTTTGAGCGCAGCGAAGAGATCAGCGGCACGGCGGTCTGTATTCTGGGCCAGACCGTGCGCGCCACGCTGTTTGCTGGGGCCGATCCGATTGGCGCGACTGTGCGGGTGCGGGGGCTTTCCTGCGAGGTGATCGGGGTTCTCACCGAACGCGGGGCAGGCAGTTTCGGGCAGGATCAGGATGATCTGCTGCTGATCCCGATCAAGACCATGCAGCGCCGATTGAAGGGTGACAACGAGGTAGGGTCAATCTCGGTGGCCTTGCTCAAATCGGTGGACAGTGCGACCGGCATTCGCGCCGTGCAGGCCCTGATGCGCGACCGCCGTCAGATTGAAATTGGCGAGGGCGACAATTTCTCGGTCACGGACATGCGCGATTTCAACACGCTCTTGAGCGGGGTGAACTCGGTGATGGCGGGGCTGTTGTCGGCCGTGGCGGCGGTGAGCCTGTTGGTGGGCGGCATTGGCATCATGAACATCATGCTGGTGTCGGTGACCGAGCGGACGCGCGAGATTGGCATCCGGCTGGCCGTGGGGGCCAGCGGGGGGCAAGTCTTGGCGCAGTTCCTGATCGAGGCGGTGGTGCTTTCGGTTCTGGGCGGCGTGATCGGCATTGCGCTGGGCCTTGGCTTGGCCTGGGTCGGGTCGATCTTTCTGGCCATACCCTTTGCGCCTTCGGCCTTGGTTGTCGCCATGGCCTTTGGCTTTTCGGCGCTGGTGGGGGTGCTCTTTGGCTATTTCCCCGCCCGGCGGGCGGCGCGGATGGACCCTATCGAGGCCCTGCGCCACCAATAGGCGCTACAGCTTTGGCCGCTTGGCCGGGCTGGTGAACCAACCGCCCAAAGCCGCCTCATAGGCCATGCCCGCGCGGAACACGTCGCGGTCGCAGTAGCTGCGCCCGACGATCTGAATGCCGGTCGGCACCCCGTTCGAGGCATGCCCAGAAGGCACAGCCAGCACCGGCAAGCGCGAGAGCATGTTGAAGGGCACGGTCATCGCCCAGCCCAGCTCGGGGCTGACTTCGGTGTTGTTGATGATCATGCGGTCCTTGGTGTTGTCAAACTCGGCCGGAGGAGCGGGGATGCCAAGGGTGGGGCAGATCAACAGGTCATGGCGGGTCAGGATCTCGCCGATGGGGGCATAGGCGGCGGCAATCACCTCCAGCGCTTGTACATAGTCTTGCGCGGTGGACGCCCGGCCTTTTTCGGCAAAGGCACGGACATAGGTCGTCATTTCCTCGGCGTGGTCGTCGAGTAGGCCCGAGATATAGCCGCCGAAGATATGGGTCAGATAGGCCATGCAGGCCGCCATCACCTCGGGTCCCCAGCCGGTTTTCACCTCGGTCACCGTCGCGCCCAGATCGCGGAACACCTGAACCGCGGCCAGTGTGTTGGCGCGCACGTCGGGGTCCACCTCGAACATGCCAAGGTCCAGTGAATAGGCGATCTTCCAACCCTTGATCGGGCGGCCCTCCAGCGGCAGGGTCAGCTTGGGACGCAGGCTGGCGATGTCACTGGGGTGCGGCCCCGCGATGACGTTTTGCAACAGGGCCGCGTCGCGCACAGAGCGCGCCATGGGGCCGGTGTGGCAGAAGAAATCAAGGTTGAAGGGTGGGTCATCAACGTTGCGGCCATAGGGCGGTTTGAACCCCACCACCCCGCAGGCCGAAGCCGGGATGCGGATCGACCCGCCGATGTCGGACCCCATCGCCAAGGGCGAGGTGCCTGCCGCCAGCGAGGCCGCCGATCCGCCGGAGGAGCCGCCGGGCGTGAAAGCGGGGTTCCACGGATTGCGGGTGACGCCCCAAAGCCGGCTCCAGCAGATGCCGGCGGCAGAAAACTCGGGCGTGGCGGTGCGGGCATGCACGATGCCGCCCGCCGCCAAAATCCGCTGGTTGTTGACCGAGGTGCGGGTGGCCACGTGATCCTTGAGGATGAGCGAACCCGATGAGGTCGGCTTGCCCGCAATTTCGTTTTCATCCTTGATGCCGATGGGCAACCCTTCCAGCGCGCGGGTGCGCTGGCCTTTGACGTATTTCGCCTCGGCCTTGCGGGCGCGATCCATTGCCTCGTCGAAATGGGTGAAGGTAAAGGCGTTCACGGGGTCTTTCACCGCCTCGGCGCGGGCAATGACCGCCTGCATCAACTCCACCGGCGACAGGGTCTTCGCGCGAAACCGCGCCAAAGCTTCATGCGCGGGCAGGTAGCACAAATCAAGATCAGCCATTTTCATTCCCCAGGTTTGCAGCCACGCTACCGGGGGCAGGGCCATCGGTAAAGCCGGTTAGAAGATTTCCTTCACCGCCTCCATCGCCACATAGGTTGACGTGCCTGCCACATGGGG
Organism: Paracoccaceae bacterium; assembly: GCA_044377735.1. Lineage (GTDB taxonomy): Bacteria > Pseudomonadota > Alphaproteobacteria > Rhodobacterales > Rhodobacteraceae > Tabrizicola_A. The sequence continues at coordinate 21,099 of JBILYK010000043.1, read as the reverse complement.
CAGGGCGCTGATCTGTTCGGCCAGAACCCGGCGGTAATCTTGGATATCGGTGGTGCGCACCTTCAGTAAGTAATCAAAACGGCTGGCGATCATGTGGCACTGCTCCACTTCGGGCACCGCCATCACGGCCTTGTTGAAGGCCTGCAAGGCCGCTTCGCGGGTGTCGGACAGGCGCACCTCGACAAAGGCGACATGCGCCAGCGCCATGCGGATAGGGTCCAGATTGGCACGATACCCGGTGATGATGCCCGCATCCTCCAGCCGCTTCATCCGCGCTTGGGTGGGCGATTTCGACAGCCCGATGCGGCGCGCAAGCTCGGTGGCGCTGATCCGCCCTTCTACCGCCAGAACCCGCAGGATGGCGTCGTCAAAGCGGTCTAACTCAACGCGGGCGATTGGCATCGTGAATTCCTTCATCTGCAGGTCCTTTGGCTGCACGCGGGGATACTTTAAGGCGAACAGCCTGTCAAACCTGCGCTATCATGGGCCAAATCTACAGGGAGCCTGCCATGTCGCGCACGTCTTTGGACATCATCGAACGCCAGTCGCTGCGCGATGAGGCCGCATTGGTGCAGGCCCTGATCGCCGAGGCGGGGTTGGACGCCGCCGCGCGCAGTCGGATTACGGCCGCAGGGGCCGATCTGGTGCGCCGCATCCGCGCCAGCGTGAAGCCCGGGTTGATGGAGGTGTTTCTGGCCGAATATGGCCTGTCGACCGATGAGGGCATTGCGCTGATGTGTCTGGCAGAGGCGCTGTTGCGGGTGCCGGACGCCGAGACGATGGATGCGCTGATCGAAGATAAGATCGCGCCGTCGGATTGGGGCAAGCATCTGGGCCAATCGGCCTCATCTCTTGTCAACGCCTCCACCTGGGCCTTGATGCTGACCGGCAAGGTGCTGGATGAGCGCGAGCCGGGCATCGTCGGCCATCTGAAAGCGGCCGTCAAACGTCTGGGCGAGCCGGTGATCCGCACCGCCGTGTCGCGCGCGATGAAGGAAATGGGCCGCAATTTCGTTTTGGGTGAAACCATCGATCTGGCGATGAAACGCGCCCGCGAGTTGGAGGCGCGGGGCTACACCTACAGCTATGACATGCTGGGCGAGGCGGCGCGTACCGAAGCCGATGCGCGGCGCTACCACCTTGCCTATTCCAAGGCGATCACAGCGATTGCGGCGGCGGCCACCACCGGCGATATCCGCACCAACCCCGGCATTTCGGTAAAGCTTTCGGCGCTGCATCCGCGTTATGAGGTCGCCAAGCGCGCCCGCGTAATGGAGGAACTCGTCCCCCGCGTCCGCGCTTTGGCCGGGCTGGCCAAGGCGGCGGGACTTGGGTTCAACATCGACGCCGAAGAGGCGGACCGTCTGGCGCTGTCGCTCGAGGTGATTGAGGCGGTGCTGTCGGACCCCGCGCTGAAGGGCTGGGATGGGTTTGGCGTGGTGGTGCAAGCCTATGGCCGCCGCGCAGGCGCGGTGATCGACTGGCTTTATGCGCTGGCCGAAAAGCTGGATCGCAAGATCATGGTGCGGCTGGTGAAGGGCGCCTATTGGGACGCCGAGGTGAAACGGGCGCAGGTGATGGGGCTGGTCTCGTTCCCGGTGTTTACCCGCAAGCAGGCCACGGACGTGTCCTACATCGCCAACGCCCGCAAGCTTTTGGCGATGACCGATCGCATCTATCCGCAGTTTGCCACCCACAACGCCCATACCGTGGCCGCCATTCTGGATATGGCCCGCGATAAGCGCGCCTTTGAGTTCCAGCGCCTGCATGGGATGGGCGAGCGGCTGCATGACATCGTCTTGGAAGACCACGGCACGCGCTGCCGCATCTATGCCCCCGTGGGCGCGCATCGCGACCTCTTGGCCTATCTCGTGCGGCGGCTGTTGGAGAACGGCGCGAACTCATCCTTCGTCAACCAGATCGTCAACGAAGAGGTGGCCCCCGAACGCGTCGCTGCCTGTCCGATCACCGCGATGGAAGGGATCACCCCCATCGCCAGCCCCGCCATCCTGACCGGGCCGGGCCTCTTCGGTACCCGCGAGAACTCACGCGGGTTCGATCTGACCGATATGGGCGATCTTGCCGCCATCGATGCTGCCCGCGCGCCGCATATGTCCGAGCTCTTCGAGGCTTCGCCACTCATCGCGGGGTCCCGCACCGGAGCTGTGCGGCTTGAGGTCACAAACCCTGCGACGGGTGCGCTGGTGGGACATGTGCTGACGGCAGGCTTGCCCGATGTGGACACCGCGCTGCGTCTTGCCGAACCTTGGGCCGCCGCCGCACCTGAACGCGCCGAGGTCTTGCGCCGCGCGGCAGATCTATATGAAGAGAACTTCGGCCCGATCTTCGCCCTTCTGGCGCGTGAGGCTGGCAAGACCGCCGCTGATGCCGTGGCCGAACTGCGCGAGGCGGTGGATTTCCTGCGCTATTACGCCGACGGGGCGGCCGGGCTGAAGCACCCCGCGTGTGGGGTGTTCGCCTGCATTAGCCCTTGGAACTTCCCCCTGGCCATCTTTTCAGGCCAGATCGGGGCTGCGCTGTCCGCAGGAAATGCCGTCATCGCCAAGCCTGCCGAACAGACGCCGCTGATTGCCCATCTGGCGGTTGCGCTTCTGCTCAAGGCGGGCGTCCCCGTCTCGGCGCTGCAGCTTTTACCGGGCGACGGGCGGGTCGGCGCGGCCCTCACACGCGATCCGCGCATCGGCGGCGTGGCATTCACCGGCTCCACCGAAGTGGCGCTTGTGATCCGCGCCACCATGGCCGAACACGCCAACCCCACCGCCCCTTTGATCGCCGAAACCGGCGGGTTGAATGCGATGTTGGTGGACAGCACCGCGCTGCCCGAACAGGCGGTGCGCGATGTGCTGGCCTCGTCCTTCCAATCGGCCGGCCAACGCTGTTCGGCGCTGCGCTGTTTATACGTGCAGGAAGATATCGCAGCCACTGTGACCGAAATGCTGTTCGGCGCGATGGAAGAACTTGCGCTGGGCGATCCGGTGGATCTCTTCACCGATGTCGGCCCAGTGATCGACGCCGAGGCCCAGCAGGGGATTGCCGACTATATTGCAGCCGCCCGCGCCCAAGGCCGCGTGCTGAAAGAAATGCCTGCCCCCGCAACGGGCACCTTCATCGGCCCCACAGTGATCCGCGTGGGCGGCATTCAGGACATGCCGCGTGAGATCTTTGGCCCGGTGTTGCATGTCGCCACCTTCAAAGCCTCCGAGATTGACGCGGTGGTCAAGGCGGTCAACGCGACGGGCTACGGGCTGACCTTTGGGCTGCATACCCGCATTGATGACCGGGTGCAGGCGGTGGTCGATGCGCTGGCTGTGGGCAATACTTACGTCAACCGCAACCAGATTGGCGCGGTGGTCGGCAGCCAGCCCTTTGGCGGCGAGGGGCTGTCGGGCACTGGGCCAAAGGCAGGCGGACCGGAATATCTGGCGCGCTTCACCCACGCAGCCGCGCCATCGGCAGCGCGAGATGACCGCATCACGCCCGAGGCCGAGGTGGCCGCGTCGCTGCGGCTGGACCGGATGATCGCCCGCCCTGCCCACGCACTTGTGCTTCCGGGGCCAACGGGGGAATCGAACCGCCTTTCCTTCGTGCCGCGCGCGCCGGTGCTGTGCCTTGGCCCCTCTGCCGCTGCGGCGCTCCAACAGGCTGAAGCCATTCGCGCCCTTGGCGGTCACGCGATTGAGGCAGCTGGCCTTGACCCGGCCGCCCTGTCCCGGCTTGACGGCTTCTCAGGCGCCATCTGGTGGGGCGACATGGACGGTGCCCGTATCCGCGCACGTGTTCTGGCTGCCCGCAAAGGCCCGATCCTGCCGCTGATTGGCACGTTGCCCGATGCGGCGCATGCGATGCTGGAACGCCACGTTTGCATTGATACCACCGCATCGGGGGGCAATGCCCAGCTTTTGGCCGAGGTGGCGGGCAGCTGAAGCCTCTTCATCTTGGTCAAAATACTCTCGGGGGGTGAGCGCGGTACGCGCGAGGGGGGCAGACAGCCCCCCTTTGCACCCTTGACGCAAGCGGTCGCTTGAGAAACTCTGCCGGTATGCTTCCCATTCGCGACCACAATCCTTCGGGCCGCACGCCCTATGTCACGTTCGCCCTGATCGCGATCAATGCGGCGGTGTTTTTGTCCTATTGGATGACCCTTTCCTCTGAGGCCCAGTTGAATTTCTTCTTTTACCAATGGGGATTGGTGCCAGAAAACCTGATGCGGGGGCAGGGGCTGGCCACGGTTGTGACCTCGATGTTCCTACATGCGGGCTGGATGCATCTTTTGGGCAACATGCTTTTCCTGTGGATCTATGGCGACAATCTCGAAGATGAGATGGGCCATGGCGGGTTCTTGCTGTTCTATCTCTTGTCAGGCCTTGCCGCCGCCATCGCGCAGGTCGCCATGGACCCGTTCTCGCCCATTCCGATGGTGGGGGCCTCTGGCGCGATTGCGGGGGTGATGGGGGGGTATCTTTTGCTCTTTCCCAAGGCGCGGGTGGATGTATTGTTCATCTTTGTGATCTTCTTTCGTGTTTTCGCCATTCCAGCCTGGATCGTGCTGGGGATCTGGTTCGCACTACAAATCTTCAGCGGCATTTCGATGTCGATTGACGGCGGCGGTGTGGCCTATTGGGCCCATGCGGGGGGCTTTGCGGGCGGGCTTTTGCTGGCGCTTCCTGCGCTTTTGCGGCGCGGGGGCAAGGCCTATTGGCGGCGGACCGATGGTCACCCGCCCCATCCCAAGGCCGAGTATAAGCTGTCTCGGTCGTCTGTTCCGCGGGTGCCGAAAAGGTGAGACCCTTCGCGATGAAAGCAACCTGCCATTGTGGCGCTGTTGTGCTGGAGGTAACGCTCACCGACGGCTTGGCCACTGCACGGCGATGCGATTGCAGCTATTGCCGCAGGCGCGGTGCGATCGCAGTATCTGCCCCGCTGGATGGGGTAAAGGTGGTGTTGGGGGCGGAAAACCTGACGCTCTATCAGTTTGGCACTCAGACAGCGAAACACTGGTTTTGCAAGACCTGCGGCATCTACACCCATCATCAGCGCCGGTCGAACCCCAACCAGTTCGGCGTCAATGTTGCGATTTTGGACGGCATCAACCCGCGTGATCTGGGGGACGTGCCATGGGTGGATGGCGTCAACCACCCCAGTGACAGAAGCTTTTAAAGATCAAGGGCATGTGGCTGCGCCCCAAATTTCTGTGACAGAAATTTGCGTCAGGCGTTACGGATGATCTTGGCGAAGCCTTCGAACAAAGGCTCATTGGCGCATAAGATCGCGCCCTTGCCCAAAATGTCGTCGCCTTCGCGCACCGGGCCAACCAGACCGCCCGCCTCTTTGACGAGCAAAAGCCCTGCCGCGATGTCCCACGGCTGCAACTCGCGTTCCCAATACCCGTCAAAGCGGCCGGCGGCGACAAAGGCCAGATCCAGCGACGCAGCACCCCAGCGCCGCACGCCCGCGCAAGCGGGCATCAGGCGTGCCAGATCGGAGAGCATCGCAGGCAGGGTCTTTTTCGCACCGAAGGGCACGCCGGTGGCAAACACGGCCTCAGCCATGCTGCGCCGACCCGAGACGCGCAGGCGGCGGTTGTCGTTCAGCCAAGCGCCCGCGCCTTTTTCGGCCCAGAACATCTCGTCCTTGGCCGGGTCATAGACCACGGCCGAGACGATCTCGCCCTTATGCTCCAGTGCGATGGAAATCGCCCAATGCGGCATGCCGTGCAGGAAGTTGGTGGTGCCATCTAGGGGATCGACGATCCAGCGGCGGGTGGGGTCGGCACCGGCCTCGCCGCCGGTTTCTTCGCCCAGCCAGCCATAGGTCGGTCGCGCGCCCATCAGATCTTCTTTGATGAGCCGTTCTGCCTCGCGGTCAGCCTTCGACACAAAATCGCCCGGACCTTTGGTCGAGACCTGCAGGTTTTCCACCTCGCGGAAGTCCTTGACCAAAGATTTGCCCGCGCGCCGCGCGGCCTTGATCATGAGGTTGAGGTTGGCACTGCCCTGCATGGAAAACTCCGGTCCGGTTCAAGCTGGGGGCGATACACCCAAAGGCGGCGAAGGGAAAGGGGGGCAGACCGACCGTTTGGGGGCTGGCGTCGAAAGATGAGTATTTGGAAAGGCGCAAATCCTTTGGCGGGTTGGGGGATCAGGGTCTTTGCAGCTTGACCGGTTCCGAGCGGCCGAGTTTCAGGAAATGCGCCATAAAGGGGCGCGCCACGTCATCTTCGCGCAGGCAGGCGTAAAGCCGGCGGGTGACATTGCCAGGAGCAAGGGGGCGGGTGATGTAATCGGGGTTGGATTTCAGTTCGCGGATCACCCAATCGGGCAGGACTGCTACGCCGCGATTGGATCCGACAAGCATCAGGATCACGGCGGTCAGCTCGACATGGCGCTGGCTTGCGGGTTCCACGCGGGCGGGAGTCAAAAGATCGGTGAACACATCAAGTTTGTCGCGGCTGACCGGGTAAGTGATGAGCGTCTGGTCGCGCAGGTCTTCCGCCTCGATCATCGTCTTGGCTGCCAGCGGGTTTTGGGCCGAGGCGACGAGGGTGGGGGCATAGTCAAAGAGCGGCTGTGCCACGATACCTGGAAGGGGTTCGGGGTTGGATGATATCACCAGATCCACCTCCTCGCGGGCCAGAGCTGGAAAGGGCTCAAACGCAAGGCCCGCGCGGATGTCGACATCCACCTCGGGCCAGGCGTGGCGGAAGAGTTCGAGCACGGGAAAGAGCCAGTCAAAGCAGGCGTGGCATTGGATGGCGATGTGCAGCCGCCCGGTTTTGCCAGAGCGGAGCGCGCGGAACTCTTCTTCCAGTGCGGTGATCTCGGGCAGGACACGTTCGGCGACGCGCAGCATGCGCTGGCCTGCGGCTGACAGGCGCATGGGTTTTGAGCGGCGCACAAAGAGTTCCATCCCGGCCTGATCTTCCAAACCCGCAACCTGATGCGAGAGCGCCGATTGCGTCATGTTCAGCATTTCGGCCGCGCGGGCGAGGCCGCCCGCCTGTTGGATGGCGCGGATGGTGCGAAGGTGGCGCAGCTCGATATACATGAGGATCACCACATAATGATCGTGAATATTATGAATTGGTGTCACATTGGCCAATCTGGCAGAAAGGTGCAAGTGAAAAGGAGACGCCCCCATGACGACCCTTCGGCCCGCCCCGCGCATTTCCTATGAGTTCTTCCCGCCGCAATCTTTGGATGCGTCGTTCAAATTGTTTGAGGCTGTGCAGGCGCTGGTACCGATGGGACCTGAGTTTGTCAGCGTGACCTATGGGGCAGGCGGCACCACGCGCAAGTTGACCCATGACGCGGTTGGCACCTTGCGCCGCAGTTATGGGCTGAATGTCGCCGCGCATCTGACCTGTGTCGAGGCGACGCGGGCCGAGACGCTGGAGATCGCGCAGGGCTATCATCAGGCGGGTGTGCGCCAGATCGTGGCCTTGCGCGGTGATGCGCCGAATGGGGCGGCGCGGTTTCAGCCACATAAGGACGGCTTTGCCAGTTCGGTGGAGTTGGTGGCGGCCTTGGCCGCGACGGGCAAGTTCGAGATTGCGGTGGGCGCCTATCCTGAGCCGCACCCGGATGCTGCCGATCCGACAGCCGATGTGCGCTGGTTGAAGCGCAAGGTGGATGCGGGCGCGGCCAGGGCCATTACGCAGTTCTTCTTTGATGCGGATTCGTTTTTCCGGTTCCGGGATGATTGTGTTGCGGCGGGCATTCATGTGCCGATCATTCCGGGTGTTTTGCCAATTCAAAGCTGGGATGCGACCAAACGCTTTGCCGCGCGCTGTGGCTCGAAGGTGCCTGCGCGGCTGGATGAGGCCTTCACAACAGCGGCGCGCGATGGGCGCGAGGCGTTGTTGGCGCTGGCGCAGTGCACAGCCCTTTGTGACCGGCTGATTTCGGGCGGGGTGGAGGATTTGCATTTCTACACCCTCAACCGCGCCCATACGACGCGTGAGGTGGTGCGTGCCTTGGGCCTTGGCTCGCAGATCCCGATGGAAAAGGTTGCTTGAGGGCGTTGCGCCCTAGACCTTTGGGCGGTCTCCCTGCCAAAGGTCTTCCCCAAGGTATGCGACCTTTCTTGCGCCCCCCGTCAGGCTGGGGGGCGTTTTTTCATGTTGCGGGCCCGAGATGGGCGGGGCTTTGCGGGGCGGGTGGGATGCGCTAAGGTTCAAGTCCGTTTGCAAAGGAAATCCGTCCGTGACCCAGCCGATCCTTGTTTTGAATGGCCCGAACCTCAATCTTTTGGGCCTGCGCCAGCCAGAGATTTACGGGCGCGAGACCTTGGCTGATGTTGAGGCGTCCGTGGCGGCATTGGCGGCCGATTTGGGCGTGGCGGTGCTGTGCCGACAGTCGAACCATGAAGGTCAGTTGGTGGACTGGATCCAGGCTGCGCGCGCTGAGGCGGCCGGGATCATCATCAATCCCGGTGCCTATAGCCATACGTCGGTGGCGATCCTTGATGCGCTGAATGCCTTTGAGGGGCCGGTCTTGGAAGTGCATATCAGCAATATCCACAAGCGCGAGGCGTTCCGGCATCATTCCTACGTGTCGTCGCGCGCCGAGGGTGTGATCGCGGGCTTTGGCACCGAGGGCTATCTTTTGGCGCTGCAGCGGATGGCCGGTCTGGTCCGGTCCTGAGCCGGGATCGCGGCGGATATGTCGGCCTCCGGCGGGAGTATTTTGGCCAAGATGAAAGACGGGTTTCGCATGCATCCGCAGGCGCGGGTGTTCGACGCGCGGGGCGAGGTGGCTTTTGCGCCGGGCCAAGGTGGGGTTTTGGCCGAGCGCCCAACCGCAACGGCCTTGGCTGGGGCGTTTGGCGGGGCGTTTCGGGTTGGCGGCGCGGGGATGTTGCAGGCCGGCGTCGGAGCGTTTGAGACGCTGACCTCGGGATCATCTGGGCAGCCGCGTCGGATCTTGCGGTCTTGTGCGTCGTGGTCTGCGTCTTTTGCGGTGAATGCGGGGCTCTTTGGCATTGGGCCGGGGGTGCGTGTCGCGGTCTTGGGCCGTTTGGTGCATTCGCTGGCGCTTTATGGTGCGGTGGAGGGGCTGTGTCTGGGGGCCGACATGCACCTTTTGGACGACCTGCGCCCGGATCGGCAGCGGGCGGCTTTGGCCGCGCGGGGGATTGAGGTGCTCTATGCCACGCCCGCCCAGTTGCGGCTGATCGGCGAGGCAGGCGGCGCGGTTTTGCCCTTGGGCCGGGTGTTGGTCGGCGGCTCCAAGCTGGATGCCGGGCTTCGTGTCGTTTTGGCCGAGATGGCCCCTGATGCCATTGTGCAAGAGTTTTACGGCGCGGCGGAGGCGAGTTTTATCACCCTCTCGGGGCCGGACTGCCCGGCGGGGTCGGTGGGGCGGCCCTATCCGGGGGTGGAAATCGCGCTGGAGGCGGGCGAGATTTGGGTGCGCAGCCCTTATCTCTTTCAGGGCTATTCCGGCGACGATCCCGGTGGCGCGCGTTGGCGTGAGGGATGGCTGTCGGTGGGTGAGATGGGCCGGATGGAGGGCGATTTCCTGTACCTCCAAGGCCGGGCGGGTCGGATGGTGACGGTTGCCGATCAGAATGTGTTTCCCGAGGAGATTGAGGCCTTTCTCATGGGTTTGCCCGGCGTGGCGCGGGCTGCCGTCTTGCCGCGCCCGGATGGGTTGCGCGGGATGCATCTGGTGGCAGTGGTGATGGGGACGGGCGAGACCGAGGCGGTGTTGGCCGCGGGCCGCGCGGCGTTTGGGTCACTCATGGCGCCACGTGCGGTGTATTGGATGGGCGATTGGCCGATGCTGTCTTCGGGCAAGACCGACCTTGCCGCGCTGGAGAGGGTGATGGGATGGCGGTGATCCTTGCGGCACGGCGCACGGCGGTTTGTCCGCGTGGCGGGGCCTTCGCCCATTTGCGCATTGAGGATCTGGCCGCACCCGTGATGCAGGCTGTGCTGGCGGATGCCGGGATCGAGGTGGCGCGGGTGGATGAGGTGATCTTTGCCAATGCGCTGGGCGCGGGGGGCAATCCGGCGCGACGGGCTGGCTTGCTTGCAAGATTGCCCGAGCGGGTGGCGGGGTTGACCATTGATCGCCAATGCGCCGGGGGCTTGGATGCTGTGCTGTTGGCGCAGGCCATGGTCGACAGCGGCGCGGCGGAGGTGGTGCTCGCGGGGGGGGCAGAAAGCTATTCGCGTCGCCCCTTGCGCGCCATGCCGGGGGCGGATGGCGTGGCGGTGCCCTATGATCAGGCCCCTTTCACCCCATGGCCGGACCGTGACCCCGAGATGGCGGCGGCGGCGGCGCTTTTGGCCGACCGGTTGGGGATCAGCCGCGAGGCGCAGGCGGCTTGGGCGGTGGAAAGCCACGCCAAGGCCATGGGCGTTGCAGACTGGCCAGAGATAATGAGCATCCAGGGGGTGTCGCGGGATGCCTTCACGCGGGCGCTGACCCCGGCGCTGGCATCGCGCGCGCGCCCTGTGGTGGGCAGCATTACGGCGGCCACCGCGGCGGTGGCGGCGGATGCGGCGGCCTTTGTGCTGGTGGTGTCAGATCGGCTGGCTGCCGGGCAGGGGCTGCAGATCTTGGCTGGATCCACGCTGGGCGGAAACCCCGAAGAACCGGGGTTGGTGCCAATCGCTGCGATTGGAACGGCCCTAACGCGGGCTGGGTTGCGGCCCGAAGACCTGGCCATGGCCGAAGTTATGGAGGCTTACGCCGTGCAGGCCATGGCCTGCGTCACGGGGGCGGGACTGCCGCCGGAGATTGTCAACAGCGGCGGTGGTGCCTTGGCGCGGGGGCATCCGATTGGGGCGTCGGGCGCAATCCTTGCGGTGCGGTTATTCCACGGGCTGCGCGCCGGCCATGGCCTTGCCGCGATTGCGGCGGCGGGGGGCTTGGGGTCTGCGCTGGTGGTAGCGCGGTCAGGCGCGTGACAGGAGGGCCGCAGGCCGGGCCTTTGCCACCGTGGCGGTGATGCCCGCCGTCAGCACGGCCTTGATAAGGTCGCCGGGGATGAAAGCCAGCGCGATCGTGGCCGCTTCACCCAAGGATTTGCCCAACCCCCAAGCCATGCCTGGGATGCCAAAGGCGTAAAGCACGCCCATACCACCCAGAATGGCCGCGACAAAGGCTGCAACCGGAACATTGCCCCCCATGCGGGTCATCACCCAGCCGGTGACAAAGGCCGCAGGCCCAAAGCCAAGGATAAAACCCACCTTGCCGGTGGCCAAAAGCCCAAGCCCGCCCACGCCGCCCGCCCAGATCGGCAGGCCCAAAAGCAACACCAGCACGAACAGCGCGGCCGCCATCCCGCCAAGGCGCGCGCCCAGAATGGTGCCGCATAGCATGACGCCCATCGACTGGGCGGTAATGCCAATCCCCGGCACAATCTCAAACCTCGGGATCAGCCCAAGGGCAGCGATCATTGCGGCAAAGAGGGCTATATGGGTCAGATTGCGTTCCATGATCTTCTCCGGGTTGGTTGAGAGGGATTAATCCACTCCACCCCGCGCACGCAAGGCCTCGGCCACATGATCGGCATCGTCAAGGGCGCTTAACGCCAAGGGCGCCAGCAACCGCGCCCGCGCCCGGCGCGGGGACCTGGCGCGCCACGCATCCGCCAAATGGCCCGCACGCTCGGCCATCACGGGGATAAAGCGGATCATCAGCGCAATCGCTAATGACAGCGCCTTGGCCGGAACCCAGCGGCCAAAGGGCCGCGCCGCCCACAAGACCAAGGCCTGCAAATCGCTTAGCCGCGTGGTCATCGTCACCAGATTGGCCGCCCCTACCGCCGCCGCCATGCGCAGCAAAATCACCGCGCCCTCCAATGGGGTGCGGGTAGCGCCGTGCCAGACGATCAACAGCACCGCAAAAGGCCAAAGCGGGCGGAAGAGCCGCACCCAAGCCGGCCACAACCCCCATAGGCCCGCCACCCCGGCCGCAACCCCCAGCACCGCCAGCGCCAATCCCAGCGCAGGCCAACCCGGCGCAGGCCAGAACAAGATAAAGGTCAGCGCCGCCAGCCCGGCCAGCTTTGGCCCCGCCCGCCAGCGATGGGCGGGGGTCTGGATCGGCGATGTCAGGCTAAGCATCGGCGTCAGGGTGCATCTTGCGCCCCCAGGGCTGCCATGGCGGCTGTAAACTCTGGCAGCACCAGCGCGGGCGCGCCAAAACCTGCAAGGCGGCCCGCCTCCAGCCACAAGACCTTATCACATCCGGCCAGATCATCGGGACGGTGGGCGATAGTGATAAGCCGCTGCGGCAGCGCGTCCAACTGGCGGCGCAAACGCGCCTCGGTCGGCATGTCCAAGGCGGCAAAGGGCTCGTCCAAGAGTAACGTGCCGGGCTGCATCAACAAGACGGCCTGCAGGCAGAGCCATTGCTTTTGGCCGTGGCTTAAGGTCGACACCGGGGCCTTCGCCCAATCGGATCGCCTTTCGGCATTCAGACAGGCATGGGCGGCGGCCATGGCCGCGCTCTGAGTCTCGCCCTGTTGCATCAGGCCAAAGGCCAGTTCCTCTTCCACCGTGGGAAACAGGATCTGGTGATCGGGGTTTTGAAACAAGATGCCGATCTTGTCGAGCATCGCCTTCCGCTCACGCGCCGGATCAAGCCCGGCAACCCGTACCGTGCCGGAGCTGGGTGCAATCAGCCCCGCCATCAGCCGCAAAAGGGTGGATTTTCCCGACCCGTTTCGCCCCAGAATGCCGATCCGTGGCGCATCCAGATGCAAGCTAAGGCCCGACAAGACCCGCTTGCCGCCCAGATCCACATTCACATCCTGCAGTACGATTCCATCCATGGCTCGGCATAGACCGAAACGCCCGCAGTCTGCAAACCCTGGCCTTGGGGTTCATCTTGGCGCCACTACCCCCGCCACTACACCTGCCGGAGGCTTCGACGGCGGTAGTGGCGGGCCGCTTCAGGATTTTGGCATCGTCTCGGTGGGGCTGAGAGCTGCAGCGAGGAAGGCGGGCAGGGTTTCGCAATGCGCGGCCAGTGCAATCAGTGGGGCGTGGGCGGCGGTGTCCAGCACGTTGGGCAGGCGATCGTTCAAATAGCAGATCAGCGTGGTGATCATGACATCCGCATGGCTAAGGTCTGTGCCACAGGCATAGGGCGACGACAGGCGCGCGGTCATGTGGTCAAGCCCGGCGCGTGTTTGGCCAAGGCAACGGTGCAGCCAGTCCGCACTTTGGTGGGCGGGTTGGTGGAAGTGGCGCTCATAGACCACGGCGCCTGCTTTTTCCAAAGTGCCTTGGGCAAGGGCGGTCATTTGCAGCACGCGGCGGCGCTTGGGGCCAGAGGCCGGGATCAGGGCGCGGTCGCCCACCTGTTCGTCCAGATGGTCAAGGATGGCGGCACTGTCGATCAGCACCTCACCCTCCGGCAGCACCAACGCGGGGATGCGGGTCAGGGGGCTGATCTGCGCCACCTCGGCGGCCTGCGAAAAGATCGACCGGGTGTCACGGGTGAACTCCACGCCATAGTGATGCAGCGCAATCGCTATGCGGCGGGTCACCGGGCTGTCGTATTGACCAACAAGGATCATGCCCCCATTTTTCACGAACCTTGCCCACCCACCGTCAGTCCGCCGATCAGCAGGGTGGGTTGGCCCACGCCCACCGGCACCCATTGGCCCGCCTTGCCGCAATTGCCGATGCCGGGGTCCAGCGCCATGTCATTGCCGATGGCACGGATCTGGCGCAACGCGGTGGCACCGTCGCCGATCAGCGTCGCGCCCTTGACCGCCTCACCCACCACGCCATTGCGCACCCGATAGGCTTCGGTGCACGAGAACACGAACTTGCCGTTGGTGATGTCAACCTGACCGCCGCCAAAGCCCACCGCATAGATGCCGTCTTTCAGGCTGGCCACGATACCCGCCGGGTCATCCTTGCCACCCAGCATATAGGTGTTGGTCATGCGCGGCATGGGGATATGGGCAAAGCTTTCGCGCCGTCCGTTGCCCGTGGCGGCCACACCCATCAGCCGCGCGTTCTGTCGATCTTGCATATAGCCTACCAGACGGCCATCCTCGATCAGCACATTTCGGGCCGAGGGCGTGCCTTCGTCATCCACCGAGATTGACCCGCGGCGATCGGGCAGGGTGCCATCGTCAAGCACTGTCACGCCGGGAGCCGCGATCATCTGACCCATCAAGCCGCAAAAGGCCGAGGTTTTCTTACGGTTAAAGTCGCCTTCCAGCCCGTGGCCGATGGCCTCATGCAAAAGAATGCCGGGCCAGCCGGGACCCAAGACCACATCCATCATGCCCGCAGGGGCAGGGGTTGCGCCAAGATTAACCAGCGCAATGCGCAGCGCTTCGTGCAAAAGCGGTTTCCAATGGCCGGGCTCCAAAAGCCGCGCCAGCCCATAGCGCCCGCCGCCGCCGGTGCCACCTTGTTCGCGCCGACCGTTCTCTTCCACGATCACTGCGACATTCAGCCGCGCCATGGGGCGGATGTCGGCCAGTCGCAGCCCCTCGGGGCGCAGGATTTCCACCTCTTGAAGCCCGGCCGAAATGGTGGCCGAGACCTGTACGACACGGCGGTCCATGGCGCGGGCGTAGGCGTCGATCTCTTTCAGCACATCGATCTTGGCGGCAAAGCTTGCATCCGCCATAGGGTCCGCATCCGAATAAAGCCGGGCATTGGTGCCCTTGGGCGCAGGAGCGAGCACGCCCCCGCCGTCCCCAACCGCAAGGCGGGCGGTTTCCGAGGCCCGGCGCAAGGCTTTTTCGCTGATCTCGGTGGAATGGGCATAACCTGCCACCTCGCCCTTTACCGCACGCAGGCCAAAGCCTTCCGAGGCGTCATAGCTGGCGGTTTTGATCCGGCCGTCGTCCAAAACAATGGCCTCAGAGCGCTTGCGTTCAAGGTAAAGCTCGCCATCCTCGGCTCCTGACAGGGCCGCACGCAGCACGGAAAGTGCTGTCTTTTCGTCAAGTTGCGTCTCGAAGGGTCTGAAGGGGGCGTCGGTCATCGGGGCCTTTCGCGGCAGCGTCCTTGACCTGTGTCAATTCGCGCCGCTGTGTCGCACGGTTTCACTTGAGATAATGCGTTCAATGTGGTTTCACCTTGCGCACAATCAACGGGATTCTGCCCACGCTTCGGGCAATCCTGACAATAGGGCGCAATGTCGCCAGACGAAACGGGAATCGAATATGCGTCAGCTCATCTCACGCGCTGGTCTCGCTGCTACGGGGCTTGGTGGACTTTTCTCAACGGCCGCTCACGCGCAGTCGCTTGAGGTTATCGGGGCGCCGACGGCCAAAGGCACGGGCTTCCAGCCCGCGGCTACCGAATTGGCCCAAGGCGTGCAAAGCCTTGATCACATGATCAACATCATCATCTTCCTGGTGACGTTGTTTGTGAGTGTGCTCTTGATCTATGTGATCGTGCGCTACAACCGTCGCGCCAATCCGACGCCCGCTCGCTTCACCCACAATTCTCCGCTGGAAGTGGCATGGACCCTGATCCCGGTGTTGATCTTGGTGTTCATCGGCTCGTTCTCGCTGCCGGAACTGTTCAAGCAGCAGGATTTTAAGCAGGTTCAGGCCGACATCACCATCAAGGCGACCGGCAACCAGTGGTTCTGGTCTTATGAATACCCCGAGGATGGGATTGCGTTCGACAGCTTTATGCTGGCGCGAGAGGATCTTGCGGCGAATGGTTATGACGACAGCCTATATCTCTTGGCGACCGATACCGCTGTGGTGGTTCCGGTAGGCAAGACGATTGTGGTGCAGGTGACAGCGACGGACGTGATCCATGCGTGGAAGGTTCCCGCCTTTGGCGTGATGCAAGACGCCGTTCCCGGCCGTCTGGCACAGCTGTGGTTCAAAGCAGACAAAGAAGGCATTTATTTTGGTCAGTGCTCGGAAATCTGCGGCAAGGATCACGCCTATATGCCGATCACCGTCAAGGTCGTGTCGGAAGAGGCTTATGCAAAGTGGGTTGAAGGCGCGAAGGCAGGCAATCTGCAACTGGCTTCAAACTAAGCTTTACGTTTAAGGCACTGAGGGCGGCCCGGGTCGGGCCGCTTCTCTCCCAGAAGGAAGTTAGGCAAAGATGACCGATATCCGGTCTTTTGAGGGCAGCCATGATGCCCGTTTTGGCGATTATGTGCAGCTGTTGAAGCCGCGCGTGATGTCGTTGGTGGTGTTCACGGCGCTGGTTGGCCTGTTGGTCGCACCGGTCACCCTGCACCCGGTTGAAGCCTTCACGGCCATTTTGTTCATCGCGCTTGGCGGCGGGGCCTCGGGCGCACTGAACATGTGGTGGGATGCCGATATTGACGCCGTCATGCGCCGCACGCAAAGCCGTCCGATCCCGTCGGGCCGCGTACAGCCCGGCGAGGCGCTGGGCATTGGTCTTGCGCTCTCGGGCATTTCGGTGGTGATGCTGGCCTTGGCGACCAATCTGATGGCTGCAGTGCTTTTGGCCTTTACCATCTTCTTTTACGTGGTGATCTATTCGGTCTGGCTTAAGCGGATTACGCCGCAGAACATTGTGATCGGTGGGGCAGCCGGGGCTTTTCCGCCGATGATCGGCTGGGTTGCTGCGACGGGCTCGGTCTCGATCGACGCTTTCTTGATGTTCATGCTGATCTTCATGTGGACGCCGCCGCATTTCTGGGCCCTGGCCTTGTTCATGAAGTCGGATTACGGCGATGCCAAAGTGCCAATGCTGACCGAAACTCATGGCCGCAAGTCCACGCGTGCGCATGTCTGGTGGTACACGGTTCTTCTCGTGCCGTTCTCGATGGCGCTGGCCTTCACCTCGATTGGTGGGCCGGTTTATATGGCTGCCGCGGTGATCTTGAACCTCATGTTCCTGCGCGGCGCATGGTCGATTTGGCGCCGGGATGAGGCGGTGGCCGAGGGCGATCGCTACCGTGTTGAAAAGTCGGTGTTCCGCTTCTCGCTCTTGTATCTCTTCTTGCTGTTCGTAGCACTTTTGGCTGATGCCGCGCTGCGCGCGATGGGGGGCTGACGCCATGGCCCTGCGAGTGGAGCATGAGATACATCACCGTCGGTTTGGCCGGAACGTTGGCCTTGGCGTGGTTCTGGCCGCTTTTGTCGTCTTGGTCTTTGCGCTGACGGTGGTCAAAGTAACCCAAGGTGCGCGGCCACATGCCGATGATGCCAAGAAGAACACCGGCACGATCACGCAACCTGCGACCGGAGGGAGTGAGCCATGACGCCGACAATGACGCCGCAAAAGAAAACCGCCTCTTGGCTTGCCGCCGTTGTCTTTACGATGCTGGGCCTCTCCTTTGCTGCAGTGCCGTTTTATGACTGGTTCTGCCGGGTCACCGGCTTTGGTGGCACCACTGGTGTCGCCGCGGCGGTGCCTGACCTGATCCTTGATCAGACCGTCTTGATCCGCTTTGACGCCTCAACGGCGATTGACATGCCGTGGGAGTTCAAGCCGCAGCAGCATACCATGACGGTGCGGCTGGGCGAGAACGGGCTGGCCTTTTATGAGGCTTATAACCCCACCAGCCGGCCGATTGCTGGAACCGCCAGCTATAACGTTGCCCCCGATCAGGCGGGTGGCTATTTCATAAAGATTGAGTGTTTCTGCTTTACCGAGCAGGTCTTGCAGCCTGGTGAGCGGGTTGTGATGCCGGTGTCCTTCTTTGTTGACCCCGCCATGCTTGATAACGCCGATGCCGCCGGAATTCCGGAAATCACCCTGTCCTACACCTTTCACCAAACACCGCTGCCAGAGCAGCAGGCGGGCCTGACTGGCCCGGCTGTCACGCCCTCTGCGACAGTGGAAAACTGAGACAAGAAGAAAACACGAGGGAACGCCCATGGCCCACGCCAAGAACCACGATTACCATATCTTGCCACCGTCGATCTGGCCCCTCCTTGGGTCAGTCTCGGCTTTTGTCATGCTGTTCGGCGCGACCTTGTGGATGAAGGGCAGCGCCCCTTGGATGTTCCTCATCGGTTTCGTCGGCGTGCTCTACGTCATGTTTTCCTGGTGGTCCGAGGTGGTGCGTGAAAGCCAGGTTGGCGATCATACACCGGTGGTCCGGCTTGGCCTGCGCTATGGGTTCGTCCTGTTCATCATGTCGGAAATCATGTTCTTTTCGGCATGGTTCTGGTCCTTCTTCAAGCATGCGCTTTACCCGATGGGGCCCCTGTCGCCTGCGATTGACGGTGTCTGGCCGCCCGAAGGGATCACCACCTTTGACCCGTGGCACTTGCCCCTGATCAACACGCTGATCTTGTTGCTGTCGGGCTGCGCCGCCACTTGGGCGCACCATGCCTTGGTACATGAAAACAACCGCCGCGATCTGAAGAACGGGCTGATCTTGGCAGTCATCTTGGGCGTGATCTTCACGTTCTTCCAAGCCTACGAATACACCCACGCGGGCTTTGGCTTTGCCGGCAACATTTATGGCGCCAACTTCTTCATGGCGACGGGCTTTCATGGCTTCCACGTTCTGATCGGCACCATCTTCCTGCTGGTTTGCCTGATCCGCGTGTACAAGGGCCATTTCACCCCCGAAAAGCATGTCGGTTTCGAAGCTGCAGCCTGGTACTGGCACTTTGTTGACGTGGTTTGGTTGTTCCTGTTCGCCGCCGTCTACGTCTGGGGTCAGTAACCCCATCTTGCAACTTTGCGCGGCGCGGGTCATCTGGCCCGCGTCTTGCTTTTGGAGGCTGCCATGCTGCGTCAGATGTTCTTTCCGGTATTGATGGGCATTGCGGGTTGTGCGGTGCTGGTCAGCTTGGGTGTCTGGCAGGTGCAACGCATGCATTGGAAGGCAGGCGTACTGGCTGAGATCGAGGCGATGATCCACGACGCGCCGGTGCCTTTGATGGCCGCGCCCAATCCTGCGGTCGACAAGTTCCGCCCGGTGGTCGTGGAGGGAACCTTCACCGGCGATGTGATCGAGGTCTTGTTCGGGATCAAAGGCGCAAGCCCGGGTGTTTTGGTGATTGAGACGTTCGACACCGCCGATGGCCGCCGCATCATGGTGGACCGTGGGTTTATTGAACAAGAGGCGCGCGCATTTTCGCGTGGGGCAGGGGTTACCCGTGTGGTGGGCAACCTGCATTGGCCGATTGACGCGACATCATCGACGCCCCCACCGGACAGCAAGACCGGGCTCTGGTTTGCCCGTGACGTTCCGGCCATGGCGGCGAAATTGAACACGGAACCGACATTAATTGTCGCGCGTGAGCCAACCGGTGACGGGATCACGCCGGTGCCGGTGAATACTTCGACTATACCCAATGACCATTGGGGATATGCTATTACATGGTTTTTGCTGGCAGCCGTTTGGGCGGTGATGACAGCGGTGCTTGTGTGGCGTATCAGGCGGCAGGCGGTTTAAGGGGCGAAGATGCGCTATATCTCGACAAGGGGCACGGCCCCGGTTTTGACCTTTGGCGAAGCGATGATGACGGGGCTGGCGCGCGACGGCGGGCTTTATGTGCCCGAAACCGTGCCGGTGATGACCAAGGCCGAGATCGCCGCGCTGGCGGGGCTGCCCTATGAAGAGATGGTGTTTCGGGTGATGAAGCCCTTTATCGGCGGGTTCTTTGCCGATGAAGAGTTCAAGGGCCTGATCGCGGCGGCCTATAAGGGCTTTGGCCACGCCGCCCGCGCGCCTTTGGTTCAGCTGGGGCCTAACCATTTTCTGCTGGAACTGTTTCACGGCCCGACCTTGGCGTTCAAGGACTTTGCCATGCAGCTTATCGGGCAAATGATGCAGGCGGCTTTGGCCAAGACGGGCGAGCGGATTACCATCGTTGGGGCCACCAGTGGCGACACCGGATCGGCGGCGATGGAGGCCTTCCGGGGACTGGCAAACGTTGATCTTTTCATCATGTATCCGCATGGGCGCGTCAGCGATGTGCAGCGCCGCCAGATGACCACGCCGGTTGAGGCGAACGTGCATGCCCTGGCCATGGATGGGGATTTTGACGACTGCCAAGCCAATGTGAAGGCGATGTTCAACGATTTTGGCTTCCGCGATGGCGTGCGGCTGGCCGGGGTGAACAGCATCAACTGGGCGCGTGTGCTGGCGCAGGTGGTCTATTATTTCTCCTCGGCCGTAAGCCTTGGCGCGCCGCATCGGGCGGTGAGCTTCACCGTGCCCACCGGCAATTTCGGTGACATTTTCGCGGGCTATATCGCCAAGAAAATGGGTCTGCCGATTGCGCAGTTGGTGGTGGCGACTAACCAGAATGACATCCTGCACCGCGCCTTGTCGGCGGGGGATCACCATACCAATGGGGTCAAGCCTTCGATCAGCCCGTCGATGGATATTCAGGTGTCGTCGAACTTTGAACGCGCGCTGTTTGATGCCCATGGCCGTGACGGGGCGGAGCTTGCGGCGCTGATGGCGCAGATGAAAACCGGCGGCTTTACCATTGCGCCGGAAGCCTTGCAGATGTTGCAGGGCACCTTCTCTTCGGGCCGCTGCGATGAGGCTGAAACCTCCGCGACCATCACCGCCACCTTGCGCGACACGGGCGAGCTTTTGTGCCCCCATTCAGCTATTGGGGTAAAGGTGGCCAATGAGCATCTGGGCAGCGCCCCGATGATCACGCTCGCCACGGCGCATCCGGCGAAGTTCCCCGATGCGGTCGAAGCTGCTATTGGCATTCGGCCCGCTCTGCCCGCCCGCATGGCCGATCTCTTTGATCGACCCGAGCGCGTGACGCGGGTGAAAAACGATCTATCTGCCATCCAGTCCCTGATCCGCGAAAGGCTGAAAGCTTGACCACCCGCCTGACCACCTTGCCGAACGGCTTTCGCATCGTCACCGAACATATGCCGGGCCTTCAATCGGCCAGTGCGGGGGTTTGGGTCATGGCAGGGGGGCGGCACGAAACCGCGCCCCAGAACGGCATCGCCCATTTTCTGGAGCATATGGCCTTCAAGGGCACCAAGCGGCGCACGGCTTTGCAGATTGCCGAGGAAATCGAAGATGTTGGCGGCTATATCAACGCCTACACCTCGCGCGAGATGACGGCCTATTATGCGCGCATCCTGAAAGATGACGTGGCGCTGGCGTTAGATGTGATTGGTGATATCGTGCTGAACCCGGCCTTTGACCCCAA
>JBILYK010000153.1:0-29367 GCA_044377735.1 Paracoccaceae bacterium | reverse complement strand
GATATCTAACTGGAAAGGGCCACCCCACAGGGTGGCCCTTTTGCTTTGCGCCTCAGCGGCTCGTCGAGCCCCTCGGGCACGCCTTGGTCAGTCCCGACGAGGCCACGAAGGGCCCGAGGAGGGTAGGATCACCGCTCGTTTGTGCCTTTGCCGGCCAGAATGTGCGGTGTGAGCTTGGTTACCCGTGCGGCCCGTGTGGCGCTGGCCTTCGCCGATGATATCGCAATGGCGTGGCTTTTCTGGCGGCCCGGTGTCAGGGCATTGAACGCCTTGGCCAGTGCAGGATTGGCGTCAAGGGCGGCAAGCAGCTCATCGGGCAGAACCAGCGCGGTTTGGGTTTTGACGGGCTTGGTGCCGACTTCGGCATGGGCTTTGGCCTGCGCCAGAATATCTCGCAACGTTAGGGCCACAGGGGCGATCTGCGCGGCATCTGTGAAGCGGGCGCAATCGGGGGTGGCGGTGTTTTCGCCCTGCCGGGTGAGCAGGCCCGTGGCATCGTCCAAAAGGCTTGCGTTGAAAAAGGTCAGGCGGACATCGCCGCGCGTGGCGCCGAGAATCGCGACATTGCGGCCTGCGTGCATATAGCACGGATGACCCCATTTCGCGGTTTCGATCAAGCCTGCCTCAAGGCAGAGCGCCCTCAGGGCCGCCAGGCCCTGAGACCAGAAGCGGGCTGAGCATGCATCGGTTGCAAAGCGGTTGCAGCGCCCGCAGCCATCTTGGAAGAACTCTTTGGGGTTGGTGATCATGACGCCGCTCCTTCGCCCTCAAGCCTAGGCGCGGGAATCTTGCGCGCCAAGCCAGATTCCCCGCTGCGGCCCCTTGATTTCCCCCGGGCCATGCCGTAACTCGCCCGCAGGCCTAGGGGTATAGCTCAGCTGGTAGAGCGACGGTCTCCAAAACCGTAGGTCGCGGGTTCGATCCCTGCTGCCCCTGCCAAGGCCGATTTCCAGAACAGAGTCGTCAATACGTCCCGACATCGGGCGCGACGTGTCCTTCGCTGCGCTTACCTGCCTTCTGAGCAGGTTTCTCCGGTTAAGCCCAAGGCAAAGAATTCCGCTTTGCAGGCTCGCTGCAGCGCCGTCGTTCCGACCAGTCATCGTCAGGCAAAACGCTGTCCTCTTCCTCACGGCAAAACCGCGAACGTTTGTCGTTTTTTTCCAGCTGCACAGGTTTGACTTGAAAATTCTTAATATCGATAGATAATGTCGTGATATAAATGGGAGGTTAAGATGGAAGATATGTTCCTGTTGTTCTTGATCGTTGGTTTCCTGGCGCAGATTGTCGATGGCGCGCTTGGAATGGCGTATGGGGTGGTTTCGTCCTCGGTCCTTCTGGCCCTCGGTGTCCCACCTGCGGCGGCATCGGCGAGTGTACACGCGGCAGAAGTGTTCACGTCGGCTGCATCGGCAGGCTCGCATGTCTGGCATCGTAATGTTGACTGGCGCCTGTTTCGTATTCTGGCGCCTGTCGGAATCCTTGGGGGCGTGACTGGAACCTATGTGGTCACGTCGATCGATGGCGATGTTCTCAAGCCATATATCGCTGTCTATCTTGGGTTCATGGGCGTTTACATCCTGTACCGGGCTTTTCGGCGTGCCAAGCCGATCGACGCCCATAGCCCTGCTCTCGTGGCACCTTTGGGGGCGGTTGGCGGCTTTGCCGACGCCATTGGCGGCGGCGGATGGGGGCCGGTGGTGACCACGGGGCTGATCGGCACCGGCGGCGCGCCGCGCCAGATGATTGGAACGGTCAACACGGTTGAATTCTTTCTGACGGTGGCGGTTTCTGTCGCGTTTCTGGTGGCGCTTCTGACAGGCCATTGGTCGGAGGCTGGGGGGCTGACGACCTATCTTTGGGCCGTGGCAGGGCTGATCGTGGGTGGCGTGATCGCCGCTCCGCTGGCGGGCTATGTCACGCGCATACTACCCCAACAGATCCTGATGGCGTTGGTGGGGGTTCTGATAACGGCCTTGTCCGTCCATCAGACCCTGCGGTTGCTGTAAGCGCGCGCCGCTAGGGCAGGGCGGGCCTTGCTCCGGCGGCTTTTGCCCGCGCGGCCAAGCGGCTTGAAATCCGGCAGGGTTCGGCGTATCTGACCGCATAGACAATTATCGGATCCAACAATGGCCACCAAGACCTCTCCCACTCAGTTCATCGCTCAGGTTCGCGCCGAGGTGGCCAAGGTCGTCTGGCCGACGCGCCGCGAGGTATTGTTGACCACGATCATGGTATTCATCATGGCCGCGCTGACGGCGACCTTCTTCAGCTTGGTCGACATGGCCATCCGTTTCGGTCTGAAGCTGATCATCGGCGGCGTCTAAGCGGGGTATGCCGCGGAATTCCCTTGAAATCAGGGCTGTTGGCGGCTATCCCGCCCACAACCACGGGAACACGGCGCGCAGCGATTCGAGTTGCGCGCTGTTTTTTGTTCGCGAAAGAGCCGGGGAAATGCCCGGATAATGCAGGAAATTCAGTCCCTTAGCGGGGCTGGCAAGTTAAGGTGGAATGGGCATGGCCAAGCGTTGGTATTCGGTGAGCGTGCTGTCGAACTTCGAAAAGAAGGTCGCAGAGCAGATCCGTACGGCTGTCGCTGATGCCAATCTTGGTGACGAGATTGACGAAGTTCTGGTGCCGACCGAAGAGGTGATTGAGGTGCGCCGAGGCAAGAAGGTGACGTCGGAACGTCGCTTTATGCCGGGCTATGTCCTGGTGCGGATGGAAATGACCAACCGCGGCTATCACCTTATCAGCCAGATCAACCGTGTGACCGGTTTCCTTGGCCCGCAGGGCAAGCCGATGCCGATGCGTGACGCCGAGGTAAATCAGATCTTGAACCGTGTCGAAGAAGGTCTGGAAGCCCCGCGCAACCTGATCCGCTTTGACATTGGCGAAAAGGTCAAGGTCACCGACGGTCCGTTCGAGGGCTTTGACGGCATGGTTGAAGACGTGGATGAGGCGCACAACCGCCTGAAAGTCTCGGTCTCGATCTTTGGGCGCGCGACGCCGGTCGAATTGGAATTCACTCAGGTGTCGAAAAACCTCTGAGTGCATCGCGTGGCAGGCGCGCTTTTGGGGCCTGACCCCATTGGCAGACCGGACCACTAAACCGCGCCAATGCCCATGAGGGGCGGCGCAGTGATAAAGGAGAGGCCAAATGGCCAAGAAGATTATTGGCAGCTTGAAGCTGCAGGTGAAGGCCCAGCAAGCCAACCCATCGCCCCCGGTTGGTCCGGCGCTGGGTCAGCGCGGGTTGAACATCATGGCGTTCGTGAAGGAATTCAACGCCAAGACCGCCGAGATTCCCCCGGGCACCCCGACCCCGGTCATCATCACCTATTACGCCGACAAGTCTTTCAGCCTTGAGCTGAAGACCGCGCCTGCGTCGTTCCTGATCAAGCAGGCCGCTGGTCTGCCGCAAGTTGGCAAGCGCGCCCGCGCCAAGGGTTCGATGAAGCCGGGCCGCGAGGTTGCTGGTTCGATCACCACCGCAGCGCTGCGCAAGATTGCTGAAACCAAGATGAAAGATCTCAACGCCAATTCGATCGAAGCGGCGATGAACATCATTCTTGGGTCTGCAAAGTCCTGCGGCATCGAAGTGAAGGGCTGATCATCATGGCAAATATCGGTAAGCGTTCGGCTAAGGCCAACGAAGTTTTCGCCGGCAAGTCGCTGATCTCGGTTGAGGATGCGGTCAAGCTGATCAAGGGTGCCGCGTCGGCCAAGTTCGACGAGACGCTGGAAATCGCGATGAACCTTGGCGTTGATCCGCGCCATGCGGACCAAATGGTTCGTGGTGTGGTCCAGCTGCCCAACGGCACCGGCAAAACGGTGCGCGTGGCCGTGTTCGCCCGCGGCGCCAAGGCTGACGAAGCCAAGGCTGCTGGTGCGGATATTGTCGGTGCAGAAGACCTTATGGAAACCATCCAGTCCGGCAAGATCGAGTTTGATCGCTGCATCGCCACCCCCGACATGATGCCGCTGGTCGGCCGTCTGGGTAAGATCCTTGGCCCGCGCAACCTGATGCCGAACCCCAAAGTTGGCACGGTGACGATGGATGTCAAATCTGCTGTCGAAGCTGCCAAGGGCGGCGAAGTGCAGTTCAAGGTCGAAAAGGCCGGGGTCATCCATGCCGGGATCGGCAAGGTGTCGTTTGATGAAGCCAAGTTGGCCGAAAACGTCCGTGCCTTCGTGGATGCCGTCTCCAAGGCCAAGCCGACCGGTGCCAAGGGCGCCTACCTGAAGAAGGTCTCCTTGTCCTCGACCATGGGTCCGGGCGTCTCGGTGGACCTGACCTCGGCCACCGCCTAAGGGTTGGCGGGCGCGAAGCCTGCGTGACCATGATTGCAACGGCCGCTCTGAAAAGGGCGGCCTTTTGCCTGTTCGGTTCGAGAATTTGGGTCAAACTTGGCGACTGCGACGAAACACGCATTTGACCAAGAGGCAACGATGGCAAAACCGGTTTTTCAGTATGGCGAAATGCAGCGTATAGAGCCCGAAGCGGTCGAGCTGCTAAGCGCGGCAAAGGTGTAAGAGGCCTAAGATTTCCGCCTGTTCCGGCATGATACGGCAGATGGCAAGGTGGATATCGACCTTTATCGTCGGCTGCAGACCGAAGCCAACAAGATGAAGATCGAAAATCAGTGGGTGCCGGAAGAGCGTATTCGGTTTTTGCCGGCCTATCTGCGGGCGATGGGTGTCAGGCCTGCCGCGGGGGCTGTCATGGCACCCGGAGAGGAAATGAACAGGTCTGGTTCCTCAAGCATCTCAGTGCGCAGGCGGATGTGTTCGGCACCAAGATTTCTGACAATGTGGTCAAGCTTACTCGGACGATCCAGTGGTAATTCCACGAGGTGGGCCCCGATTGGGTCGAGCAGATGAAACTGGTCTACTGAACTTGTGGGGTCATGCGCATCACCCGCAAACTGCTTTTGCCGGGTGGATTGCGTCGCTGCGTCCAGGTGGGGTCTTGATGCTGGACCACGGTTAGAACTATAATTCCAAGCGGATAACGGCGATCGACTCGTTCGGGATTTCCAAGGCGGGGCTGGTGGCGATGTTCAACCGGATCGGAGTGGACAAGGGCGCGGTTGTCGAGGCGATTGACGGCGGCACGCATAAGGACATGCTCATCCGCACGGTCATGTTCCGCGCCAATCCGTGAGCGCGGGGTAGCGACAGGCCGCGCTGCGACCGGGGCTGGATGGCGCCGAATTGTGGTCTATTCCTGAAATTACCGCGCGCATGAGCCGTTCAAGCCCGAGGCCACGGGGAGCAAAAGCCCGACTTATGATCGCTTCGCCTAGACCGACCATTCTGCCGCGCCTGACCGATGCGCTGAACGCCGCAATGATAAGGCAGTCTGACCAGCCTGACCCGATGGGATCCGGAGATGCTGCCGTGGCTATTGGCTAGCCATGGCTGCCTGCATCGGGTTCTGGAGGCGAAGATCAGGTCTAGGGTGGATTGGCAAATCGTCAGCCCCCAGGCCCGCGCGGTTCCGTCGCAAACAGATTGCGGCCTGATCCGACGGCAGGGCTTTCAAATTCGTGCGCCAGGGGCTATTGACGCCCTCATGCCACACTTCCGTGATTCGTCGCGGGGGAAAGGTATGCTTTGTCCGAGACGGTGGGTGGCGCGCAAACGCCTTAATTTCCCTCCTGAGATGGGGTTCGAGAACAGTGAATCCGGGGTTTCCTCGGGTGATCAAGGCTCGGTCCTTTATCGTGGACCCGAACGTGTCGGGGCTTTCGCACCGATACAAACATGAGCCGGGGGGAAACCCCCACACTTGGAGTGAAACTGTGGATAGAGCCCAAAAAGAACACTTGGTCGATGAACTCGGCCAAATCTTCGCAAGCTCTGGCGTTGTTGTGGTTGCACACTACGCAGGTATGACGGTTGCACAGATGCAGGACCTGCGCGCAAAAATGCGCGAAGTTGGTGGGTCCGTCCGCGTTGCCAAGAACACGCTCGCCAAGATCGCCCTTGAAGGAAAAGCCTCTGCAAAGATGGCCAACCTCCTGACGGGCATGACCATGCTGTCCTACTCGGAAGACCCTGTGGCTGCGGCCAAGGTTGCCGAGGCCTATGCCAAGACGAATGACAAGTTCGTCATCATTGGCGGGGCAATGGGCGGTGAGGTTATGGACCAGGCCGGTATTAAGGCCGTGGCTTCCATGCCGTCGCGCGAAGAGCTGATCGCTCAGATCGTGTCGTGCATTGGTGCGCCCGCGTCGAATATCGCTGGTGCCATTGGCGCGCCTGCTTCGAACATCGCAAGCATCCTTTCAACCATCGAGGAAAAGGCAGCCGCCTGATCCTTGCCTCGCGTGGGTTAACCCCACTTCGTTGGACCCCTCTCAAACTTACGGAATATGAAAATGGCTGATCTGAACAAACTCGCCGAAGACATCGTTGGTCTGACCCTGCTGCAAGCGCAGGAACTGAAGACCATCCTGAAGGACAAGTATGGCATCGAGCCCGCCGCTGGCGGCGCTGTCATGATGGCTGCTGGTCCGGCTGCTGCTGCTGAAGTTGCAGAAGAAAAGACCGAATTCGACGTCGTTCTGACCGACGCCGGCGCCAACAAGATCAACGTGATCAAGGAAGTGCGCACCATGACCGGTCTGGGCCTGAAAGAAGCCAAGGACCTTGTGGAAGCTGGTGGCAAAGTGAAGGAAGGCGTTTCGAAAGCTGACGCCGAAAACTTCAAGAAAGCCCTGGAAGCCGCTGGCGCCAAGGTGGAACTCAAGTAATCCACTCCGGGGCGCATGCCCCGGCAAGGATTTGCAGGCTGGGGGCAGAGAAATCTGCCTCCAGCTTCTCGCGTCTCGGAAGGGGCTTTTTCAGGAAAGCCCCTTCCAAGGCGCGGCAAGGTTCGGGAGCCAGCTGACGGGACAGCTGGCATGAATTGAACCTTCCCCCTATGCCCAAGCGGCGCGCTCCTGTGGCCCGACAGGATGTGTGCCGGGGAAAAGAAGAAAGGTAACGACGAGCATGGCTCAAGCTTACGTTGGCCAGAAGCGTATCCGCCGCTATTTCGGCAAGATTCGCGAAGTTCTGGACATGCCGAACCTGATCGAGGTTCAGAAATCCTCCTATGACCTGTTCCTGCGCTCGGGCGATAGTCCGAAGCCTTTGGACGGCGAAGGGATTCAAGGCACCTTCCAATCGGTATTTCCGATCAAGGATTTCAATGAAACCGCCGTGCTCGAGTTCGTGAAATACGAGCTGGAAAAGCCGAAGTATGACGTGGACGAGTGCCAGCAGCGCGACATGACCTATGCCGCACCGCTGAAGGTCACCCTGCGTCTGATCGTGTTTGATGTCGATGAATCCACCGGCGCCCGCAGCGTCAAGGACATCAAGGAACAAGACGTGTTCATGGGTGATATGCCCTTGATGACCAACAACGGCACCTTCATCGTCAATGGCACCGAGCGCGTGGTGGTCAGCCAGATGCACCGCTCGCCCGGCGTGTTTTTTGACCATGACAAGGGCAAGACCCATTCCTCGGGCAAGCTTTTGTTCGCCTGCCGGATCATCCCGTATCGCGGTTCGTGGCTGGACTTTGAGTTCGATGCCAAGGACATCGTGTTCGCGCGCATCGACCGTCGCCGCAAGCTGCCAGTGACGACGCTGCTTTATGCGCTGGGAATGGATCAGGAAGGCATCATGGATGCCTATTATGAGACCATCAGCTTCAAGCATCTGAAGAACAAGGGCTGGGTCACCAAGTTCTTCCCGAACCGTGTGTCGGGCACCCGTCCGACCTATGATCTGGTGGATGCCGCGACTGGCGAGATCATCCTGAAGACTGGCGAAAAGGCCACGCCGCGGATGGTGAAGAAGTGGAAGGATGAGGGCGCGGTTACCGAGCTTTTGGTGCCGTTCGACCATATTCTGGGCCGCTATGTCGCCAAAGACATCATCAACGAAGAAACCGGCGAGATTTGGGCAGAAGCCGGCGACGAATTGACAATGGACTATGACCGCGACGGCGAGCCGAAGGGTGGGACCGTCAAGACCCTCCTTGATCAGGGCATCATCGATATCCCGGTCTTGGACATCGACAACGTCAACGTTGGCCCCTACATCCGCAACACTTTGGCGGCTGACAAGAACATGGGCCGTGACACTGCGCTCATGGACATCTACCGCGTCATGCGTCCGGGTGAGCCACCGACTGTTGAAGCCGCATCGCAACTTTTCAGCACGCTGTTCTTTGACAGCGAGCGCTATGACCTGTCGGCCGTTGGCCGCGTCAAGATGAACATGCGTCTGGATCTGGGTCGCCCGGACACCCAGCGCACGTTGGACCGCGCTGATATCGTCGCCTGCATCAAGGCCCTTACCGAACTGCGTGACGGCAAGGGCGAGATTGACGACATCGACCACCTCGGCAACCGCCGCGTGCGCTCGGTTGGCGAATTGATGGAAAATCAGTATCGCGTCGGCCTTCTGCGGATGGAGCGTGCGATCAAAGAGCGTATGTCCTCGGTCGAGATCGACACGATCATGCCGCAAGATCTGATCAATGCCAAACCGGCCGCAGCGGCGGTGCGTGAATTCTTTGGCTCGTCGCAGCTGTCGCAGTTCATGGACCAAACGAACCCGCTTTCGGAAGTGACGCACAAGCGCCGCCTGTCGGCTCTTGGGCCGGGCGGTCTGACCCGCGAACGTGCGGGCTTTGAAGTCCGCGACGTTCACCCGACCCACTATGGCCGGATGTGCCCGATTGAAACACCCGAAGGTCAGAACATCGGTCTGATCAACTCGCTGGCCACCTTTGCCCGCGTTAACAAGTACGGCTTCATCGAGACACCGTATCGCAAAGTGATCGACGGCAAGGTGACCGATGATGTGGTCTACATGTCGGCGACCGAGGAAATGCGCCACACCGTGGCGCAGGCCAACGCAGCACAAGACAGCGAAGGCCGCTTCCAGGATGATCTGATTTCGTCGCGTAAAGCCGGCGAATTCATGCTGAACCCGCCGGATGCGATTGACCTGATCGACGTGTCGCCGAAGCAGCTTGTTTCGGTTGCAGCCTCGCTCATCCCCTTCCTTGAAAACGACGATGCCAACCGTGCTCTCATGGGTTCGAACATGCAGCGTCAGGCGGTTCCGCTGTTGCAGGCTGATGCCCCCTTCGTGGGCACCGGCATTGAAGCGGTGGTTGCGCGGGATTCCGGTGCTGCCATCATGGCCCGCCGTGCGGGTGTGATCGATCAGGTTGACGCCTCCCGTATCGTGGTGCGCGCCACCGAGATGCTGGAACCCGGTGAACCCGGCGTTGACATCTACCGTCTGCGCAAGTTCAAGCGTTCGAACCAGTCGTCCTGCATCAATCAGCGTCCGCTGGTGAAGGTGGGCGATACTGTTCTGCGCGGAGAAGTGGTGGCCGACGGCCCCTGTACCGACTTTGGCGAACTGGCCCTTGGCCGCAACGTCATCGTGGCCTTCATGCCCTGGAATGGCTACAACTATGAAGACAGTATCCTGATTTCGGAACGCATTCTGAAAGACGACGTGTTCACCTCGATTCACATCGAAGAATACGAAGTCGCAGCGCGCGACACGAAGCTTGGGCCTGAAGAAATTACCCGCGACATTCCCAACGTCGGTGAAGAAGCGCTGCGCAACCTCGATGAGGCCGGCATCGTTTACATCGGTGCCGAAGTGCAGCCGGGCGATATCTTGGTGGGCAAGATCACTCCCAAGGGTGAAAGCCCGATGACGCCGGAAGAAAAACTTCTGCGCGCTATTTTTGGTGAAAAGGCCTCTGACGTCCGCGACACCAGCTTGCGTCTGCCGCCCGGCGCCTATGGTACGGTGGTGGAAGTGCGCGTGTTCAACCGCCACGGTGTGGACAAGGACGAACGAGCCCTGCAGATCGAGCGCGAAGAAGTTGAACGTCTGGCGCGGGACCGCGACGACGAATTGGCGATCCTTGAGCGTAACATCTACTCGCGCCTGAAAACGCTGGTGATGGGCAAAACGGCTGTCAAAGGCCCGAAAGGTATCAAGGCCGGATCGACGATTGACGAGGATCTGTTGTCCTCGCTCAGCCGTGGCCAGTGGTGGCAACTTGCCCTTGGCGAAGAGGCCGAGGCCAAGGACGTTGAGGCGTTGCACGATCAGTATGAGGCGCAAAAGCGCGCTTTGGACAACCGGTTCGACGACAAGGTCGAGAAGGTCCGTCGCGGCGACGATCTGCCTCCGGGCGTGATGAAGATGGTCAAGGTGTTCGTCGCGGTAAAGCGCAAGCTGCAGCCGGGCGACAAGATGGCCGGTCGTCACGGCAACAAGGGTGTTATTTCCAAGGTCGTTCCGGCCGAGGACATGCCGTTCCTGGCTGATGGCACCCCGGTTGATCTGGTGCTGAACCCCCT
Source organism: Paracoccaceae bacterium (assembly GCA_044377735.1). Taxonomy (GTDB): domain Bacteria; phylum Pseudomonadota; class Alphaproteobacteria; order Rhodobacterales; family Rhodobacteraceae; genus Tabrizicola_A. The sequence continues at coordinate 18,970 of JBILYK010000153.1, read as the reverse complement.
GGGTGTGCCGTCGCGTATGAACGTCGGGCAAATCCTGGAAACCCACATGGGCTGGGCCGCGCGCGGGCTGGGCCTGAAGATCGACGATGCCTTGAAAGAGTATCGCCGCTCGGGCGACCTGACCCCAGTGCGCGAGGCAATGCGTCTGGCTTATGGCGACGAGACCTATGAAGAGGCACTGGCCGACCGGTCAGAGGCCGACTTCCTGGAGCTTGCCGGCAATGTCACCAAGGGCGTGCCGATTGCCACCCCGGTCTTTGACGGGGCGAAAGAGGCTGACGTCAACGACGCGCTGACCCGCGCTGGCTTTGACACTTCGGGTCAGTCGGTGGTCTTTGATGGCCGCACCGGCGAGCAGTTCCAGCGCAAGGTGACGGTGGGCGTGAAGTACATGCTGAAGCTGCACCACCTTGTGGACGACAAGCTGCACGCCCGTTCGACCGGACCCTACTCGCTGGTCACACAGCAGCCCTTGGGCGGTAAGGCACAGTTCGGTGGTCAGCGTCTGGGGGAAATGGAGGTCTGGGCTCTGGAAGCCTACGGCGCCGCCTATACCCTGCAGGAAATGCTGACCGTCAAGTCGGACGACGTTGCAGGCCGCACCAAGGTCTACGAGTCGATCGTCAAGGGCGAGGACAATTTCGAAGCCGGTGTTCCGGAATCGTTTAACGTCCTTGTCAAGGAAGTGCGCGGCCTTGGCCTTAACATGGAACTCCTGGATGCGGAGGAAGAGTAATCGAAAGTCGGGGTGAACCCCGACCTACGTAGGGCGGGGTTCACCCCGCCGCTCTTCCCCCGCCGCCGTTATTCTTAGGAATTGAAATGAACCAGGAACTCTCTACCAACCCGTTCAACCCGGTTGCCCCCGTCAAGACCTTTGACGAAATCAAGATCAGCTTGGCCTCGCCCGAGCGGATCTTGTCGTGGTCTTTCGGTGAGATCAAAAAGCCCGAAACCATCAACTACCGCACGTTCAAACCCGAGCGTGACGGTCTGTTCTGCGCACGTATCTTTGGCCCGATCAAGGATTACGAATGTCTCTGCGGCAAATACAAGCGCATGAAATATCGCGGTGTTGTCTGCGAAAAGTGCGGCGTTGAAGTTACGCTGCAAAAGGTCCGCCGTGAGCGGATGGGCCATATCGAACTGGCCTCGCCGGTTGCGCATATCTGGTTCCTGAAATCGCTGCCCAGCCGCATCGGTCTGATGCTGGACATGACCCTGCGTGATCTGGAACGCGTGCTTTACTTCGAGAACTACGTTGTGATCGAGCCGGGTCTGACTGATCTGACCTATCAGCAGCAGCTGACCGAAGAAGAGTATCTGGACGCGCAAGACCAGTATGGCGCTGACGCCTTCACCGCCAACATCGGCGCTGAAGCGATCCGCGAGATGCTGGCCGCGATCGATCTGGACGCGACCGCTGAGCAGCTGCGCGCTGACCTCAAGGAAGCCACCGGCGAATTGAAGCCGAAGAAGATCATCAAGCGTTTGAAGATCGTGGAAAGCTTCCTTGAATCCGGCAACCGCCCTGAGTGGATGGTGCTGACCGTTCTTCCGGTCATCCCGCCGGAACTGCGCCCGCTGGTGCCGTTGGATGGTGGCCGTTTTGCGACCTCGGATCTTAACGATCTTTATCGCCGCGTCATCAACCGCAATAACCGTTTGAAGCGCCTGATCGAACTGCGTGCGCCCGATATCATCGTGCGCAACGAAAAGCGGATGCTGCAGGAAGCTGTGGACGCCCTCTTTGACAACGGCCGTCGTGGCCGTGTCATCACCGGTACCAACAAGCGCCCGCTGAAATCGCTCTCTGACATGCTGAAAGGCAAGCAGGGCCGCTTCCGTCAGAACCTTCTGGGTAAGCGCGTCGACTTCTCGGGTCGTTCGGTTATCGTGACCGGCCCGGAACTCAAACTGCACCAGTGCGGCCTGCCAAAGAAGATGGCCCTGGAGTTGTTCAAGCCGTTCATCTATTCGCGTCTTGAAGCGAAGGGGCTTTCCAGCACCGTCAAGCAGGCCAAGAAGCTGGTGGAAAAGGAACGTCCCGAGGTTTGGGATATCCTTGACGAAGTGATCCGTGAGCATCCGGTTCTGTTGAACCGCGCGCCCACCCTGCACCGTCTGGGCATTCAGGCGTTTGAGCCTATCCTGATTGAGGGCAAGGCCATTCAGCTTCACCCGCTGGTCTGCTCGGCTTTTAATGCCGACTTTGACGGCGACCAGATGGCCGTTCACGTCCCACTGAGCCTTGAGGCCCAGCTGGAAGCCCGCGTGCTGATGATGTCGACGAACAACGTTCTGTCGCCCGCCAACGGCGCGCCGATCATTGTTCCGTCGCAGGACATGGTGCTTGGCCTCTATTACGCAACGATGGAGCGCAAGGGCATGGTCGGCGAGGGTATGGCCTTTGCCGATATGGACGAGGTGGAACACGCCTTGGCTGCCGGTGCAGTTCATCTGCATGCCAAGATCAAAGCCCGTCTGCGTCAGGTTGATGACGAGGGCAACATCATCTGGAAACGCTTTGACACGACCCCCGGCCGTCTGCGTCTGGGTAACCTTTTGCCGCTGAATGCGAAAGCACCGTTCGATCTGGTGAACCGCCTGTTGCGGAAGAAAGACGTGCAAACCGTCATCGACACAGTCTACCGCTATTGCGGTCAGAAAGAGTCGGTTATTTTCTGTGACCAGATCATGACCTTCGGCTTCCGCGAAGCGTTCCGGGCGGGCATCTCGTTCGGCAAGGACGACATGCTGATCCCCGACACCAAGTGGACGATCGTCAACGAAGTGAAGGACCAGGTTGCCGGCTTTGAACAGCAGTACATGGACGGCCTGATCACGCAGGGCGAAAAGTATAACAAGGTTGTTGATGCATGGTCGAAGTGCAACGACAAGGTGACCGAGGCGATGATGGCCACCATCTCGGCCGAGCGCTACGACGAGAATGGCGCCCAGATAGAACCGAATTCGGTTTACATGATGGCCCACTCGGGTGCCCGTGGTTCGGTCACGCAGATGAAACAGTTGGGCGGTATGCGTGGTCTTATGGCCAAGCCGTCGGGCGAGATCATCGAGACGCCGATCATCTCGAACTTCAAGGAGGGTTTGACCGTTCTTGAGTACTTCAACTCGACCCACGGCGCCCGCAAGGGTCTGGCTGATACCGCGCTCAAGACGGCAAACTCGGGTTACCTGACCCGCCGTCTGGTGGACGTGGCTCAGGACTGCATCGTGCGCATGCATGATTGCGGCACTGATCGTGCTATCACTGCCGAAGCTGCCGTCAATGACGGTGAGATCGTTCTGCCCTTGGCCGAGCGTGTGTTGGGCCGTGTGGCCGCGGATGATGTTCCGGTGCCCGGCACCGGTGAGATCATCGTGCAGCGTGGTGAGCTGATCGACGAACGTCGCGCCGATATGATCGCACAGGCGAACGTGGCGGTGATGCGTATTCGCAGCCCACTGACCTGTGAGGCCGAAGAGGGCGTCTGCGCCATGTGCTATGGTCGCGACCTTGCACGCGGCACGCTGGTGAACCAAGGCGAAGCGGTGGGCATCATTGCCGCCCAGTCCATCGGTGAACCCGGCACCCAGCTGACGATGCGGACCTTCCACATCGGCGGCGTGGCCCAGGGTGGTCAGCAGTCGTTCTTGGAAGCCAGCCAAGAGGGCAAGGTTGAATTCCGCAACCCGAACCTTCTGGCTAACGAGCACGACGAGCAGATCGTGATCGGCCGCAACATGTCGATGGCGATCATCGATGAGGCTGGTCAGGAACGTGCAGTGCACAAGCTGACCTACGGCTCCAAGCTGCACGTCCGTGAAGGCGCGATGGTCAAGCGCGGCAACAAGCTCTTTGAATGGGACCCTTATACCCTGCCGATCATCGCCGAAAAGGCGGGTGTGGCGCGGTTCAAGGATCTGGTCAACGGCATCTCAGTGCGTGAAGATACCGACGATGCAACCGGTATGACGCAAAAGATCGTGTCCGACTGGCGCTCGGCCCCCAAGGGCGGCGATCTCAAGCCCGAGGTCATCGTGATGGATCCGGCGACCGGAGAGCCTGTGCGCAATGACGCGGGTAACCCGATCACCTATCCGATGTCGGTGGATGCCGTTCTGTCGATCGAAGATGGCCAAGAGCTGAAGCCGGGCGACGTTGTAGCTCGTATCCCGCGCGAAGGTGCCAAGACCAAGGACATCACCGGGGGTCTTCCCCGCGTGGCCGAATTGTTCGAAGCCCGTCGTCCGAAGGATCACGCTATCATCGCTGAAGCCGACGGGTATGTGCGCTTTGGCAAGGACTACAAGAACAAGCGCCGCATCACCGTGGAGCCTGTCGATGAAACCTTGCAGCCGCAAGAATACATGATCCCGAAGGGCAAGCACATTCCGGTTCAGGAAGGTGATTTTGTCCAGAAGGGCGATTACATCATGGACGGCAATCCGGCCCCGCACGACATCTTGCGGATCTTGGGTGTCGAGGCGCTTGCGAACTACATGATCGACGAAGTGCAGGACGTGTACCGACTGCAGGGCGTGAAGATCAACGACAAGCACATCGAAGTTATCGTGCGACAGATGCTGCAGAAGTTCGAAGTTCTGGACAGTGGCGAAACCACGCTTTTGAAGGGCGAAAACGTCGACAAGTTCGAATTGGATGAAGCCAACGGCAAAGCTCATGCTCATGGCATGCGTCAGGCCACGGCAGAACCGATCCTGTTGGGGATTACCAAAGCGAGCCTGCAGACACGATCCTTCATCTCGGCGGCGTCGTTCCAAGAAACCACCCGCGTGCTGACCGAAGCTTCGGTTCAGGGCAAGCGCGACAAGCTGCTGGGTCTGAAGGAAAACGTTATCGTCGGCCGTCTGATCCCTGCTGGCACCGGTGGTGCGACGAGCCGCGTCAAGAAGATCGCCGCCGACCGCGACGATCTGGTGATCGAGGCGCGCCGATCCGAGGCGGAAACCGCCGCGGCGCTCGTTGCGCCGATGGATGTGGTTGACACCGAGAGCGACAGCGGTCTGGTTGATACGGTGGAAAGCCGCGATCTGTAAGATCGGCTGACAAAAGCAAAGGCCCCTCGGTAAACCGGGGGGCCTTTTGCATTGCGCTCGTCGAGCACTCCGTGCACTCCTCGCGGCAAGGTTGGCCGACGCGTGCATGAAGTGCTCAAGGAGGCCGTGATGACAAGGGGTGGGGCCATATGGCAATCTCGGACAATCTGCGTGGCGTGGCTTATATGTGCCTGTCGATGCTGGCCTTTACCGTCAACGACAGCTTTGTGAAGGCCATCACGGCGGAGGTGCCACTGTTTCAGACCGTATTTTTGCGCGGGTTGATCGCGATTGCCGGGCTTGCGGTCATGGGCAGCCTGACTGGCGGCTTCCGCCAAAGGCTGCATGGCGCAGATTGGCGGCTGATCACGCTGCGCTCGGTGGCTGAAATCTTTGCCACAATCACCTTCCTGACCGCGCTTCTTCACATGCCCTTGGCCAACCTGTCGGCCATCATGCAGGTCTTGCCGCTTGCCGTGACTCTTGCTGCAGCGCTTGTTTTTGGCGACCGCATCGGCTGGCGGCGGCTTGTGGCCATTCTGGTGGGGTTTGTCGGCGTGATGGTCATCATCCGGCCGGGCACCCAGGCATTTGACATCTGGTCGTTAATGGGCGTGGCCTCGGTTCTGTGCGTGGTGGTGCGGGATCTTGCGGTGCGCCAGATGGGCAACCATGTGCCCTCGATCATCGTGGCGCTGGCGGCGGCGGTCATGGTCGCGGTGATGGGCTTGGGTCTCTCGCTGGTGCCGACTGCCGGGATGGGAACGAACTTCTACGGGCTGACCGGCTGGGTGGCGATGGACATGGTCCAAGTGGCGCAGGTAGGCGCGGCAGGGACCTTCTTGATTGTGGGCTATCTCTGTGCGGTGACCGCGATGCGCTGGGGAGATATCGGGGTTGTGGCTCCGTTCCGCTATACCTCGCTTTTATGGGCAATCATCCTTGGCTTCGCCGCCTTTGGCGAGATGCCAGACGGCTGGACGCTGGTTGGTTCGGCCATTGTGGTTGCCTCGGGCATCTACACCCTTTTGCGCGAACGCCAGAAGCGGCGGATGACCGCCATGGCAGCCCGCGCCGAAGGTTGACAACCCCAGCGACTCCCCTTATCAGCCGCGCATCCCACCTGCCCGGATTCTCGGGCGGGAGGGTTCTGATTGCTTGATGTGGCCATGATCCGGGCCTTGGCCCCGATCCTCTGAAATTCTCCGCATCGCCCCAGTCAACCGGGGCATATGCGGGTCTTGGTGTTTTGCGGTGAGCGCAAGGCACCCGTCGAGAAGCAGCGCCCCAAGGTTCGGGGCGAGTATTGACACAGCCCCCGGACCGACCGGAAGGGCAACACGAGGAAGTTTGATGCCAACGATCCAACAGCTGATCCGCAAACCGCGGTCGCCAGTGGTCAGCAAGTCCAAGTCGCAGCACTTGGAATCCTGCCCGCAAAAGCGTGGGGTTTGCACCCGCGTTTACACCACCACCCCGAAAAAGCCGAACTCCGCTATGCGGAAAGTCGCCAAGGTTCGTCTGACCAATGGCTTCGAGGTGATTTCGTACATCCCCGGTGAAAAGCACAACTTGCAAGAGCACTCGGTTGTTCTGATCCGTGGCGGCCGTGTGAAAGACCTTCCCGGCGTCCGTTACCACATCCTTCGCGGCGTGCTGGATACCCAGGGCGTCAAAGAACGTCGTCAGCGCCGTTCGAAGTATGGCGCCAAGCGTCCGAAGTGAGGAGATAACAGATGTCCCGTCGTCACGCCGCTGAAAAGCGCGATATTCTGCCTGACGCCAAATATGGCGATAAGGTTTTGACCAAGTTCATGAACAACCTGATGCTGGATGGCAAAAAGTCCGTCGCAGAATCGATCGTTTATGGCGCACTTGAGCGTGTTCAGTCCAAACTGAAGCGCGCGCCCATCGAAGCCTTCCATGAAGCGCTGGAAAACGTGAAGCCCTCCGTCGAAGTGCGCTCGCGCCGCGTCGGTGGCGCAACCTATCAGGTTCCCGTCGAAGTGCGCACCGAGCGCCGCGAAGCGCTCGCAATCCGTTGGCTGATCATCGCCGCGCGCAAGCGCAACGAGAACACCATGGAAGAGCGTCTGGCTGCCGAATTGTCGGACGCTGTCAACAACCGTGGTACGGCTGTGAAAAAGCGCGAAGACACCCACAAGATGGCCGATGCGAACAAAGCATTCAGCCACTATCGCTGGTAAGGGGTCATCATGGCACGCGAATATCCGCTGACCCGCTATCGCAACTTCGGCATCATTGCTCACATTGATGCTGGCAAAACCACCACGACCGAGCGTATCCTTTATTACACTGGCAAGACCCACAAGATCGGCGAAGTGCACGATGGTGCTGCGACGATGGACTGGATGGAGCAGGAGCAGGAGCGGGGGATCACCATTACCTCCGCCGCGACCACCACGTTCTGGCAGCGCCAGATTGACTGCGCTGACCTGTCGAAAGATGACAAGTACCGCTTCAACATCATCGACACCCCCGGACACGTTGACTTCACCATTGAGGTTGAACGTTCGTTGGCTGTTCTTGACGGCGCCGTCGTGCTTTTGGACGGCAACGCTGGTGTCGAGCCGCAGACCGAAACCGTGTGGCGCCAGGCAGACCGCTACAAGGTTCCGCGTATCGTGTTCGTCAACAAGATGGACAAGACTGGCGCTGACTTCTTCAACTGCGTGAAGATGATCAAGGACCGGACCGGCGCGAACGCCATGCCGATCGCTTTGCCGATTGGCGCAGAAGACAAGCTGGAAGGCATCATCGATCTCGTGACCATGGAAGAATGGGTCTACGAGGGCGAAGACTTGGGCGCATCATGGGTGCGCCAGCCGATCCGCGACTCGTTGAAGGCGGAAGCAGACGAGTGGCGCATGAACCTGCTGGAAAATGCTGTCGGTCAAGATGACGCCGCGATGGAAGCCTATCTTGACGGTAACGAGCCTGACGACGCAACGCTGCGTGCGTTGATCCGTAAAGGCACGCTGGCGATCGAGTTCATCCCGGTCATGGCTGGCTCGGCGTTCAAGAACAAGGGCGTTCAGCCCCTTTTGAACGCTGTGATCGACTATCTGCCCTCGCCGCTCGACGTGCCGCCCTACATGGGCTTTGCGCCAGGTGACGAGACCGAGACCCGCAGCATCGCCCGTTCGGCTGATGACGCCCAGCCCTTTTCGGCGCTGGCCTTCAAGATCATGAACGACCCATTCGTGGGCTCCTTGACCTTCACCCGGATCTATTCGGGCAAGCTGGCCAAGGGTGATGCGATGATGAACGCGACCAAAGAGCGCAAAGAGCGCGTTGGTCGTATGATGATGATGCACGCCATCGACCGCGAAGAAATTGCCGAAGCATTTGCTGGCGACATTATCGCACTTGGCGGCCTGAAAGAAACCACCACGGGCGACACGCTCTGTGATCCGGCAAATCCGGTTGTCTTGGAAACCATGACCTTTCCGGTGCCGGTTATCGAAATCGCCGTGGAACCGAAGACCAAGGCTGACCAGGAAAAGATGGGCATCGCTTTGGCCCGTCTGGCTGCCGAAGACCCGTCCTTCCGCGTGGAAACTGACCTAGAGTCGGGCCAGACCATCATGAAGGGCATGGGTGAACTTCACCTAGACATCCTCGTTGACCGTATGCGTCGCGAATTCAAGGTCGAGGCGAACATCGGTGCGCCGCAGGTGGCTTACCGCGAGACCATCTCGCGTGAGCATGAGATCGACTACACGCACAAGAAACAGACCGGTGGTACGGGTCAGTTTGCGCGCGTGAAGCTGGTGATCTCGCCGACGGAACCGGGCGAAGGCTATTCGTTCGAAGCCAAGGTTGTTGGTGGTTCGGTGCCGAAGGAATACATCCCCGGCGTTGAAAAGGGTATCAAGTCGGTCATGGACTCTGGTCCACTGGCGGGCTTCCCGGTGATCGACTTCAAGGTTGCGCTGATCGATGGCGCCTACCACGACGTTGACTCCTCGGTGCTTGCTTTCGAAATCGCCTCGCGTGCAGCAATGCGCGAAGGCCTGAAGAAAGCTGGCGCAAAGCTCTTGGAGCCGATCATGAAAGTCGAAGTCGTCACCCCGGAAGAATACACCGGCGGCGTCATCGGCGACCTGACCTCGCGTCGGGGCATGATCAACGGCCAGGACAGCCGCGGCAACGCGAACGTCATCGCCGCTATGGTGCCTTTGGCCAATATGTTCGGTTACATCAATACGCTGCGTTCCATGACCTCGGGTCGTGCAACCTTCGCGATGTCTTTCGACCATTATGATGCAGTGCCGGAAAACCTGAGCCAGGAAATCCAGAAGAAATACGCATAAGCGGGATGGGCGGATCGCCCATCCTACCATCCCGTGGGGTGGGGTTTCACCCCACCTTCCCAACCGAATAAGGAGTTGCCCTCATGGCAAAGGCAAAGTTTGAACGTAACAAGCCGCACGTTAACATTGGCACGATTGGCCACGTTGACCACGGCAAGACCACTCTGACGGCAGCGATCACCAAGTATTTTGGTGAATTCCGCGCCTATGACCAGATTGACGGCGCGCCGGAAGAGCGGGCTCGCGGCATCACCATTTCGACCGCACACGTCGAATATGAAACCGAAGCCCGTCACTACGCTCACGTCGACTGCCCCGGCCACGCTGACTATGTGAAGAACATGATCACCGGTGCGGCACAGATGGACGGCGCGATTCTTGTGTGCGCGGCCTCGGACGGCCCGATGCCTCAGACCCGCGAGCACATCCTCTTGGGCCGCCAGGTGGGTATCCCCTACATGGTGTGCTACATGAACAAGGTTGACCTTGTTGATGACGAAGAGCTGATCGAACTGGTCGAGATGGAACTGCGCGAGCTGTTCTCGTCCTACGAATACCCCGGCGACGATATTCCGATCGTCAAGGGCTCGGCCCACCAGGCCATGATCGGCGAGCGTGCCGATATCGGCGAGAACTCGATCCGCGCGCTGATGAAGGCCGTTGACGAGTACATCCCGACGCCGGCTCGCGCCATTGACCAGCCGTTCCTGATGCCGATCGAAGACGTGTTCTCGATCTCGGGCCGTGGCACGGTTGTGACCGGTCGTATCGAGCGTGGCGTGATCAACGTCGGCGACGAAGTTGAAATTGTCGGCATCCGCGACACCAAGAAGTCGATCTGCACCGGCGTCGAGATGTTCCGCAAGCTGTTGGACCGCGGTGAAGCTGGCGACAACGTCGGCATCCTGCTGCGCGGCATCGACCGTGAGGGCGTGGAACGTGGCCAGGTGCTGTGCAAGCCGAAGTCGGTGAACCCGCACACCAAGTTCGAGGCAGAGGCCTATATTCTGACCAAGGAAGAAGGCGGCCGTCACACGCCGTTCTTCGCGAACTACCGCCCGCAGTTCTACTTCCGCACCACGGACGTGACCGGCACGGTTGAGCTTCCGGCTGGCACCGAGATGGTGATGCCGGGCGACAACCTGAAGTTCAACGTGACGCTGATCGCCCCGATCGCGATGGAAGAGAAGCTGCGCTTCGCCATCCGTGAAGGCGGCCGCACCGTCGGCGCAGGCGTCGTGTCCAAGATCATCGCGTAACTTGAACGATATCTAACTGGAAAGGGCCACCCCACAGGGTGGCCCTTTTGCTTTGCGCCTCAGCGGCTCGTCGAGCCCCTCGGGCACGCCTTGGTCAGTCCCGACGAGGCCACGAAGGGCCCGAGGAGGGTAGGCTGTCTAGAAAAGTCGCAGCATCGGCCCGAATGGCCGCCCGACGGCTTGGCTCCATCGCGCGCAGGGTCCTGACCGGCATCGCCATACGCGGATTGCGGGCAAAGCGCGCTTCGTGGCGGTCGATGAAATCCCAGTAAAGATAGTTGAATGGGCAGGCCTTTGGCCCCAGCTTCTCTGCCACATCATAGGCGCAACCGCTGCAATAATCCGACATGCGGTTGATATAGGCACCCGAGGCGGCATAGGGCTTTGACCCCAGCCGCCCGCCATCGGCATGCAGCACCATGCCATGGGTGTTGGGCAGTTCGACCCATTCAAAGGCATCGACATAGACTGCCAGATACCATTCCTCCACCGCCGCGGGGGCTAACCCGGCGAGAAGGGCGAAGTTGCCAGTGACCATCAGGCGCTGGATGTGATGGGCATAGCCGGTGCGGCGAGTGGTCGAGACAGCCTCGGCTATGCAGCGCATAGGGGTGTCGCCGGTCCAATAAAGATCGGGCAGCGGGCGTTGGGCGTTCAGCGCATTGGTTGCCGCGTAGTCGGGCATCTCCAACCAATAGATCCCACGGACATATTCGCGCCAACCAAGAACTTGACGGATAAAGCCTTCTACCGCATTCAAAGGCGCATGGCCTGTTGCATGGGCTCTTTCAGCGGCGATGCAGACCTCCTGCGGGAGCAGCAGGCCACAGTTCAGTGCCGGCGACAACAGGCTGTGATAGAGAAAGTCCTCGCCCGCTTTCATGGCATCTTGTACGTCGCCGAACATGGGCAGGGCGTCGGTGATGAAATGGTCCAGTGCTGCCAGCGCGTCAGTGCGGGTGACGGGCCAACCAAAGGGCTCTGGATCACCGAAGTGGTCTGCAAACCGTTCCGCGACCAAGTCCAAGACCTCGCGGGTGATCGCATCGGGGCCAAAGCGGCTGCGGGCCGGGGGGTTGGTGCCTTTCGGCAGGGGTTTGCGGTTGTCGCTGTCAAAGTTCCACTGACCGCCCACCGGAGCGCCTTGATCCATAAGGATCCCGCTTCTACGACGCATTTCGCGGTAGAAATACTCCATCCGGCTGGTCTTGCCCGCTTTGGCCAAAGCGGCGAAGTCCGACCTGGAGCAGAAGAACCGATCATCGGCACGGATTGTGACCGGCAGGCCAAGCGCCGCCTGCCAGCCTCTGATCATCTGCAAGACCCGCCATTCGCCGGGTTCGGTCACGATGATCTGATCAGGGTTATGGCGGCTGACCGCCCGGGCCACCTCGCCCGAAAAGCTGTGGCTGTTGGCCAGATCTTCCAACTGCACATAATCAACCGTCGCGCCGCGTGCCCGCAGATCGGCCGCGAAATGCCGCATGGCGGACAGCTGTAGTACGATCTTCTGCTTGTGGTGCGGCACATACTGCGCTTCCGCGGCAACCTCGGCCATAAGCACGATGTCCTGGTGTGGATCAAGGTCGGCCAGCGCGGAGAGGCCGGGCGATAGCTGATCGCCAAGGATCAAGATCAGCCTTCGCATTGTGATACACTCCCGGTTTGTCGTCTGCGTCTGGAACGGGGAAAGATGGGGCAGATCGGGCTTGAGGCAAGCTGGGTCGCCACACAGATGCAGAGCCGCACAAAGCCCGAGAATTCCCTTGCCGAGCCGGGGTGCGCCCTATAGAGGAGCGCAGCGTGACTCCGTTTGGAGATTCGCGCTGATGACTATTCACAAAAGCGAACCTATGGGCCAGGCATCCCGCCTCGTGTCTACGTTCGGAAGGAAGAACTGATGCAAGGTCAAACCATTCGCATTCGGCTCAAGGCCTTCGATTACCGCGTGCTGGACGCCAGCACCCAGGAAATCGTCTCCACGGCCAAGCGCACCGGTGCCACCGTTCGCGGCCCGATCCCGCTGCCGAACAAAATCGAGAAATTCACGGTTCTGCGTGGTCCGCACATCGACAAGAAGTCACGCGACCAGTGGGAAATCCGGACGCACAAGCGTCTGCTCGACATCGTTGATCCGACCCCCCAGACCGTGGACGCGCTCATGAAGCTCGACCTCGCCGCTGGCGTGGATGTCGAGATCAAAGTGTAAGGGGGGCAGACACATGCGCTCTGGCGTTATCGCAAAGAAGCTGGGAATGACCCGGCTGTTTCTGGAAAACGGCACGCAGGTGCCGGTGACCGTTCTGCAACTCGACAATCTTCAGGTCGTGGCGCAGCGTACCGCTGACAAGGACGGCTATACCGCTGTTCAGCTTGGCGCGGGCTCTGCCAAGGCCAAGAACACCACGGCCGCGCAGCGTGGCCACTTCGCCAAGGCGAACGTGGCACCGAAGCGCAAGATCGCGGAATTCCGGGTGTCGGCAAACAACCTGATTGATGTGGGCGCGGAAATCACCGCTGACCATTATCTGGCAGGTCAATTCGTCGACATCGCTGGCACCTCGATTGGTAAAGGCTTTGCCGGTGCGATGAAGCGTCACAACTTTGCCGGTCTGCGTGCCTCGCACGGTGTGTCGGTCTCGCACCGTTCGCACGGCTCGACCGGACAGTGCCAGGATCCGGGCAAGGTGTTCAAGGGCAAGAAGATGGCTGGCCATCTTGGTGCCGTTCGCACTACCACCCAGAACCTGCAGGTCGTTCGTACCGATGCTGACCGTGGTCTGATCTTGGTCAAGGGCGCTGTCCCCGGCTCCAAGGGTGGCTGGGTCACCGTCAAGGACGCCGTGAAGAAAGCCGCTCCGGCTGGGCTTCCGCTGCCCGCCGCTGTTCGCTCGGCCACTGCCCCAGCGCCTGCTGCTGCCGAAGGGGGTGAAGCATGAAACTTGATGTGATCAAGCTGGACGGCGGCAAAGCCGGTTCTGTCGATCTGGACGAGGCACTGTTCGGGTTGGACCCGCGCGCCGACATCCTGCACCGCGTTGTGCGCTGGCAGCGTGCCCGCGCTCAGGCTGGTACGCACTCGACGCTGACGCGCGCCGAAGTGTCCTACTCGACCAAGAAGATCTATCGCCAGAAGGGCACCGGCGGCGCACGCCACGGTTCCAAGAAGGCTCCGATCTTCCGTCACGGTGGTGTTGTAAAGGGCCCGACCCCTCGGTCGCACGCTCATGATCTGCCCAAGAAGTTCCGCGCACTGGGTCTGCGCCACGCCCTTTCGGCCAAGGCCAAAGCGGGCGAGCTGGTGATCCTTGATGTGGCAACCCTTGCCGATGCCAAAACCGGCCATCTGGCCAAGATGGTGTCGGAACTGGGCTGGAAGCGCGTTCTGGTCATCGATGGTGCAAGCGTTGACGCGAATTTCGCGCTGGCCGCTCGCAACCTCGAAGGCGTCGACGTGCTGCCGACCATGGGTGCAAACGTCTATGATATCCTGAAGCGTGATACTCTGGTCATCACCAAAGCAGGTATCGAAGCTTTGGAGGCTCGTCTGAAATGAGCGCGAAACCCGAACACTACGACCTGATCAAAAAGCCGATCATCACCGAAAAGGCCACCATGGTCTCGGAAGGTGGCGCGGTGGTTTTCCAGGTCGCCATGGACGCAACCAAACCCCAGATCAAAGAAGCTGTTGAGGCAGTTTTCGGCGTCAAGGTGAAGGCGGTCAACACCACCATCACCAAGGGCAAGGCCAAGAAGTTCCGCGGCCGCGCTGGTGAGCGTTCCGACAAGAAAAAAGCCTATGTCATGCTGGAAGCTGGAAACACCATCGACGTTTCTACTGGCCTCTGATCGGCTGTCGGGGGTAGCCCCGATCTATGAATTGCGAAAGCCCCTGCCGAAAGGTGGGGGCTTTTTGCATGAAGGGCTGCTTTTTTTGAACGAGAGCCGTTTAGCCAACGAAACTGCCCTTTATCTTGCACCGCCATGGCCGCTTCGGTCAGATCGCTCTTGGCAATGTTCAACTGATGAGTTCGTTAAATTCCGTTTCAGACTTCCACTTCATTAACGAAGTATTCATGACTTGCTCCGGCAATCATCAGTGTCTTTCCGGGCGAGATTTGTGCGGCCCTTGCACGGTTGTAAACTCCTATCGGGTCTTCGGTTTCAGGATCAGCAGCCAATGCATTGCGAGCTTGCTCACGCCGATGCTCATCCCGCATGTCAATCACCTGAAAAGGGTCATAGAAACGCTTGGCGTTTGAACGAAGACATGAGTCAATCAGCGTTTGATCATCCAGATCTCGACAAATAAGCCTTTCCAGCAGTAGGCTCGGATTCACATTATTGGGCGCACGCAACTCCTTTATTACTGTGCCGTCGTGAGCATATTTGATGATACGATACTCAGTTCTCTTTGCCATTGTTTCCTCGTGCGTGTCAGCATTCTATGTGTCAGCTGCAAGGCCATAGCGGAGCCTCGCGCCTAACGCTGCGTCGTTCAAGTAGGCCCCCTTCAAACAACTAACAGATCGCTTCCCCCAAAGAATCCCACCCCACCCCCATTGCCACCCCCATCCCCTCCTGCTATTGCACCGCCACACCAGAAGCCCCGGATTCGTCCGGGGCTCTTGGTTTGTTCGTTCCTGTGATTCGGAACGGGCCTCAATCGGGGACCTTCGGGGCCCTTAACCCGGGTCGCAAGGCCCGATAGCTAACGGAAGACAGAGAACATGGCACTCAAGTCGTATAAGCCGACGACGCCAGGCCAGCGCGGGCTGGTTCTGATCGACCGTTCGGAGCTGTGGAAAGGCCGTCCGGTCAAAGCCCTTACTGAGGGTTTGACCAAGACAGGTGGCCGGAACAACACCGGACGTATCACGATGTGGCACAAGGGCGGCGGCGCAAAGCGTCTGTACCGCGTTGTGGACTTCAAACGCACCAAATTTGACATGGCCGCTGTGGTCGAGCGGATCGAATACGATCCCAACCGCACCGCCTTTATCGCCCTTGTCCGTTACACGGATGGCGAGCTTGCCTATATCCTTGCTCCGCAGCGTCTGGCTGTTGGCGACAGCGTTATCGCTGGAGCCAAAGTGGACGTGAAGCCA
Organism: Paracoccaceae bacterium; assembly: GCA_044377735.1. Classification (GTDB taxonomy): domain Bacteria; phylum Pseudomonadota; class Alphaproteobacteria; order Rhodobacterales; family Rhodobacteraceae; genus Tabrizicola_A. The sequence continues at coordinate 3,202 of JBILYK010000153.1, read as the reverse complement.
GGAAATGCCATGCCCTTCTCGGGCATGCCGATCGGTTCGATCGTCCACAACGTCGAGCTGAAGCCCGGCAAGGGCGGCCAATTGGCCCGCGCTGCTGGCACCTATGCTCAGTTCGTTGGTCGCGACGGTTCCTACGCGCAGATCCGCCTCTCGTCGGGCGAGCTGCGCATGGTGCGTCAGGAATGCATGGCCACCATCGGTGCTGTGTCGAACCCCGACAACTCGAACCAGAACTTCGGTAAAGCCGGCCGTATGCGTCACAAGGGCGTTCGCCCGACCGTCCGCGGCGTTGCAATGAACCCGATCGATCACCCGCATGGTGGTGGTGAAGGCCGGACCTCGGGTGGTCGTCACCCGGTTACCCCGTGGGGTAAAGGGACCAAGGGCAACAAGACCCGTAAACCGAAGCAGTCGGACACTCTTATCGTCCGCTCGCGTCACGCCAAGAAGAAGGGGCGCTAATCCATGGCACGTTCCATTTGGAAAGGCCCGTTCGTCGATGGCTATGTCTTGAAAAAGGCAGAGAATGCGAAGGCTTCGGGCAAAAGCGAAGTGATCAAGATCTGGTCGCGTCGTTCCACCATCCTGCCTCAGTTCGTTGGCCTGACTTTTGCTGTCTATAACGGCAAAAAGCACATCCCGGTTAACGTGACCGAAGAAATGATCGGCCAGAAGTTCGGTGAATATTCGCCGACGCGGACCTATTACGGTCACGCTGCCGATAAAAAAGCCAAGAGGAAATAAGCCATGGGTCAGGAAAAGAATCCGCGCCGCTTGGCGGACAACGAAGCGCAGGCGATTGCCCGCATGCTTCGCACCTCGCCGCAGAAACTGAACCTTGTCGCTGGTCTGATCCGCGGCAAGAAGGTGGAAAAGGCGCTTGCCGATCTGACATTCTCCAAGCGCCGCATTGCCGGTGACGTGAAGAAGTGCCTGCAGTCGGCCATCGCCAATGCGGAAAACAACCACAATCTCGACGTTGACAGCCTTGTTGTCGCCGAAGCTTGGGTCGGTAAAAATCTGGTCATGAAGCGCGGTCGTCCGCGGGCTCGTGGCCGTTTCGGCAAGATCATGAAACCGTTCAGCGAGATCACGATCAAGCTGCGTCAAGTTGGGGAGTCTGCATAATGGGTCAGAAGGTAAACCCCATCGGGATGCGTTTGCAGGTCAACCGCACCTGGGACAGCCGCTGGTTTGCTGAATCGAAAGATTACGGCAATCTGCTGCTCGAAGATCTCAAGATGCGCGAGTTTGTGCATACTGAATGCAAGGCTGCCGGCATCAGCCGCGTGATCATCGAACGTCCGCATAAAAAGTGCCGTGTGACCATTCACACCGCACGTCCGGGCGTGATCATCGGCAAGAAAGGTGCAGACATTGAAACGCTTCGCAAGAAGCTCAATGCCTTCACCAAGTCGGAACTGCACCTGAACATCGTCGAAATCCGCAAGCCGGAGCTTGACGCGCAGCTGGTTGCGGAATCGATCGCTCAGCAAATGGAACGCCGGGTTTCCTTCCGTCGTGCCATGAAGCGTGGTGTGCAGAACGCGATGCGTATGGGTGCCCTTGGCATCCGTGTGAACGTTGCTGGCCGTTTGGGCGGTGCTGAAATCGCACGGACCGAATGGTACCGCGAAGGCCGTGTGCCGCTGCACACCCTGCGCGCAGACATCGACTATGCGCTGTCCGAAGCCATGACGGCCTATGGAATCATCGGCGTGAAGGTCTGGATCTTCAAAGGCGAAATCCTTGAACATGATCCGCAGGCCCATGACCGTCGCCTTGCCGAAGCTGCTGATGGCCCCGCTCCGCGTGGTCCTCGCCGCGACCGCGAACGCGCGTAAGGAGGGAAAGTTATGCTGCAACCAAAGCGTACAAAATTCCGCAAGGCCTTCAAAGGCCGGATCCATGGCGAAGCCAAGGGCGGTTTCCTTCTGAACTTCGGTTCCTTCGCGCTGAAGGCAACCGAGCCTGAGCGTGTGTCGGCGCGTCAGATCGAAGCGGCTCGCCGCGCGATCACCCGCCACATGAAGCGTCAGGGCCGTGTTTGGATCCGTATTTTCCCGGATCTGCCGGTCTCCGCCAAGCCCATCGAAGTTCGTATGGGTAAGGGTAAAGGTTCGACCGACCGTTGGGTGTCCAAGGTCAAGCCGGGCCGCATCATGTTCGAAGTGGACGGCGTTGCCGAATCCATCGCACGTGAGGCCCTGCGTCTGGGCGCGATGAAGCTGCCGGTCACCACCCGTATCGTGGCCAAGGAAGACTGGTAAGGTTTCACGCTAGCGCGAAACCTTTTCGGTGCAGTGCGTTTCCGTGAAACGCGCGGGCCGTCACCCGGTTCAGGATAAAGAAGCCCCCGGTGGAAACGTCGGGGGTTTTCATTTTGAAGTCACCAGACCCTAGCCCTGTGGCGTCATCGCCTTGCGACCCTTGGCACGCTCCAAGCCCAGCTTGCGTTCGCGCCAGATGATCAGGATTCCGGCGGTAATCACGATGGCCGCGCCCAAAAGCATCGTCCAAGTCGGCACTTCGGCAAAAACGAAGTACCCAATCAACAGCGCAAACAGCATGGATGCATAGTCAAAGGGCGCCACCAGTGACGCATCCGCCTCGCGGTAGCTTGAGGTCAGAAGGATCTGCCCCACTCCGCCCAAAACCCCCGCGCCGACCAGTGTGGCGGCCTCCATCCCCGTGGGGATGACCCAGCCAAAGGGCAGCGTGGTTAGTGATAAAAGCGTGGCGGTCAGCGAGAACCAAAACACGATGGCCGAGGTGTTCTCCGTCATCACCAGCTTGCGCACAAAGACCTGTGCAAGGGCCGCAAAGACCGCGCCGCCCAACACCAGCATCGCACCAAAAGCCTCGCGGTGGTCGGCGGCGTCGCCTGACAGGATCGTCAGGCGCGGTGACAGCACGATCAAGACGCCGGTTAAGCCCAAGGCCACCATCGCCAACCGAAAGGCACGCACATTCTCGCCCAGAAACATCGCGGCAAAGACCACCACCAACAGGGGGGCTGCATAGCCGATCGCCGTAACTTCGGGCAGCGGCAGATAGGCAAGCCCCGCAAAGCCCATTCCCATGGCCAAGGTGCCCATTAACCCGCGCCAGACATGGCCAATTGGGTTTTTTGCGCGAAATCCGGTGCTCAGCTCGTGCCGCCATGCCAGCCAGATCACGATCACCGGAATTGCAAAGGCCG
>JBILYK010000042.1:0-29721 GCA_044377735.1 Paracoccaceae bacterium | reverse complement strand
TGATGATATCGCAGCAAGACCGCGACACCATCTCGATGGTACGCGCCGCCATCGACGCCCGCCGCATGCGGTTGGCCTATCAGCCGGTGGTTCTGTCGCGCGATCCGGATCGCGTCGCCTTTCACGAAGGGCTGATTCGCGTGCTGGACCCTAACGGCCGCGTCATCCCCGCCAAGGACTTTATCGGTGCTGTCGAAAGCACCGAAATCGGGCGCGAGATCGACTGCATCGCACTTGAACTCGGGCTTGGTGCGCTGATTCGTCACCCGGCGACGCGCATTTCCATCAACATGTCGGCCCGCTCCATTGGTTATCCACGCTGGATGCGGGTGTTGAAAAAGGGCCTCGCGACTGATCCGACGGTAGGCGAACGGCTGATCCTTGAGATCACCGAAAGCTCGGCCATGCTGGTGCCCGAATTGGTGATCGCCTTCATGCAAGATCTGCAGGCCGAAGGCGTCGCCTTCGCGCTGGATGATTTCGGATCGGGCTATACCGCGATCCGCTATTTCAAGGATTTCTTCTTTGATATCCTTAAGATCGACGGCCAATTCATCCGCAGTATTCACCGCGACCCGGACAATGCAGCCCTCACGGCGGCGCTTTTGTCGATTGGTCAGCATTTCAACATGTTCACCGTTGCCGAAGCGGTCGAAAGCCCGGATGAGGCCCGGTTCCTGATGAACCTTGGGGTGGATTGCTTGCAAGGATATCTCTTCGGCGCGGCGAACCTGAAACCGGATTTCGGCCCCACCACCCCGCAGCGCAAACGTGCCTAAAGATTGCGCTGCGTCACAATGGCACGCAAGCCTGCTTGCTTTTGCATGTCGGTTTGCCTAGCCATGCTGCAAAGCGGCATCCCGTCGCTGGGCGAATGGAGGGGATAGTTCATGACCAATGTGGTAATCGTTGCAGCGGGGCGGACCGCCGTTGGCAGCTTCAACGGCGCTTTCGCGGGCACTCCGGCCCATGACCTGGGTGCTGCCGTGATCGAGGGCGTCGTCGCGCGCGCCGGGATCGACAAGGCCGAGGTCGAAGAAACCATTCTGGGTCAGGTGCTCACCGCCGGTCAGGGTCAGAACCCAGCCCGTCAGGCCGCGATCCGCGCCGGTCTGGCGAAAGAATCCAGCGCTTGGAGTCTGAACCAGGTCTGCGGCTCGGGTCTGCGGGCGGTTGCCTTGGGCGCGCAGCATGTCACGCTGGGTGATGCGAAGATCGTTATTGCGGGCGGTCAGGAAAACATGTCGCTGTCGCCCCATGTCGCGCATCTGCGTGCCGGGCAGAAGATGGGCGATCTGAACTTCATCGATTCGATGATCCGGGACGGGCTGTGGGACGCCTTCAACGGCTATCACATGGGCCAGACCGCCGAAAACGTCGCCAACCAGTGGCAGATTTCGCGCGACATGCAGGACCAGTTCGCGCTGGAAAGCCAAAACAAGGCCGAGGCCGCGCAGAAGGCTGGCAAGTTCGCCGATGAGATCATTGGCTTCACCGTGAAAACCCGCAAAGGCGATATCGTGGTCGATGCCGATGAATACATCCGCCATGGGGCCACGCTGGAATCGATGCAGAAGCTGCGCCCGGCCTTCACCAAGGAGGGCTCGGTCACCGCAGGCAATGCCAGCGGTATCAACGACGGCGCAGCAGCGGTTCTTCTGATGACCGACAAAGAGGCTGAAAAGCGCGGGCTGAAGGTGCTGGCGCGGATTGCGTCCTATGCCACCGCCGGGCTTGACCCGTCGATCATGGGCGTCGGCCCGATCTATGCCAGCCGCAAGGCGCTGGACAAGGCGGGCTGGAAAGTCGGCGATCTCGATCTGGTTGAGGCGAATGAGGCATTTGCCGCCCAGGCTTGCGCGGTGAACAAAGACATGGGTTGGGACCCGGCGATTGTGAACGTCAACGGTGGCGCGATTGCGATCGGCCACCCGATCGGTGCTTCGGGCTGCCGGATTCTCAACACACTGATCCACGAAATGGGCCGCCGCAACGCCAAGAAGGGTCTTGCGACCCTGTGCATCGGCGGTGGTATGGGTGTTGCCCTGACGCTGGAACGCTAAATCACCTGCTGCAGACGCGAAATTTCGCCGCATCTGCAAATTGGGCGCGCAATAAAGTTGCGCGCCCTTCGTCATTTCAGTAACAGGATTTCAAGGACATACGCTGGCATACCTAAAATGGAGGAATCATGGCACGGGTAGCATTGGTCACAGGCGGATCGCGCGGCATTGGCGCGGCAATTTCGGTGGCACTGAAGGCGGCAGGATACAAGGTGGCCGCAAACTATGCGGGCAATGATGAGGCGGCGGCCGCCTTTACCAAGGAAACCGGTATTCCCACCTACAAATGGTCGGTTGCCGATTACGACGCCTGCGTGGCAGGCATCGCCAAGGTTGAAGCCGAAGTTGGCCCGGTCGATGTGCTGGTGAACAATGCGGGCATCACACGCGACGCCATGTTCCACAAGATGACCCCCGGCCAGTGGAAAGAGGTGATCGACACCAACCTGACTGGCCTGTTCAACATGACCCACCCCCTGTGGTCGGGGATGCGCGACCGCAAGTTCGGCCGTGTCATCAACATCTCGTCGATCAATGGTCAGAAGGGCCAGGCGGGCCAAGCCAACTATTCGGCCGCCAAATCGGGCGATCTGGGCTTTACCAAGGCCTTGGCGCAAGAAGGCGCACGTGCGGGCATCACCGTGAACGCGATCTGCCCCGGTTATATCGGCACGGAAATGGTCCGCTCCATTGACGAAAAAGTGCTGGCTGAACGCATCATCCCCCTGATCCCGGTCGGCCGACTGGGCGAGCCGGAGGAGATTGCGCGCTGCGTGACCTTCTTGGCTGCCGATGATGCGGGCTTTATCACCGGCGCCACGATTTCCGCGAACGGCGGGCAGTACTTCGTCTAAGCCGAACTCATGACTGTACGAAGCCCGGCCCTGCGGCCGGGCTTTTTCATGCCGACCCTTGCGGCAGCCCGGATGCACCCGTAACGCTGGGCGCGCAACGTAGAGGCAGGCATGACACAGCAAAGGGCAACGGCCATCGGGTTCACCGCAATTCTGATGTGGGCGCTTTTGGCGCTGATGACCATCGGCTCTGCCCCGGTGCCGCCGTTCCTGCTGAACGCTTTGTGTTTCGGCATTGGTGGGGCCATCGGCCTTGTCTGGATCGGGTTTGGCGCAGGGTTTGGGGTGCTGCGCCAGATTTCGTGGAAGGTCTACGCCTTTGGCACAATTGGGCTTTTTGGCTATCACGCACTCTATTTCACCGCCTTTCGCATCGCACCTTTCGCCGAAATCGGGCTGATCGCCTATCTTTGGCCCCTCTTCATCGTGCTGTTCTCCGGCCTCTTGCCGGGTGAGCGCTTGCGTCCGCTGCATGTCATCGGCGCGCTGGTGGCTTTTGCCGGGGCGGGGTTGATCGTGATGGGACGGGGGGACAGCGCGGGGGCCGTGCCGGTTCTGGGCCTGTCGCTGGCCTTTCTGTGCGCGTTGGCTTGGGCGGCCTATTCGGTGCTGTCGCGGCGTCTGGGCGATGTGCCGACGGAATCCGTCGTGGTCTATTGCTTGCTGACCGCGGCACTTTCTGTGCCCGCGCATCTGATCTGGGAGGTCACCGCATGGCCGCAGGGCAGCTGGGGCTGGCTGTCGGTGATCGGCCTTGGCCTTGGCCCGGTGGGGGCCGCGTTCTTTACATGGGACATCGGCATGAAAAAGGGCGACATCCAACTTTTGGGCGTCGCATCCTATGCCGCGCCCTTGCTTTCTACATTGGCCCTGATCGCCGCCGGGCTTGCCGAGGGCAAACCGGTTTTGCTTTTGGCAGCGTTACTTATCACAGGCGGGGCGGTATTGGCCGCCCGCGCCAGCCTGAAAGGTCAGGCGTAAGGGATCGGGTCTGGACGCTTAAGCCTGCGACAGGCGGCCGATCTCTTCCTTGATCTTCAGCTTCTGCTTTTTCCACTCAGCGATCTGCAAGTCACTTGCACCTGGCGCGCGTTGCGCCTTTTCGACCATATCGGCAAGGTTTTCGTGCTTCTTCTTGAGTTCGGAGATGTGGGAAGCGACGCTCATGGAAGTCCTCCTGATGATGGTGGCAACATCTTCAGTGCATCACGAATCGGGCGGTCTGTCACGAAAACTTCACACAGCGTTTTGGCGCATTTGGTCAAAATTCGCTGAATTCCGCTGACAGGCTTTCGCCGCCGCGCAGCACGGCGCTGGCGCGTTGGGTATAGTTCTCGCGGTCGCCATCATGTGCCAAGCCTCGGTGCAGCACCAAGGGCGCCAAGAGCTGGAACGCCCCTTTGCCACCCTTGCGGGCGCGCAAGACGATACGCAGCGCGGCGCGGCCTTCGCGGGGCTGCAAGGGCAGGACGCTGGCCGAGCCGAGCTTTGTGCCCATTGCCGCCAGCACGGCAGGCAGGCCATCTGCCCCACAGATCAACGTCAACCAGCCGCCGGGGGCCAGACGGCGCGCGGCGGCCTGCACCCAGTTACCCAAGGGAGTTTCAACCTGCAAGGCGGTTGCACGTGCGGCGTTGGGCGAGGGCGTGCCTCCGGCCGGGTAATAGGGCGGGTTGGCGATGACATGGTCGAAGTCCCGGCGCAGCGCCACAGGCATCTGCGCCAGATCGCCGCATTCGACCTGCATCTCGACCCGGTTCTCGGCTGCATTGCGCCGTGCCAGCGTCGCATAGGCAGGCTGCAACTCCAGCCCTGCAAGCTGGACCCCCGGCACCCGTGCTGCAAGGCACAAGCTCGCCGCGCCCGCACCACAGCCCAGATCCAACACACGCTCGCCCGCCCGCGCCGGGCAGGCGGCGGCCAAGATCACCGGGTCTGTCGCCGCGCGATAGCCCTTTTTCGGCTGCCACAGGTGCAACCGCCCGCACAAGAACGCATCGCGCGACAGCGCGGCCTCGTCAAAATCAGGGCTCTGCATCATAGCCTTCGTCAATGCCATTGGCCCGAATGACCGAGCGCGCCTCGACCCAATCCCGCTCTCGCACCATCAACCGGCGCGGCAGAATGCCTATGCTGCCTTCGAACACGCTCATGTGGACGTCCAGCACAAAGCTGGGTATATCCTCGCCTTCAAGAAGGGCTTGGGCGAAGGCGATCACAGTAGGATCGGTTGTCTGAAGCAAAAGTTTCATAGCGCTAGTTTCGCGGCTGTGAGACAGAAAGTCGAGACGAATGGGGAAGTCCTTGGATCACATGCCAAAACCGCAGGATCGTTTGGCAGATTATTTGGCTGCAGACATGGCTGCAGTCAATCTGTTGATCCGCGAACGCATGGCCTCGGAACATGCCCCCCGCATCCCACAAGTCACCGCCCATCTGATCGAGGCGGGCGGCAAGCGCCTGCGCCCGATGCTGACCTTGGCCGCAGCGCGGCTGTGCGGCTATACCGGGCCCTATCATGTGCATCTTGCCGCAGCGGTAGAGTTCATTCACACCGCCACGCTGTTGCATGACGATGTGGTCGACGAAAGCGCCCAGCGGCGCGGGCGGCCGACGGCGAACCTGCTGTGGGACAACAAATCATCGGTTCTGGTTGGCGACTACCTTTTCGCCCGTGCCTTTCAGTTGATGACCGATCCCGGGCAGATCCGCGTCTTGGGGATCCTTGCCAATGCTTCGGCCACCATCGCCGAGGGCGAGGTGTTGCAGCTGACCGCTGCGCAGGATCTGGCGACGAGCGAAGACATCTACCTCAAAGTGGTGCGCGGCAAGACTGCTGCCTTGTTCTCGGCGGCGACCGAGGTGGGTGGCGTGGTTGCGGGTGCTCCCGAAGATGTGGTGCAAGCGCTTTACGCCTATGGCGACGCCTTGGGCATCGCCTTTCAGATTGCCGATGATCTTTTGGATTACACCGGCACCACGGCTGCGATTGGCAAGAACGTGGGCGATGATTTCCGTGAGCGTAAGCTGACCTTGCCACTGATCAAGGCGGTGGCCAAGGCCAATGCCGAAGAGCGCGCCTTTTGGGTGCGGGCGATTGAAAAGGGCGACCAGCGTGAGGGTGACCTCGCGCAGGCGCTGGCCATCATGAACCGTCACGGCGCGCTGGAAGCGGCGCGTGCTGATGCGCTGGCATGGGCTGCGCGCGGGCGTGCGGCTTTGGCGCAGGTGCCTGACCATCCCTTGCGCCAGATGCTCGACGATCTGACGTCCTATGTGGTGGCCCGCATCGCCTGATCAGGCAACCATAGCCGCCGTTTCGACCCACCAGCCCGGATAGGCTGTACGGATCGCGAGCGCTGCCGCCCCTGCGGCTTGCGCATCGGCAAAAAGGCCAAAGCAAGTGGCCCCTGATCCTGACATTCGCGCCAGATGGCAGCCCGCTTGGGCGCCAAGAGCGGCCTTGGCCAGCCCGATGACGGGTTCTGCCACCAAGGCCGTGGCTTCCAGATCATTGCGCTGCATTGTCAGAAACGCGGCTAACTCGGCCACGCTGGTCATGCGTGGCAGATGGGCAGGCATCGGCGCGTTATCTTTGCGCGCCAGACCCCTAAACACCACCGGGGTGGACACCTGAACGCGCGGATTGACCAGCACCAGATGGGTGGGCGGCAAGGCATGGGGCAGGGGGCTGACCCGCTCTCCCACGCCTTGCATCCGGGCGGCATGCCCGGCAAGGCAGACCGGCACATCGGCCCCAAGTGCCAAGACCTGCTCCGCCGAGGGCAAGGCCAACCCCCAAAGCCGGGACAAGGCCACCAGCGTCGCCGCTGCATCGGCTGAGCCGCCACCAATGCCCGAAGCGACGGGCAGGCGTTTGTCCAGCGTGATCGTCGCCCCAAAGGGCGCACCAAAGGCCCGCGCCGCGCGCATCACAAGATTGTCCTCAGCGGCTGTCAGCCCATGGCTTTCGGGGCCTGTGAGTGCAAGGGTCAGCGCCTTTGCCCGTTCGCAGGTGATGACATCGCCCAGATCAGCAAAGACCACGAGGCTGTCCAAAAGATGATACCCATCAACCCGCTGCCCGGTGACATGCAGCGACAGGTTGACCTTAGCGCGCGCCAGCGCGGTTTCCGCGCCCGTCGTCACGGATCAGCCTTGGCCTCGACCGGGGCAATGGGCGGTGCCCCTTCTTCGTCGAGCACGGCGTCCAGCCCGATTTCCAGCTTACGGCGAATCCGGGTGGCGTCCTTTTCGGTTGGCCCATAGGACAGCGCGCGGTGCCACTGGAACTCGGCCTCGCGCGTGCGGCCCACGGCCCAATAGATATCGCCCAGATGGTCGGTGACAATCGGATCAACAGGCTCCAACAGTGATGCGCGCTCCATCGGTTCGACCGCATCCTGATAACGGCCCAGCCGGTAATAGGCCCAAGCCAGACTGTCGATGATATAGCCCGACCCCGGTTCGCGGGCGACGGCGCGTTCGATCATCGACAGCGCCTCTTGCAGGTTTTTGCCACGGTCAACGAAGCTGTAGCCAAGGTAATTCAAAACCTGCGGTTGTTCGGGGTTCAGCCGTAGCGCCTCACGCATGTCGGCCACAGTGCCGTCAAAGTCGCCAAGACGCTCGGCACAGATGCCGCGGCTGAAAAAGAGTCCCCAGTTCTCGGGGCGCGGGGTGTCCAAAAGATTGATGGCGGTGGTGTAGACATCCCGCGCCTCGGCAAAGCGTTCATCGCGGCGATAGGCATCGGCCAGCGCGATATGGGCGACCAAGAGATCAGGTTTTGCGCGGGCAAGACCCTGCAGGATCTCAATTGCCGCTTCGGTGCGACCTGCGGACCGGGTCGCCTCTGCACGCCCGATTTCGGCGGTGTGGAACGCTGGGCTTGTCGCGGGAACCGTGGCATAGACCTCGATCGCAAGATCATGCTGTCCTTGCTCTTCTAAAAGCCCGGCCACCAAGAGGGCGGTGTCATCCTGATTGGGCCGCAACGCCTGCGCGGCGCGGGCATAGATCAACGTATGGGTGATGTCACCGTCCTGCCCAAGGGCCATGGCGACGGTGTAGAAGACTTCGGCCAAGCCTTCCTTGGCGCTGGTGACACTGTCGAACGGCACCGGTTCGCCCGCCGCAAGCCTAAGGCGCAACTCTTCCAGTTCGGGGTCTGGTTCGCCAACAAAGCTGGCATCCAATAGCGCCAGCGCTTCGGCGTTGCGCTCCAGCTGCGACAAGATGCGAGCATGCGCCAGTATAGCGCGCCGCAGCGCCTGCAGGGCGCCCTGATTGGGATCGGACAGGATCCCATGCGCGCCCTCGTAGTCCCCTGCCGAGGCCAAGGCCAAGGCCTTGTGATACATCCCGAAGGTTGCCATGCCTTGGGCGTTGGACAAACCGTCAAGTGTCGCGGTCGCCTCAGACATGCGGCCCAGCCCAACCTGCGCCCAAGCCGTCACAAGCACATCAAGAAGCGCACCATTGGCGACTCCATCGCGGCTCTTTTCCAGCACATCTTCATAGTCTTCGGCCTGGATCGCCTCGATCAAAAGTGCCAGATATCCGGCCTGCGACGATGCATCAGCGTCTTGCAGCGTCCGCGCCATATTGGCCGCAGGACCCCACTCGCCCAGCCCTATATTGGCCAAGATCGCGCCTTCCAGCAGACCTGGATTTTTCGCATCGCTGACCAGCGCGCGGGCAAACCAATCTGCGGCAGCAGTATGGTCAGACTCAGCGGCCGCCGCCCGCGCGGCCAAGAAGGCCCCGGCATCGCCTGCGACTGTCTCGACCGGGTCGGTCTCTTGTGCCAGCATCGGAAACCCCAGTCCAAGGCACAGGGCCATCAGAACCGGGCCGAACACAGGGCGAAGCACCTTGGGCGCGGGCGATGGCATGGGCAGGCTCCTTGTTGGATTGCCAAATAGCTAGTGAGACGGGCCGACAAAAGCAATGCGGGCCGGGGGATAGTTCCCCCGGCCCGCATGAATTTGTCAGAAATTCCGCCGTCCAGCGATCACATGTTCGGGTAGTTCGGTCCGCCGCCGCCCATCGGCGTGGTCCATGTGATGTTTTGCGACGGATCTTTGATGTCGCAGGTTTTGCAATGCACGCAGTTTTGAAAGTTGATCTGGAAGCGCGGCTCTTTGCCCTCTTCGGCGATCACCTCATAAACACCCGCCGGGCAATAGCGCTGCGCGGGTTCGGCATATTCGGGCAGGTTCACCAGAATCGGCACTGAGGCATCCTTCAGACGCAGATGGGCGGGCTGGTTTTCATCGTGGTTGGTGAAGGAAAACGCCACATTGGTAAGCCGGTCGAACGACAGAACGCCATCGGGTTTCGGATAGTCGATGGGCGCGAAATCCTTGGCTTTGCCGGTCGCCTTGGCGTCGTTCTTGCCGTGGCGCAGCGTGCCCAGAATGGTCATGCCAAAGGTATTGGCCCACATATCGGCCCCGCCCAAGGTCAGGCTGGCAATGAGGCCATACTTGGACCACAGCGGTTTGACGTTGCGAACCTTCTTCAGGTCCTTGCCAATCGGGCCGATGCGAACGGCCGTCTCGTAATCGTTCAGCTCATCGCTGGCGCGACCCGCCGCAATGGCCTTGGCCCCCGCTTCAGCCGCCGCAATGCCTGACAGCATGGCGTTATGGTTGCCCTTGATCCGCGGCACGTTCACGAGGCCCGCCGAGCAACCCAAGAGGGCCACACCCGGTGCCACCATTTTCGGTATCGACTGCCAGCCGCCCTCGGAAATCGCCCGTGCGCCGTAAGCCACACGCTTGCCGCCCTTCAGGAGTTCGGCCACCATCGGGTGATGCTTGAATCGCTGGAACTCCATGTAGGGGTAGAGGTGCGGGTTCTCGTAGTTCAGGTGCACCACGAAGCCGACATAAACCTGATTGCCTTCAATGTGATAGATGAACGACCCGCCACCCGCATTGCTGCCCAAGGGCCAGCCCATCGTATGGGTGACGGTGCCGAGCTTGTGCTTGGCCGGGTCAATCTCCCAGATTTCTTTCATGCCAAGGCCGAACTTCTGCGGGCATTTGCCGGCCGACAGATCATATTTGGCGATGACCTCTTTCGACAGGCTCCCGCGCACGCCTTCGCTCAGGAACACATATTTCCCGGCCAGCACCATGCCCGGCTCATAGCTCGGACCCGGCTTGCCATCAGGGCCCAGACCAAACTCGCCCGCGACGACACCGCGCACTTCGCCCTTGTCGCCATAGACGATCTCGCTGCAGGCCATGCCGGGGAAAATTTCGACGCCCAGCTCTTCGGCCTTGCCCGCCAGCCAACGGCAGACATTGGCCATCGAGACGATGTAATTGCCGTGGTTGTTCATCAAAGGCGGCATCGGGAAATTCGGGATGCGCAGCTGTCCGGCTGGCCCAAGGATATAGAAGTTATCCTCGACCACCTCGGTCTTGATCGGCGCCCCCATTTCACGCCAATCGGGCAGCAGCGCGTCCAGACCCGAGGGGTCCAGCACGGCCCCCGACAGGATATGCGCGCCAACCTCAGAGCCTTTTTCAAGGATCACCACCGACAGCTCGGGGTTGATCTGCTTCAGCCGGATCGCCGCCGACAGGCCGGACGGCCCCGCGCCCACGATCACAACGTCATATTCCATCGTTTCGCGCACGATTTCGGTCATGGCTTCCTCTTCGGTTCCCGGCTTTTTCGCTGCGCCTGTGTTTGCCCTTTGGACTGGCCAAGGTCAACCATGACGCAACATCCTGTTTAGATATTGCCGCATGAGGGAAACTTTCTGTCGTGCCCGCTTGACCCGCCCCGACGCCATGACGCCCATTCGCGCCATTCCCCCTTGCATTTGGTGCGCCTTCGGGTTCTGTTGGCCAAGTAGGTTTCCCAAGGTCATGGTCCGCACCCGGACTGTGGCCTTGTCATTTATGTGAAAAGGCCCATGGAAAAGATTCCGATGACACGCGCCGGCTTCGTCGCATTGGACGAAGAATTGAAGCAGCTGAAAAGCGTGGAGCGCCCCGCCATCATCCGCGCCATCGCGGAAGCGCGCGAGCATGGCGATTTGTCGGAAAACGCGGAATACCATTCGGCGCGCGAGAAACAGAGCTTCATCGAAGGCCGCATCAAAGAGCTTGAGGGCATTTTGTCCTTGGCCGAAGTGATCGATCCCACCCGACTGTCTGGGACCATCAAATTCGGGGCGACGATAACCATCGTCGACGAGGACAGCGACGAGGAGAAAACCTATCAAATCGTCGGAGAGACCGAGGCCGATATCGAGGCGGGAAAGTTGAACATCCGTTCGCCCTTGGCCCGCGCTCTGATTGGCAAGGACGAGGGTGATTCTGTCGAGGTCAAGACACCCGGCGGCAATCGCAGTTACGAAATTCTTTCAATCCGTTACATTTAAAGTCTGGGGGCTGCCCCCCAAATGCCGACCAAACCAGCGAGTGACGATGCCTAACAAGGACATCCAGCACCCCCGAGACCCCGAGGCGCGTGCGTTTGAGCAGCGGCAGATGGAGCTTGGGCTTTATGCATCCCGTGGGACTGAACCACGGCTGGCCTCCCCAGAATGGGTGGCGATTGGCCTTTGTGTGGTCTGGGTATCGGCGGTGGTCGCCTATATCTGGAAAGCGCCGCCCGATGTGGCACCACTTGGTCTTGTGTTGACGCTTTTGGTTGTGTTCCTGCCCTTGGCCCTGATCTGGGTGGCCGCGGTAACTCTGCGGTCAGTCCGCAGCCTGCGGCATGAGGCGGCGCGGCTGCAGGCCACAGTCGACGCCATGCGCAGCACCTATCTTGCGACCCAGCAGGGCGGCATCAAACCCTCGGTCGAACGCAAGATCAACGAAATCGCCCTGACCGCGCGGCAAACCGAAACGGCGCTGGCCACCTTCACCTCGCGGCGCGATACGGCACTGGTGCAGCCCTCGGCCGATCGCAAGGCGGCCATGGCCACCCCGCAGCCCGATCTGACCGCTGAACAGCCTGCCCTGGCACTTGGTACCCCGGCCGAGGCCCTGCGCCCGCCCTTATCGAACGCGGATTTCATTCGCGCGCTGCAGTTTCCTGAAAACCCCGACGACAAGGAAGGTTTCCGCACCCTTCGTGCCGCTCTGGAGGATCGCAACGTCGCCAAGCTAATCCGCGCGGCGCAGGATGTGCTGACACTCCTAAGCCAAGAGGGCATCTATATGGATGACCTCAAGCCCGACCGCGCCCGGCCTGAAATCTGGCGGCGCTTTGCGATGGGTGAACGCGGGCGCGGCATCGCGGCCTTGGGTGGGGTGCGTGACCGCGCCTCGCTGGCACTGGCGGCGGGTCGGCTGCGCGAGGATGCGATCTTCAAAGATGCGGTCCATCATTTCCTGCGCAGCTTTGACAAGGTGTTTCTCGAATTCGAAAAAGTCGCCACCGACAGCGAGTTGACGGATCTTTCTGAAACCCGAACCGTGCGCGCCTTTATGCTTTTGGGCCGTGTGACCGGGGTGTTCGACTAGGGCCCCTTGAAGGCCCCCCCACCCCCTGCCCCTCGCCACGAGGGGGAGGGGAGGTGCCACTTTGACCGACCTCCCGCTCCTGCCTCATTGGATAAACGGCCCCCTCCCCCTTGTGGGGAGGGATGGGGTGGGGGGCTTTGGTGAGCAGAGCCTTTAGGCGGCTAAACCGACTTTACCATGGTCACCGCCGCGTCAAATCCGAAGACATGGCGCAGGGGCCCCAAGGGCACTCTATTGACGCGCATATACCCCAACCGCTCATACAGCGCGCGGGCTCGCCAGTTGGTGTCGATGACATCCAGCCGCACATAGGCATACCCGCGTGCCCGCGCCTCATCTTCGATCGCGGCCATCAGGGCTGACCCCACCCCCAGCCCACGCGAAGCCGGGGCCACGCAGATGCCGTCCAGAAGGAAGCGGTTATTGTCCACCTCGCGCGACAACAGCGCCAAAAGTGGCAGACGCCAGACCACCCCCGCCAGCCCATAAACTTCCTGCATATCGGCCCAACTACCGCCCGCAAAGCTGCCCTGCGGCGTCTTGAACCCGGCCAGCCCCAATAGCGCCCCGGTCTCATCGCGCGCTACCAGCACATGATCGGCCCGCATCACCCGTGCCAAAAACGCTTGGGCGCGCGCATCTGGACCCATGACCCGGCCCAGCTTGCCGCCAAAGGCCTGCCAATAGATCAACACCGCCTGATCGCGCAGCGAGGAGGGCAGGCCCAGCGAGACGGTGATGCGATGCGTCATCCCAGCGCCTCCTCCAGCGCCGCCTCGTGGCCTGCGCCCAAGATCCAACCCTCTTCGGTTGTGACCGCGCCCTCCGGCGTGGCGAAAAGGGGCGCAATCTTCTCGCCCTGCGACAGCCGCCACAGCGCGCGCGACAAGAGCCGCACCTGCGCCTCGTCCTTGATCGGGGCGGGGTCCTCCGCCACGGCGCGGGCCAGAAGCGAGGGGTAAACCTCGGCCAGTACCACCGGCGCATCGGCCGGATCGAAGGGCCAGACCGCCACACCCGGCCGGGCTGAAAGCCGATGGATCATCGGCTGCCCCACCAGCCCCTGACCACCTGCCGCACCGGTGGTGTAGAGCTTCCACACCGGCTGAGCGCGCAACACGAGCGTCTCCACCTGCCGCCGCTCGGCCAGCCCAAGGGCCGCGTAATCCACCGCCTTGGTCTCGGGCAGCGTGGGCAGGGGCAGGCTGCCCGGTCGGCCCCAAAAGGGGCCCGCGCCGCCAAGGGCAGCGTTGATGCCTGCCGCCGTTTCAAATCGGGTGTTGCGGTTGTCCGGCGCATCTCTGAGATGCTGCGCAAGCCAGTCCCAAACCGCGCGGGCCGTCGGAACCCCAGTCACGCGCGCGGCAAAGCCCGCAGGATAGCCCATCGGAAAATCGAACCCGATCAAAAGCCGGCCTCGGGACGCCTCAATAGCCTCGGCCAGATAGGCCTCGGCGCTGGCGCGGCTGCGGAAGTATCGCGTCTCGGTACCTGCGCCATCGCTGATCCCCAGCCAGATCGCATTGGCCGAAGGCCGCGCGGGTGATAAAGACCCCGCCGCCGACCAATCGGCCACGATCACCCGGTCAAACGGCCTCATCCGGCCGACCCCCGCAAGGCTGCCTCGGCGCGGGCCAGATCCTCGGGCGTGTTAAGGTTGTCAAACCCCGAACCTTCGGCAAAGTGCGCCTCGGTTGCGCCATGGGCGGCCAGGAAATCCATCACCTTGGGCTTGGCACCTGACGCCAGAAACGCGGCCAAAGGTCCGACCAAGCCCACGGGCCACAGCGCAAAGGTCGGATGCAACCGTCCGCCCGCCCGCGCCACGGCCAGCCCCTCGGCGGCACTTTCAGCCGCCAGACATAGGCGCGGACATAGGTCACCGGGCAGGAACGGACCATCCACCGGCGCTGACACAACTGCCGTTGCGCCCAAAGGCACTGCCCAACGCAGCGCCGCCAGAACCCCGGCCAAAGGCCCCGCACCCGGCCCGTCGGGCAGCACCGGCAGGCCAAAGCGCGCAAAGCGCACGGCATCTCCATTGGCCGAAAGCGCCAGCCGTTCCACTTGCGGCTCCAGCCGCGCGATAACATGGGACAGCAAAGGCAAACCGGCCAATTGCAGCAGCGCCTTGTCCACCCCGCCCATGCGCTGGCCTTGTCCGCCCGCAAGGATCACCCCAAAGATCCGCATCCGGCCCTTTCCCTTCGCTTACGAAAGCCGTAAGCCCAAGGCACGCGTTCGACAAGCGGATTGCCCCCGGATTGCCTAAACCCATGCCCCAGACCCGAAAGGCCTTTTACAAAGGTGCCGCCCATGCGCTGCCTTTTTTCGTGGTCATCGTGCCCTTTGCAATGCTGTTTGGCGTCTTGTGCGTCGAAGCGGGCCTTGGCCCGTGGGAGACGCAGATCTTTTCCATCGTGGTGTTTGCCGGGGCCAGCCAACTGGCGGCCTTGCAGCTGATGCAGGATCAGGCGCCGGTCTTGGTGATCTTGGCTACCGGCCTTGCCGTGAATCTGCGGATGATGATGTATTCGGTCGCGTTGACCCCGCATTTGGGTGGTGCCCCCTTGGGAATCCGCGCCACCATCGCATATTTCCTTGTTGATCAAAGCTTTGCCCTGTCATTGGCCGAGTTTGAAAAGCACCGTAGCCTGACGGTGTCCGAGAAGGTGGCCTATTTCTTCGGCACCGTCGTGCCGATCACTGCGGTCTGGAACGTCTCCACCGCGATGGGGGCGCATCTTGGCCGGGCTGTGCCAGACAGTTGGGGCTCGATTTTGCGATGCCCATCACCTTCATCGGCATGACAGCGGCCATGCTGACCACCTTGCCCCATGCGGTGGCCATGGCGGTGTCGGTCGGCGTGACGCTGATGCTGTGGGCCATGCCCTATGGCACCGGGCTCTTGGTTGGCGCAGCGGTGGGCATGGCGGCTGGAGCGATTACCGAAGCGTGGAGAGATCGGGCATGATTGACCGTCCGACCTTTTGGCTGGTGGTCGTGGTGCTGGGCATCGGCACCTATTTGATCCGGTTGTCGTTTCTGGGTCTGCTGGGCAGCAAAGCCCTCCCACTCTGGCTGGTGCGCTCCTTGCGCTATACGGCGGTGGCGGTGCTGCCTGCGCTGGTGGCCCCGGCCATCCTGTGGCCGCCTGCCTCAGCAGGCGCGCTTGATCCGGTGCGCCTTGGTGCCATTGCGGTGACGATTCTGGCCGGGGTCCTGACCCGCAACATGATTGCTGCCATCGGGGCAGGCGGGATCGCGTTTTATCTGCTGCCGATGGTGCTTGGCGCGGCATAAGCCGGACCGCCGGGCTTAGTTCTCGTTGATGCGGATCGTCGCTGCGACCTCGATCGGATCAATCAGCAAAACCCCATGATTGTCATCGGCATCGTCATCCGTGATGGTTCGGGTCGTGACGCCCGGCAACGCGCCAAACTGGTCGGCCAGCCGATTGGGGAAGAACGTGCTGCCAAGGCGTTCGAACCCCGGCACATCGCGCAGGATAGCCGAAATCGAATTGGCGCAATGTGCCTTCGGCACCGCGCCGCGCGCTTTGGCGCGCGCGATCACCATCTCGGCCACCATGGGCGAGACGGGCACTTTCTGCTCGATCACCCGATAGGTCTCACGCGCGTGATAGTCGATGTAGAAGGCCACCATCGGATCAGACATGCCATGGTGCATATCGCCACGTTCGGGCAGCCGGGGGTGGCTGAAACTGCCAGCAGGATCGAAGAGCACCCGCTCTGACCCGCTGATCAAAAGGCCCGAATGGGCGCCGGAGCCTGTCTGGTTGTTCACAACGGTGAAGAGGGTCACAGAAGGCTGGCCGTCATCCACATGTCGCGCCGCCAAAATGGCACTGTCCGAAGCATTGGGCGCAGAGCTTGTCCCGCCCGCACCACAAGCGGCAAGAAAAACCAGTGCCACAAGAAAAATTGCGGTGCGCATCATTGCGACAGGTCCAATTTTGGCGGCATAAAAATGGGGTGATCAGGCGTTCACAAGTGCCATGAAAATCAGAATGCCAATCGAGATGCCGGCGGTCCAGATGCTGAACTTGATAAAGCCCGAAAAGGTTTTTTCATGTTCGCGGATGTCCATCGAACCATGCTTGTGTTCGGCCATTTGAAAGCTCCTTTTTGGCGCGTTTGGCTGGCTTTAGCCGATTCACGTGGCGCTGTCACGGGGGCAGGTGGCCGCAGATGTGTTTCGTCGGTTGCAGCGGCAGGACCGCAACGGCGACCCGCGCGCTGGGGCGTCGCCTAGACCGAGCCGTCCCCTGCCTCGCCCCCGGTCCAGCCGGGCGCGAGGTGAAATCCGATGCGCCGCGCCGGGATTTCCGGCGTCACCTTTGGCACCGCACGCAAGATCACCGAAAGCTGCGTGACATGCTGAACCAGTTGGGTTTTCATCCCCTCTTCACCGCGGCCATAAAATGTCAGGATATCAGGGTCATAATAGCCCAAACCCTCTATGCTGACCACACCGGCATCCGATCCGGCAAAGCCCATCGCCACCTCTTCATTGGCGTTCAGCTGCGCTTCAAAGTTGCGGATGTATTGCACCATTCGCTCATAGGCCCAACGCGCCGGGCTTTTCTCCTCGGGGGCAAGCCTGGGCTCAAACGCGGCTGCCACCTCGGCCACTGCCTGCGCGCTGTCGTTGTGCATCCGCTCGGGCAAGCCGCTGGCGCTGCGCACCGCCTCTGCAAGCTTTGCCTCGGCCTCTGGATCGGTTTTGGTCATCTGCATCTCCTTTCTCTGCGCGCCGACGTTGCGCGGCAGAAAACACTCTTTAAACGGCCTGCCACTGCCAAGCCCCATCTTCACCAAGCGAACGGCAAACCTGCCCGCGGCGCAAGAGACAGTTCAGATGCGCCACCGCCTCGACCAGCGCAAGCCCGTATTCTCCCTCGCCGATGGGGCGCTTGTAAAGCGCAGGAAAACACCCCGCCGCCGTTTGGGGCTCGCGCAGGTGGTCCATCAACCGCTCTAGGGCCTGATGATGATTCTCGGCCATTTGCTGCAGACGGAAAGGCAGGCCGGTGAAGGGCAGCTTGTGGCCCGGCAGCACCAACTGATCGTCGCGCGCATGGGGCACAAAACGCGCGGTTGCCTCCAGCCACTCGGTCAAGGGATCAGCCTCAGGCTCGGTCGGATAGACGCCGATATTGGGCGAGATACCGGGCAAGAACTGATCACCGCCGATCACCAGCCCATCCTCCTCGCTCCACAAGGTGATATGGTCTGGCGCATGGCCCTGGCCCAGCCGCACCCGCCAACGCCGCCCGCCAAGGGTCAGAGTTTCCCCCTCCTCAACCCGGGTAAAGCCCAAGGGCATCGGTGCCACCATGTCGGCAAAGTTGAAGGGCCGCTCATTTGCCCGCTTGGCCAGCATATCCGGGGCCGTGCCTGAACGCCTGTAAAACCGCATGGACTCGGCGCTGGGCCGGTCCTGCACATCCAAAGTCAGCATCCTCGCATAAAGCCACGCAGTCCGGGTGGTCAAAAGCTCCGCCCCCCGGTCCTGAAACCACCCCACAAGCCCAACATGATCGGGGTGATGATGCGTCAGCAGAACCCGCGTCACCTTCTTGCCCGCAAGTGGACCAGCCAAAGCGGCCTCCCAGATGTCGCGGGTCTTGCTGCTGTTCATACCGGTGTCGATCAGCGCCCATCCATCCTCATCTTCCAGCGCATAAACATTCACGTGGTCCAGCGCCATCGGCAACGGCAGGCGCAGCCACAAGACCCCCTCGGCCACTTCCGTCGCCGCACCGTGCGCGGGCGGGGTCTCGAACGGAAAGCGTAAACTCACGCCTGCAAGACCTCAGATGTCAGGGCATAAAGCCCGGCGGCACCCTCACGCAATTGCGCCAAATGAGCGACATGGTCGGGCATCAAACGGCGGATATAGACGCGCGCCAGATCACCGCGCGCCGCGTCGGCCATGGCAGCCTTCAGGTGGAAATGCCCGCCCAACACCCGGGCAAAGGCGGTCAGATAGGGCACGGCTCCTGCGTTGCGATCCTCGGAGGATTGGGCCAGCAAAAGCTCGGTCCCCTCGCGCAACGCCTCGGCGGCCTGCCAGACCGGCGTGGCCAGATCGGACCATGCCGCCCGCGCCGCCTCGGCCCCCGCCTTGATCTCTTCGATCAGCCGATAGGCCGCCTCGCCCCCGTCCATCATCTTGCGCCCCACCAGATCCATCGCCTGAATGCCGTTGGTGCCCTCATAAATCGTCGTGACCCGCACGTCGCGCAGAAACTGAGCGGCACCCGTGTCTTCGATGAAGCCCATACCGCCATGCACCTGCACGCCCATCTGCGCTACCAGGTTGCCCACTTCGGTGCCATAAGCCTTGGCAATCGGCGTCAGCAATCCTGCGCGCGCCAGCCAGCCAGCTTCGCCCGTGGCGGTTCCCATGTCGATGGCCACAGCACAGGCCAACGCAATGGCACGGGCCGCAAAGACCTCGGCCTTCATTTCGGCCAGCATGCGGCGCACATCGGCATGGTCGATGATCGCGCCCTGCCCAAAGGGCGTGCGGCCTTGCTTGCGCTCCATCGCATAGGCCAGCGCCTGCTGGAACGCGGCCTCCGCGATCGAGACGCCCTGCACCCCAACACCCAACCGGGCATTGTTCATCATGGTGAACATGGCGGCCAACCCCTTGTGCGGCGCGCCCACAAGCCAGCCCTTAGCGCGTTCATACTGCATCACCGCGGTGGGAGATCCATTCAGCCCCAGCTTATGCTCAAGGCTCACGACCTTAACGCTGTTGCGTGCGCCTAGGTTTCCTGTGGCATCCGGAATGACCTTGGGCACCATGAACAGGCTGATCCCGCGCGACCCTTCCGCCGCGTCCGGCAGCCGCGCCAAGACCAGATGGCAGACGTTTTCAGTGAAATCATTGTCCGCCCAAGAGATGTAAATCTTCTGCCCGCTGATCGCATAGGTGCCATCGCCCAAAGGCTCGGCCTTGGTGCGCAAGGCGCCCACGTCGCTGCCGGCCTGCGGTTCGGTCAGGTTCATCGTCGCACACCAATCGCCCGAGATCAGCTTTGGGATATAGAGCGCCTTGATTTCGTCGCTGGCATGATGCTCCAAGGCTTCGATCTGGCCTTGCGTCATCAAGGGATTCATCTGGAGCGCAAGGCAGGCCGACCCCAGCATTTCATTGACACAAGATGTCAACGCCATTGGCAGGCCCATGCCGCCATAAGCCGGGCTTGCTGCCATGCCCACCCAACCGCCAGAAGCGATGGCGCGATAGCCTTCCGCAAATCCGGGCGAGGTGCGCACCACCCCAGCTTCAAGCCGCGCCGGATGGGTATCCCCGATCCGGTTTAAGGGCGTAAGCGTCTCTTCACTCAACCGCCCCGCCTCAGCCAGAACGGCGGCCACGGTTTCGGGGCTGGCCTCGGCAAAGCGCGGCGTCGCGGCCACCTGGGCAAAGCCAGCCACATGATCCAGCACGAAACGCAACTCGGTCAGGGGGGCGTGGTAGGGCATGAAAACCTCGGTCGGGTCTGGCGGCTTCTTGGCAAATGGCGTGGGGGCGAGTATGGCCCGTAGGCATACCCTAGCCCCTTGGCCCACCCCCGCAACCCCAACGCTGCGTCACGCATGATCCTGACAGAACCCCTTTTGCCCGACGCCCCGGGCCTCGCCCGTGCTGCGCAGATCTTGGCGCAGGGCGGGCTTGTCGCCTTTCCGACCGAAACGGTCTACGGACTGGGGGGGGATGCGCAGAACAGCCGGGCCGTGGCCGGGATCTATGAGGCCAAGGGCCGCCCGCGCTTTAACCCCCTCATCGTGCATGTCGCCGATCTGGCCATGGCCGAAATCTTCGCCTTGTTGGACACCCGCGCCCGCGCGCTGGCGCAAGCCTTTTGGCCCGGCCCCCTGACGCTGGTCTTGCCGTTGCGTGAGGGCGCAGGCCTGTCCCCGCTTGTCACGGCCGAGCTTGACAGCGTCGCCATCCGCATCCCGGCCCATCCTGTGGCCCTTGCGCTCATCCGCGCCTTTGGCGGCCCCTTGGCCGCGCCCTCAGCCAACCCCTCTGGCAAGGTCTCACCCACCCGCGCCCATCACGTGGCCCAAGGGCTTTCAGGTCGTATCGACGCCATCCTCGATGGCGGTCCATGCGCGGTGGGGGTCGAATCCACGATCCTTGGCCTGACGGGCCCTGCAACCCTCTTGCGCCCCGGCGGCATTGCGCTGGAGCAGATCGAGGCGCTGATTGGTCTCGTCGCCCTTCACCAACCCGGCGACCCGCTCACTGCGCCGGGCCAACTGGCCAGCCATTATGCCCCTTCCGCCGTCTTGCGGTTGAACTGCGGGCCTGAACCGGGTGCTGTGCATCTTGGCTTTGGTCCCAGCCCCGAGGGGGTCGCCCGCATCACGCTGAATCTGTCTCCCGCGGGCGATCTGACTGAGGCGGCGGCCAACCTGTTTCACAGCCTGCGCGAAGCCGACCGGCTTGCAGGGCCCCTTGGCCGCATTACCGCCGCGCCGATCCCCGACCACGGCCTTGGCCGCGCCATCAATGACCGGCTGTCACGCGCGGCAGCGCCCCGGCCAAAGGACGGTTCGGCCTAAGGTCTTGCGCCTTTGGAACTACTCTCGGGGGGAAGCGGGTTTGCTTGGCAAACCCGCGCGGGGGGCGAAGCGCCCCCGTTTTTACGACAAGCCCCGCAGCCTCAGCCGCCGTTCAGCGCTTCCTCGGGTGCGCCCATGGTAAAGCACTGCACGCCTTTGGACTGCAGCCGCGCGCAGGCCAGATCGGCCTCGCGCTGGGTCAGGCCAAGAACATTGCCGGTAAAGCCCTGATTGCCACGCCCGACCTTGCGCAAGCCATGGCCCAAGGTCGGGCCCTCCGCGAGCACGGTCTTGGTCAGGAAACGATCCGCCTCATTGTGGCTGTTGAACTGACCGATCATCACCCCGTAATGCCGCCCGCCCGAGGTGGACAACGTCACGACCTCGGTGGCTTCCACCTGCGCGGCCACGGCAACAGCTTCTTCCGAAGGGTCGTCATAGATCGGTGCGGCACGCTTCGCGGGGCGCGGGGCCAATGCCACCAAGGCTACGTTGGATGTTGCAGCCGGAGCAGCGGTAACCGACAAAGCCACCGCCTGACCCTCCAGACTGTCAGCAGGCGGAGGCGTACCTGCGGCTTCGGCCACGGCCCCTGCGATGCTGTCCTGCATGGCCGCCACAACCTCTTCGGCAGCCGCACCATGTTCAGGCCGCGCCTGCGGACGCGGTGACGAGTTCACGGCCAATTGCAGACGGATGGTCTTTGCCGCCCCTCCCTCCACTTCGGGCAGTGCCTCATCGGCGCTGTTGGCGGCGATCAGCGCTTCATCATCGGCCGGGGATATCTTGGTGGGTGGCTGTTCAGTTACGTTCTTGCCCGCCTTGCGGAAGCCCAGATCCAGTAGATCAGCCATCTTCGCATTGCGGTCCGCGGTTGATTTACCGCCGAACACCGTCGCGATAATCCGCACGCCACCGCGCTCGGCACTGCCGGTCAGGTTAAAGCCCGCCGCGTCGGTATAGCCGGTCTTGATGCCGTCTGCGCCCTTGTAGGCATCCAGAAAACGGCGGTTGGTGTTGTTGACCTGTGCCAGGCCCGCATCGGTCGAGCGGCGCGAGAAGATGTTGTAATACTGGGGAAAATCATAAAACAGATGTCGCCCTAGCACCGACATGTCGCGGCTGGTGGACAGATGCCCTTTGGCTGTCAGGCCATGGGCATTCTTGAACGTGGTGTCCTTCATGCCCAAGGCGCGCGCCGTTTTGGTCATGCGCGCAGCGAACTTCTCGTGGTTGCCGCTGATATGGTCGCCGATCGCGGCGGCGGCGTCATTGGCTGATTTCACAGCTGCCGCGCGGATCAGATAGCGCAGTTGGATCTTCTGCCCCGCCTTCAACCCCAGCCGCGATGGCGGCTGTGCTGCGGCATATTTCGACACGGTCACCATCGTATCCAGAGACAGCCGACCGCGCTCAATCTCCTCAAACGCGATATACAGCGTCATCATCTTGGTGAGTGAAGCCGGATGCTGCCGCGTTTCGGAGTTTTCCGAATACAGCGTCTCGCCTGTGCGCGCATCCATGACATGGGCCGAGTAGGGCGCCGCACCAGCCTGTTGCGGACCTGAACAGGCCGCAATCAGCGATGCTGCGATCACAACAGCGAAATTACGGACGTACTGCCCCAGACGGTGCATCGTAGCCTTGCCGATCATGTTCTGCCTCAATGCCCCCTTTTGGCGGAGGCTTATCTTTATATCGTGACGAAGAGTAGCACGGGTTTTCAAACCGGAAAACCCCTTAGTTTCAATGGCTTTCGTAGGGTTCCTCATAGTTGTATTTTGCACGCATCGCGTGCGCCGCCACTAGTTATTGTGGCGATGTGCCAGCTGAGACACCAAATCGGGCAGGGGGGCCAAGTCGTTTATCTCATGAAATCGCTCGTGGCCGGTGGGTGGATCGGCGCGCTCCAATGCCCATGTCAACCCATGCGGCACATGCACCCCCCAGCCGCCGACGGCCAGCATGGGCAGCACGTCGGATTTCAGCGAATTGCCCACCATCAACCCCTGATCCGCCCCGGTGCCATGGCGGGCAAAGGCCGCACGGTAGATCTCGGGCGTCTTGTCCGATACGATCTCAACCCCGTTGAACAGGTCGCCAAGGCCCGATTGCGCCAGTTTGCGCTCCTGATCCAGAAGATCACCCTTGGTGATCAGCACCACACGATACTCGGCCGCAAGAGCCGTCACCACGGCGCGGGCATAGGGCAAAAGCTCGACCGGATGCGCCAACATCTCGCGGCCAGCTGCCAGAATTTCCCCGATCACATCTCCAGGTACGCGGCCCTGTGATACCTCGATGGCCGTTTCTATCATCGAAAGTGTAAAGCCTTTGACGCCAAAACCGTAATGGCCAAGATTTCGCCGCTCTGCCGCCAGCAGCCTGTCATGCAGATGTTCGGGCGGGGAATGATCGGCCAAAAGCTCGGCAAAGCGGTCTTGCGTCAGGCGAAAGAAGCTTTCGTTGTGCCAAAGCGTGTCGTCGGCATCAAACCCGATGGTGGTCAGCATGGTGGTCTCCTCCACCGCACAGCCTTTGCGGGAAGGGGGCCTTTCCGCAAGCTGGAAATCCGCTATAATGCGCTGTAGAACCCTGAAGCACGAATCCTGATATGAGGCCGCCTTGGCAGTAACGCCTTTTACCATGTCTGAAAAAGATGGCGGGCCCGGTGACGGCCCTGACTTCGGGCTGTTGACCAAGACCAAGACGCACACCCAGCGCCCGCCGCTTTATAAGGTGATGCTCTTGAACGACGATTTCACGCCGATGGAATTCGTTGTGCATATCCTTGAACGCTTCTTTGGCCTGAACCATGCGCAGGCCTTTGAGATCATGCTGACGGTGCACAAAAAGGGGCTCGCAGTTGTGGGTGTGTTCTCGTATGAGATCGCCGAAACCAAGGTGGCCCAAGTGATGGATTTCGCCCGTCGCCATCAGCACCCGCTGCAATGCACGATGGAAAAGGAGTAGGCCGCAAGGCCACACCAACCCATGCGATCTGCCCGACTGGAAATGGCGCTGGACAGCGGCGCCCTTGTTTTGCCGCCCTCGGGCGATATCGTGGTGCTTTCGCCACAGGCCGGAGATGATCTGTCTGCCCTGGCGAAGGCGCGGATTGTGGTTTTGACCGGGTTCAAGCCCGATTTCGATCATTTTCAGGCACAAGGCTATCGGATGGAGGGCGGCCAGCCTTCAGCTGCCGTCGTCTGTCTGCCCCGTGCCCGGGCCGAGGCGCTGGCGCTGATTGCGCAGGCATCGGCGCTTTTGCCTGCTGGTGCGCCGATCTTGGTGGATGGGCAAAAGACCGACGGGATCGACAGCGTGTTGAAACTGGCCCGTGCAGAAGGCTTTGCACTGGGCGAGGTGATTTCCAAGGCCCATGGCAAGGCCTGCGTGCTGAATGCAGGGCCACAGCCCACAGGTTGGGCCGCCGCCGCGCGCCAGATAGAGGGCGGTTTTGTCACCCTGCCGGGGGTATTCTCTGCCGATGCGCCGGATCGGGGCTCGATCCTGCTGGCTGCAGCCCTGCCGGACAAGCTTTATGGCCGGGTGGCCGATCTCGGAGCCGGTTGGGGCTATCTCGCCCGCGCCATCCTGACGCGTGCCGATGTCAAATCGCTGGATTTGGTCGAGGCTGACCGCACGGCGTTGGATTGCGCATCGGCGAATGTGACAGACCTGCGTGCGCGTTTTCATTGGGCCGATGCCACCCGCTTCAAGCCCGCCCTGCCTTGGGATGCGGTGGTGATGAACCCGCCCTTCCACATCAGACGCGACTCCGACCCTGAACTTGGCGCCGCCTTCCTGCGCGCTGCCCATCGCGGGCTTTTGCCGGGCGGCACGCTGTGGCTGGTGGCAAACCGACATTTGCCCTATGATCGTATCTTGGCCCCGCTGTTTCGTACGGTCGAAGAGATCGGCGGCGACGCCGTGTTCCGCCTGACCCGCGCGGCCCTCCCAATCCGGGCGCGCTGAGCCACCCGAAAGGTTTCCCATGTCCTTTTCCATCACCGGTAAGACTGCCATCGTGACCGGTGCCGCCAATGGCATCGGCCTCGCGATTGCCCGGCATTTCGTCGACAAGGGCGCGAATGTGATGTTCGCGGATATGGACGAGGCGCGGCTTGAGGGTGAAATCGGCGAGGAAGCGCGTGGCGATGGCCCGGTGCGCATGTTTGCTGGCGATTTGCGCCAGAAACTGACCATCGCCAACCTTTTGTCCGCCACCATTGATGCCTTTGACCGCGTGGATATTGTCGTCAACGCCAGCCGTATGATGCGGGTCTCTGAACCCTTGAAGGTCGAAGAAGACGCAGTGGACGAAATGCTGCAGCAAAACCTGATGACCAGCCTGCGGCTGAGCCAGATGACAGCCAAGCGGATGATCAAACAGTCGGATGCTTTGGGTGACACCGACGGCCCGCGCCCGCCTGCTGGCAGCATTATCAACTTGTCCTCCATAGCCGCCACCCGCACCCAGACCTGCCTTTTGGGCTATTCCATTGCCTGCGCGGCGGTCGATCAGATGACGCGATCCTTGGCGGTGGCGCTGGCACCCAAGGGCATCCGGGTGAACGCCGTGGCCTTCGGGTCAGTCCTGTCCGGCAGCCTACAGGCCGCGCTCAAGGACGAACCCGACTGGCGCGGGATCATCGAGGCGGGCACGCCTTTGGGCCGCATCGCGCCTGCCTCGGAACTGGTGGAAACCGTGCAGTTTCTGGCCTCAGACGCCGCTTCGTTCCTGACGGGGCAGATCCTGACCGTCGACGGCGGCCGCAGCCTGTTGGACCCGGTCGCCGCCCCGGCGCATTGACGCCGCAGCGAACCTATTCGGGGTATTCTACTTTGCACTGGGCGATCACGCTTTCGGCGGCCTTGGCCAACCCTCTGCGCTTGGCCTTCAGGCTGTCCAGCTTCGTTGCCTCGGCCCCCAAATCCAAAGCCACCTCTTTGCGCACGCTGACTGGTACTTGGTCAAAGCACATCTCAAGCTCGGGTTCTGGCACCGCCTCGGTCGGCCGTGGCGTGCAGTTGACCCAGCGCGGCTCATACTGGGTGACCGTCTCGAACCCATAGCCGCGCGTCAGATTGCCCTCCGTCTCGCGGATCAGCCGGTCCAACACCTGCAAATCACGCGTGTTGGCGCTGATGCATTGCTCCTGCGGCGTCCCGCAAGCGGCCAGAAAAAGCACAGGTAGAAGCATCAAGCGTTTCATCGGCGCGACTCGCAATCCATGACCAGAACATCCCAATTATACCCCGCCCCGCCCGCTATGCCATATCATCCGCGTTGAGCCTTGGCGCGCCCAGTGCTAGGCAAGGGCGAGAGTCGCCAAAGAGAGCCCCGATGACCGACGATTTCACCCCCAAAAAGGCCAGCGCCGCCGCCTGGTTCCGTTCCCTGCGCGACAGGATCGTGGCCGCCTTTGAAGAGCTGGAGGTCCGCGCCACCCCGGCAGGCGAGACGCCTGTGACCTTTGAAGTCACCCCGACCAGCCGTGCTGAAGATGGCGGCGGTGGTATCATGAGCGTCCTGCGTGGCGGCCGGGTCTTTGAAAAGGTCGGCGTCAACTGGTCCGAAGTGCATGGCGCCTTGGGCGCGCGCGCTCAAAAGGCCATGGCCGCGCGGGGTGTGCCGGGCATGGAGAATGATCCGCGGTTCTGGGCCTCGGGCATCTCGCTGGTGGCGCATATGGTCAACCCGCATGCCCCTGCCGTCCATATGAACACCCGCATGTTTTGGACCCCCGGCGCCTCGTGGTTCGGCGGCGGGTCGGATTTGAACCCCTGCATCGAATACCCCGAGGACACGGCACATTTTCACGGCGAGATGAAACGCGCCTGCGACGCCCATGATCCGGCCTATTACGACCGCTTCAAGGCTTGGGCCGATGAATACTTCTTCGTCCCCCATCGGGGCCGGGCGCGCGGTGTCGGCGGCATCTTTTACGATGACCTGAACACCGGCATTTGGGAGGACGATTTCGCCTTCACACAGGCTGTCGGCGCGGCCTTCCTGCCCGCCTTCCTGCCGCTGACCGAACGTAGGCTCGCCACCGCGTGGACGGATGCCGACCGTGAAACGCAACTCATCCACCGCGGGCTTTATGCCGAGTATAACCTCGTCTACGACCGGGGCACCAAGTTTGGCCTTGAAACCGGGCATGACGCCAATGCCGTGCTGATGAGCCTGCCGCCGGTTGCCAAATGGACCTAATGTCAGTGCCCGGCCAGCGGGGCGCATGATGGCCGACATCGTGGTGAAGGCCGCCTATGCCTCGGTCGTTGAAGATGACGAAGAGGGCGTGCTCTTTGTCGGCTTTGCCGAGGGCGAGGCGGAAGATGAGGCCTATGCACTCTTCCGTCAGCCCTTGGGCGGCGGGCCGGTCTGGTTTGAAGTGACCGACGAAAGCTTCGGCGCCACGGACGCCCTAGCCGCTGTGGTGGCTGGGCCCAAGGGGCTGGAGATTACGCTGCGCCCCGAATTGGCTGGCCGCTTTGGTTGGGCAGGGTCGGTTTCCATCCGTGTGGGCGCGGGCTGCGAGGGCAGGGAAGATGCCTTTGCGGCGCTGGCCAGCATGCTGGGGCCGGTGTTTCAGGCCAGCTAACGCGGCGTTTGGCCCAACCCCCGGAGGGTTTCACACCCTCCGGACCTCCCGTGGAGTATTGCTCAAGGCGCAAATGCAAGGCAGTTGCGCTTCGTGCGGCGGGTTTTTCAGGCGTTGACCCGGATCAGCCGCCCAAGCCGCTTCATGCCCTCGTCAATCTGGACCTCATTGGCGCAAGAGAAGGAGAGCCGCAGCGTGTTGCCATTCGATCCGTCAGCATAGAAGGCCCGACCCGGCACAAAGGCGACGCGCTCGGTCTTCAGCGACAGCGCCAGAAGGTCGGCCCCGTCCATACCCGCA
The DNA here is from genome assembly GCA_044377735.1 of Paracoccaceae bacterium. Classification (GTDB taxonomy): domain Bacteria; phylum Pseudomonadota; class Alphaproteobacteria; order Rhodobacterales; family Rhodobacteraceae; genus Tabrizicola_A. Next base: position 1,781 of record JBILYK010000042.1, on the reverse strand, counting down.
GGCAGCGTGACCCAGACAAACATGCCACCCTCAGGCCGTGTCCAGCTCATCCCCTGCGGCATCTCGCGCGCCAGCGCCGCCAACAGATGATCGCGCCGCGCCATATAGGTGGCGCGAAGGGTGTCGACATGGGCGTTAAAGATGGTCGAGGCGACCTTGTGGGTCACGATCTGATTGACGGTCGAGGAATGCAGATCCGCGGCCTGCTTCATCAGCACAAGACGACTGATCACCTCATGAGCGGCGCAAATCCATCCCACGCGCAATCCCGGTGCCAGCGACTTTGAGAAGGATCCGCAGTAAAGCGTCCGGCACTCCTCGATTGAGCCTTTGCGCGCAATCTCCAGTGCCAGGATCGGCGGGATCGCCTTGCCGTCAAAGCGCAGCGTCTGATAGGCGGCGTCCTCGATGATGGCGATGTCCATCTCATCAGCCAGATCAATCACCGCCTCGCGTGCCTCGCGGTCCAGCGTCTCGCCGGTGGGGTTGGCAAAATCGACCGACAGATAGGCGAACTTCACCCGCCCCCCGGCGGCCTTGGCGGTGGCAGCGAAATCAGCCGCGCTGCGGTTGCCCTTGGGGTCCAGCCGATCGTAATTCGGCTCATAGGCGTTAAACGCGCCCAAAGCTCCCAGATAGGTCGGCCAGCCGACCAGGGCGGTATCATTCGGCGACAGCATCAACTTGCCCAGATAATCCAGCGCCTGCTGCGAGCCCGAGGTAATAAGGATGTTGCCAGAATCGCACGGAATGCCAAGCTTGCCCATCTCGCCAGCGATCCAGTCACGCAAGGGTCTATACCCTTCAGAGACAGAATACTGCAGCGCCGCATTGGCCTGACTGGTCAGAGTGTCGGCAAAGGCGTCCTTGAACGCCGCCACCGGAAACAGCGCCGGATCCGGGATGCCACCCGCAAACGAGATAATGTCGGGCTGGTCCAACAGCTTCAAAAGCTCCCGGATTTCCGAGGCTTTCATCCGGCTTGACCGGCTGGCCAGAACGTTGGTCCACTCCACGGCGCATCTCCCTTGCAAACGCGCGGCAACTTCGCGCCCTGGATGGGGTAAGTCAATATCAACACCCCACGCGGCTGTATGGCCCAACTCTGCGGGATTTGCGCCTTTCCAAATACTCACCTTGTGCGCGGGTTACCCCCGGCGCACGGTGTCGATCATGAGCGCGACGTTGTCGGGGTTGGCGTCGGGGGTGATGCCGTGGCCAAGGTTGAAGATATGCGGCCCGCCCTTGAAGGCATCGACCACCCGGCGTGTGGCGTCGACCAAGGCTTGGCCGCCCGTGACCATATGCTCAGGCGCAAGGTTGCCTTGTACGCAGCCATCTTTCTGCACGTTTTCCGCCCCCCATTCAGGGCTGACCGAATTGTCCAGCGCCACGCAATCCGCCCCGGTGGCTTTGGCGAACCCGATGTATCCCGACCCCGCCTCGCGCGGGAAGGCGATGATCGGCAGGCCGGGATGGCGGGATTTCAACTCGGCGATGATGCGGGCGGCGGGTTTGACGGCGAAGTCGGTGAAATCTGTGCCCTTCAGGCTGCCCGCCCAAGAATCAAACAGCTTCACCACCTCGGCCCCGGCCGTCACCTGCGCAGAAAGATAGTCGATCGTCGCTTCGGTGATGACATTGATCAGCGCCGAAAACGTCGCCCGATCCGCCGCTTTCAAGGCATGCGCCGGCCCCTGATCGCGGGTCCCCCGCCCGGCGATCATATAGGTCGCCACCGTCCAGGGCGCGCCCGCAAAGCCGATGAGCGCGGTCTCCTT
>JBILYK010000004.1:0-100775 GCA_044377735.1 Paracoccaceae bacterium | reverse complement strand
GGTCATCACCTCGGTCATCGAGGCGCGGGTCATGCGGGCGATATAGCCGATGCCATAAAGCGCGATTGTCATGACGGGCAGCGCAAAATTCCAAAAGGTGATATTGTCCATGGCACTGGTCGCGGTGCCCATGAAGAGGGTCTTCCCCTCGATCCAACCCCATTCGGCCAGCACGGGCGAGATACCGCCCGTGGCCGAGGCGAGAAGGGCAATGAAGATCACGCCCGAGACATATTCCGGTGTGGCAGTGGTCACGATGGCGGCGGTGGACAGCACGCGGTCGGTGCGCGAGCCTTCGCGCATGCCCGACAGCACGCCCAGCAGCAGCGAGCAAGGCACCATAACCAACATCACCGACAGCATCAGCCAACTTGTGTGACCAAGCGAACGGGCCAGCACATCAGTGACCGGAATTTTGAAGACCGTGGAGTTGCCCCAGTCGCCCTGCATCAATCCGCAAAAGCTTTTGGCTTCGGCAGGGTCCTGCCCTTTGGCAATGCAGCGGCCGCGCACTTCGCCCGATTCCAGCGTCTTGACCCAGCCCGGCAAAATGCCCAGCCACTGCCCGTACCGCGACAAGACTGGCGTTGAATAGCCGTTGTTGTCGATCCATTTCACCACGTCCTCATCGCTCATGCGGACCGATGCTTCGGATTTCGCAAGCTTTTCAAGGTTGGGCGGCAGGTTGGTCAGATAAAAGACGATGAATGTCAGCGCAAAGGCGGTCAGCAGCATGACACCTAGGCGGCGAATGATGAACATCAGCATGGGCGTGGTCCCGTCCGGGCTGGCAACAAGAGACGACCGGACCATACCGGTGGCCTGCAGGGCGGTTTGGCTCAGAAGAAAGGGCGCGCGAGGGATCTCCCGCGCGCCCCAATTCTGGTTCGATCGTGCGCCTTATGCGGCTGCGATCGACCACTTGTAGTGATGATGCTCGAAGGTGGCGTGCATGTCAGCACCCTTCACCTTCGGATCGAAGTGGCGGTAGATCGAGCGCCAGTAGGGCTGGATCATCACACCTTCGTCCTGCATGATCTTTTCGACCTTTTCCATCACGGCGCGGCGCTTTTCAACGTCAGCGATCGACAGAGCTTCGGCCAGTGCGGCATCAAAGTCAGCGTTCGCAAATGCGCTTTCGTTCCAAGCTTCGCCCGAACGGTAGGCCAGAGCCAGAACCTGCACGCCAAGCGGGCGCATGTTCCATTCGGTGGCCGAGAACGGGTACTTGGTCCAGTCGTTCCAGAAGGTCGAGCCCGGCAGAACGGTGCGCTTGATGTTGATGCCTGCGTCGCGGATTTGGGCCGCAACAGCGTCACAGGTCGGAGCCTGCCAGCCATCATCCAGCGAGATCAGTTCGAACTCGGTCGCGCCGTGACCGGCAGCTTCGATTTCTGCCTTCGCAGCGGCCGGATCGACGACCAGCGCGGGCAGCGCAAAGTATTCGGGGTGGATCGGGCAGACATGGTGATTTTCAGCCACGGTACCAAGGTTCGAATACCCCAGTTCCAACACGACCGAGTTGTTCACGGCCTTGATGAGCGCGCGGCGCACATCGCGGTTGGTGTAGGGCTCTTGCTGCTGGTTGAAGCGCACGGTGAGCGTGGCCGAGGTCACAGCTTCCGACTTGGTCCAGCCCAAAGCATCGAGCTGGCCGATATAATCGCCGGTCGAGGCATAGACCGCGTCGATCTCGCCCGAACCTGCAGCCGCAACAACAGCGGCCGGATCGGTGCCAAAGTCGATGTATTCGATACGGTCCAGATAGGGGCCGCCATAGACTTCGGTGCCCCACCAAGCGGTGTCGGCGCGAACCAGAACCTGCTTGATGCCAACTTCGTTGGATTCAGGCTTGAACGGGCCGGTGCCAACCGGGTTGGCCGAGGGATCGCCACCATCATAGGCGCGGTGCACAACAGCAGCCGGATAGTCAGCCATGCCGACGATCACGGTGATGTCGGGCGACTGGGTGGTCAGCTTGACAGTGTTGGCGTCAACAACGGTGATCGCGCCATCGCGGGCCAGCTTGGTGGCCGGATCCTGCAGCGAAGCCATACGGCCGGCCATCGAGTTGCCTTCGACATTGCCATCGCACCAGCGGTTGATGTTGAATGCCACGTCTTCTGCGGTGAAATCATCGCCATTCGACCACTTCACGCCCTGACGAACGTTCAGAGTGAATTCGGTCGCGGTGTCGTTGACGGTCCACGATTCGATCAGCATGCCGCGCAGGGTGCCGTCGCTGTTGTATTCCACCATGTATTCCAGCCAGCCGCGGCCAAAGTTCGCCAGTTCCGACCAGTCCCAAGTGCGCGGATCTTTCAACGCCTTGGTTTCCATGTTCATGCGCAGCGTGCCGCCCTGAGCCGGGGCGTCTTGAGCCTGAGCCGGAGCGTCAAGGCCAAGCAGGCCATAGGCTGCAACGGCCGACACGCCCAAAGCGGTCGAGCGTGCGAGGAATTCACGGCGGCTCAATTGACCCGCGCGGACCTCCTCGGCGTACATCTTGGCTGCGGGATGCAGCGTGTTGGTCTCAAAGGTGTCTTTCATCTTCGTCTCCCTGTCAGGCTTAGCCTTGTTTTCGACTTGGTTGCAGGTCGCACACCTGCGCCATCTCTCGTCACAGATCCCAATCTTCGGGCCCCCAAGAAGTGTTGCAGACATGCGACTGTCACTTGGGCATTCCGCATCTTTTCCGACCATTCGTCAACGACAAGATTCGTCGATTGAGGATCTATTCGCGACATAATGACGTCGAAAAAGCACTCGACACTTCTGTCAAGATTTAACGTACTGAATCCGCTCCTACGGAGGCGGTTCCATGAAGACGGACGAATCAGCCCGATTCTCGATGATTCTCAGTCACAAGTTTGCCAAACTCGCGCTTGGCTGCGTTCAAACACTAAAGAGAGCGACGAAACTCTGTCGGCGACACTCCGGTCATATTTTGAAAGGCGCGCGTGAAATAGGCCGGCGAATTGAAGCCAAGGCTTTCGCCAATGCGCCCGACCGGCGTTTCGGTTTCTGACAAAAGTCGCAACGCTTCAAAGATGCGCCGGTCTTGCAGCAGATCAATGGCAGATCGGCCGCATGTCTGGCGGCAGCAGCGTGTCAGGTGGGTGGGTGTTACGCACAGCTTTGCAGCCATCTCGCCTACTCCAAGACCCTCGCGGAACTCGCGCTCCATCAATTGGGTAAAGCGGGCGACCAGACGACGCGCTGCATCGGGCGGCGCAGCTTCAGGTGCGGCGCGCACCACCTGCCGCTCAAGCCAGACCCCCAGAAGGCCAAGGTAGTGCCCCGCCGCGCGCTCGTGGGCGGGCGTGGTGCTGTCCATTTCGCGCTGGATCATGTCAAGAATGACATTCACCTCTTGCTGGGCATGCACTTCGCGGATGCGTAAATGTTGCGGCTGGTCAGGCAGCGTCACTGAATTGTCGCGGCCAAAGAACACGGCAGTTCCAAAGACCTGCGGGCCAACTTCAAAGCCGTGCATGACGCCTGCAGGAATGTAGATTGCGTTGTGCGCGGTGTAGCCACGCGTCACACCCGCGACGGTGATCCGGCCTTGTCCCTTGGTAAACCACAAGAAACACGGCTCGCTCAGCGTCCGCATGGCCTCCACACGCCAGCGCCCCGCCGCAGCCAATCGTGGCACGGCGACAAGTCGCATCTGTGAGGCTTCTATAGGGGCTGTCATGCAGGTGCTCGGGGCTCGGCCAGGTCTTTTGCGTACTCGATCTTCACAGTGGCAGCGCGTGGTGCCCGACCCAAGCAAAAAGATTGCTTGATTTTTTGCGAATCGTCTTTTGACGGAAAAAGGTTGTGAACAAAGCTGTGAATGGCGAAATCGCGCCTTAGGCGCAGGGAATCTCGCGCCAACCCGCCATGCGCGACCGAAACCAGGTCCGCTGGCGCTTGGCATAGCGGCGACTTGCCAGAACAGCAGCCAAAGTCGCCTCGCTCAGCGTTGATTTTCCTTGCAAATAGCTGATCAGCTCCGGTGCGCCAATGGCGCGCGATGAGGGCAGGCGAGGTGACCAGCTGGGCAGCGCGGCGCGCGCCTCCTGCAGGGCGCCCGCGGCGATCATGCCATCAAACCGCTGGGTGATTCGCGTGTCCAGCCACGCGACCTCGGGGCGCAGCACCAGCGCCTCAGCCTGCGCGAGCGGCAAAGCAGGCGGCGGGGTGTCATCGTGCCATTCCGCGAGCCCCCGCCCTGTGGCGCGCAACACCTCCCAGGCGCGCTGAACCCGCGCGCCGTTCTGCCCGTCAATTCGCGACCGCGTCGCCGCATCCAACTCATCGCGCATCCCGGCAAGGCCCTCTTTGGCCATCCGCGCATCTGCCTCGGCGCGCAGGTGCGCCGGAACGGGTGGAATATCCGCCAAACCTTCTGTGAGCGCGGCAAAATTCAACCCAGTACCACCCACAATCACCACTGGCCGGTTGATCAGCGCCAATACCTCGCGCAGCCAGCGCCCGGTCGAATAGATCTCCTCGCGTCCGATATGGCCATACAGTGCATGGGGCAGCGCCGTTTCATCCGTAAGCGATGGGCGCGCGGTCAGGATCCGCCAACACCCATAGACCTGAAGCGCATCCGCATTCACGATCACCCGCCCGTCACGCGCCGCAATCTCCATCGCCAGCGCCGACTTGCCCGAGGCCGTCGGCCCGGCAATCAACACCGGGGCCTCACGCGATATGTCCTGAATGGCCTTCATCTTGGCGAATATACCCCGGCGGTCCGGGGGCTTGCCCCGGCGCTCCGCATTGTGGTTGAACCTTCAGTCGTTTTGCGACATTTTGCGCGCCAATCCAAGATCACACCCAAATACAGGGAAACGCCATGACCAAAGCCACCGCCGAACCGGGGGTCAAATACGACCGCGTCATGCTCAAAATCTCGGGCGAGGCGCTGATGGGCGATCAAGGTTACGGGCTGCACCCGCCAACAGTGGCGCGGATTGCCCAAGAAGTGAAGTCAGTCCGCGACATGGGTGTCGAGGTCTGCATGGTGATCGGCGGCGGAAATATCTTCCGCGGCTTGGCAGGTTCAGCCCAAGGGATGGAGCGCACGACAGCCGATTACATGGGCATGCTGGCCACCGTGATGAACGCGCTGGCCATGCAATCGGCACTGGAGCAGATCGGCGTCTATACCCGCGTGATCTCGGCCATCCCGATGGATCAGGTCTGCGAACCCTATATCCGCCGCCGCGCCGTGCGCCACCTTGAGAAAAAGCGCGTGGTGGTCTTCGCCGCTGGAACCGGTAACCCCTATTTCACCACCGATACGGCGGCCACGCTTCGGGCGTCCGAAATGGCTTGTCAGGCGATCTTCAAGGGCACCAAGGTGGACGGCGTTTATGACAAAGACCCAAAGAAACATGCCGATGCCAAGCGCTACACGCATGTGACCTATGACGAGGTCTTGCAAAAGCATCTCGGCGTGATGGATGCTTCGGCCATTGCCCTGGCGCGCGACAACAACCTGCCGATCATCGTCTTCTCGCTGGATGAGCCGGGAGGCTTTCGTGGCATTTTGGAAGGCAAGGGCACCTACACCCGCGTGCAAGACTGACCCCTGCGCGGTTCCCACTCAACGCCCCAGTTTATTTTCGCCCCAGCATTGGGTAGAAGGGCGCAAAGCAGAGGTCTGGCCGCAGACCCTAAGACCCAGAGGAAGCCCCGATGTCCGACGATCTTGAGATTGATCTTGATGCCATTCAGCGCCGGATGGATGGCGCGATGAACGCGCTCAAGCAGGAATTTGCCAGCTTGCGCACCGGCCGCGCCTCGGCCTCGATCGTCGATCCCATTCAGGTCGATGCCTATGGCCAGATGACCCCGATCAACCAGTTGGGCACCGTGAACGTCCCCGAGCCGCGCATGGTGGTGATCAACGTTTGGGACAAGGCGATGATCGGCAAGATCGAGAAAGCGATCCGCGAATCTGGTATTGGGATCAACCCGGTTACCGACGGCCCCTTGATCCGCCTGCCGATCCCCGAGCTGAACGAGCAGCGCCGCAAGGAGCTTACCAAGGTCGCCGCGCAATATGCCGAAAGCGCCAAGGTGGCGATCCGCAACGTGCGCCGCGACGGAATGGACCAAATCAAGAAGGCCAAGACCGCCGGCATGTCCGAGGACGACCAGAAAATGTGGTCGGACGAGGTACAAGAGATGACCGACAAGCATGTCGCCGCCGTCGACAAGGCGCTTGAGGCCAAACAAGCCGAAATCATGCACATCTGACCCAAGCAAGACTTTCAAGGCGCCCGGGCGTTCCCGATCCCGGTTATTTGAGATGGATCCGCCTCCAATTGGGGGCAAAGCAAAGAAAGACGAGACGTGGCTGCAGATAGCAAGAGTCCCCGCCAGGCCCAACATGTCGCCATCATTATGGATGGCAATGGTCGCTGGGCAACCCAGCGTGGTTGGCCAAGACTGGTGGGCCACAGGAAAGGCGCCGAACGGGTGAAGGAAATCGTGAGCGCGGCACCGGATCTCGGGATCAAATGGCTGACCATCTATGCCTTTTCGACCGAGAACTGGAAGCGCACCACTGAAGAGGTCCTTGGCCTGATGGCCCTTTTCTCGCGCTATATCGAGCGAGAGGCAGACCGCATGGCCGCCGAATCGGTGCGTATGCGCTTTATCGGGGATCGGTCGATGCTGAACCCTCGGCTCAAGCGGCTACAAACCTCGATCGAATCCCGGACCGCGACCTTTGACCGGCTGAACCTGACCGTGGCCATCAACTATGGCGGGCGTGACGAAATCACCCGTGCCACGCGGGATATTGCGCGCGCCGTGGCCGAAGGGCGCCTGTTGGCGGACCAGATTACGGATGACCTGATCGGCCAGCACCTTGATACGGCCGATCTGCCCGACCCTGATCTGGTGATCCGCACCTCGGGAGAGACGCGGACGTCAAACTTTCTGCCTTGGCAGGCGGCGTATGCCGAGTATGAATTCACCGAAACGCTGTGGCCCGACTTTACGGCCCAGCATCTGGCCGAGATCGTCGACCGCTTTGGTCGGCGCGAGCGGCGCTTTGGCGGGGTTATCACGGCATGAGTGCAGGCGAAGGCGCAGCGGGCAAAGTGGATTGGGGTGACCTTCGGCCGCGCGTCTTGTCGGCGATTGTGATGATTGTGATCGGCGGTGTTGAGGTTTGGCTGGGGGGCGCGCCCTTTGCCTTGTTGGTCATGGCGTTGACGGGCGGCATGATGTGGGAACTGGCGCGGATGACCGCCGATCCCGGGCGCGATCTGTCGCTGTGGCTGGGCTCGCTTGCGGCAGGGATGCTGGCGGTCAACCTGTGGTCGCCCTCACCTTGGATGCTGGCGGGCCTTTTGGTGCCTGCGGTGGCTGGTGCGATGATTCAAAACACCAAGCGCAAGATGTTCTTTGGCTATGCGCTTGTCATCATGGCCATGGGTCTTTGCCTTGTGATGCTGCGCGAAAGCGTTGGGCTTGCGCCGGTTCTGTGGGTCTTTGGGGTGGTGATCGTGTCCGATGTGATGGGCTATTTTGCCGGGCGGATCATGGGGGGGCCGAAGTTCTGGCCTGCCATCAGCCCCAAGAAAACATGGTCTGGCACGATGGCGGGTTGGCTGGGTGCCGTGGCCGTGGGCTATGGCTTTTGGGCGGCAGGGTATGGGGCGTGGCATCTTTTGTGGGCGTCGCCCTTTGTGGCCTTTGCCGGTCAGATGGGGGATGTCGCCGAAAGTGCAATCAAGCGGCGCACCGGGGTCAAGGACAGTTCCAATCTGATCCCCGGCCATGGCGGTCTGTTGGACCGGTTCGACGCCTTGGCCTTTGCCGCGATCACGACGGCGGCGCTGCATGTCTTGGTTCCGCTGTTTCCTCTTGTGAAGGGCTGACCGATGCGTCGCATCTCGATCTTTGGCGCGACCGGCTCGATCGGGGAAAGCACCTTTGACCTGATTTGTCGCATGGGCGGGGCGGATGCGTTTCATACGGTCACTTTGACGGGCGGGCATAATGTGTCCCGGCTGGCGGAAATGGCGCTGATTCTGCGGGCAGAGATTGCGGTGACGGCACATGAAGAGAACCTGCCCGCATTGCGCCAAGCGCTCGCAGGCAGTGGCGTTCACGCCGCCGCTGGGGCGCAGGCGGTTGCCGAGGCCGCCGACCGCCCCGCCGATTGGGTGATGAGCGGCATCGTCGGGGCCGCTGGCCTTGTGCCAGGCATGCGCGCTTTGGCGCATGGGGCCTCACTGGCCCTTGCCAACAAGGAAAGCCTTGTCACGGCGGGGGAGTTGCTTTTGGCGACCGCCCGCGTGCATGGGGCCACCATTTTGCCGGTGGACAGCGAACATTCGGCGATCTTTCAGGCCCTTGTGGGCGAGGATCTGACCGCGCTTGACCGCATCATCCTCACCGCCTCGGGCGGGGCCCTGCGCGATTGGCCGCTGGAGCGTCTGGCCCATGCCACGGTGGCCGAGGCCTTGGCGCACCCGAATTGGGCGATGGGCGCGCGGATCACCATCGATTCGGCGTCGATGTTTAACAAAGCTCTGGAAATCATTGAGACACGTGAGTTTTTTGGCGTTCGTCCCGATCAGATCGAGGTGATCATTCACCCCGAATCGATCATCCATTCCATGGTCGGCTTCACCGATGGCGCGGTGATGGCGCATCTCGGCACGCCGGACATGCGCCATCCGATCGGCTATGCCTTGAACTGGCCTCAGCGCCAGCCCCTGCCGGTGGCAAAACTGGACCTTGCCGCCTTGGGCAAACTGACCTTCCGCGCGCCGGATGAGACGCGCTATCCCGCGCTGCGGCTTGCGCGCGATGTGATGGAGGTGCGCGGCCTTGCAGGGGCGGCGTTCAATGCGGCCAAGGAAATTGCACTGGATCAGTTCATCGCAGGCCATATCGGGTTTATGCAGATGGCTGGGTTGGTTGAGGCGACGCTTGACCGCCTTTCGGCGGAAACCCGCCTTGGAAATGCCGCGCAAAGCCTTGAAGATGTTCTGGCGATGGACCATCTCGCAAGGGTGCGGGCCCGTGAGTTGGCCCAACAGATAAGGATCGGCTAGTGGACATTTTGGCGACGGTGCTGGGCACGGGCGGCTTTGTTTGGACGCTGGCCTTTTTCATTCTGGCCATCGGCATTATCGTCTTTGTCCATGAATACGGCCACTACATCGTGGGCCGGTGGAGCGGTATCCATGCCGAAGTGTTCAGCCTTGGCTTTGGCCCGGTGCTGTTCAACCGCACCGACCGGCGCGGCACGCAGTGGCAGATCGCGGCGATTCCCTTGGGCGGCTATGTGAAATTCAAAGGCGATTCTGACGCGGCCTCGGGCAAGGATGCTGCTGCGATTGCCGGGCTTTCGGCGAACGAAAAGCGCCACACTATGCACGGCGCGCCGCTTTGGGCGCGCTCGGCCACGGTGGCGGCGGGGCCGATCTTTAACTTCATCCTCGCGCTGGTGGTGTATTGGGGCCTGATCTTGTGGACCGGGGTCGCAACCGAGCGCCCGGTGATCGGCACAGTCGCGACGCTGCCGGGGGCGGTTCAGCCTTTGGCTCCGGGTGATCAGGTGCTGGCTTTGAATGGGGTCGAGACGCCGGATCTGGAAAGCTATCTGGTGGCCGCGCGCGACTTGCCGGCGGCCGCCAGCGTTGACTATCGCATTTTGCGCGATGGGAGCGAGCAGATGGTGACTGCCGCCCATCCGATGCCGCCGCTGGTCGCCTCGGTGCAGCTGAAATCCGCCGCCATTGCGGCGGGTCTGGCCGAAGGCGATGTGATCCTTGCCGCCAATGGCCAGCCCGTCACCGCCTTTGGCCAGCTGCCCCCCATCGTCGAAGGGCTGGCAGGCGCGCCGGTGCCGCTGACAATTTGGCGCGCGGATGGCAGCGACAAGGGCACTGTCTTTGACATCACGATCACCCCCAACCGCCGCGACCTGCCCAAGGCTGAGGGAGGGTTTGAAACCCGCTGGCTGATCGGGCTGACGGGGGGGCTGTTGTTTGAGCCTGAACTGCGCCGGCCCGGCCTGTTCGAAGCCTTGGGTCTTGCGGTGGAAAACGCATGGTTTGCGGGTGTTACCTCGCTGTCGGGTTTGTGGAACGTGGTCACGGGCACCATCAGCTCGTGCAACATTTCTGGCCCCATCGGGATGGCGCAGGTGATGGGGCAGGCGGCGACGCAAGGGTTGGAATATTACATCACGATGCTGGCGGTGATGTCCTTGGGTATTGGGCTGATCAACCTGTTTCCGATCCCGGTTCTGGACGGCGGCCATCTGGTGTTTCACGCCTATGAGGCCGTGTTCCGCCGCCCACCGCCTGACGGGGCGCTTAAGGTGCTGATGACGATGGGGCTGATCATCGTCTTGGGCTTCATGGCCTATGCGCTGACCAATGACGTGACCTGCCCCTAAGGGCTAATGCCGCCCCATGGGCATGGTTTTGCCCGAAAACGGCCACACTCGATGGGCATCCTGTCGGCTCACCACCGTGATCTAAGGGCGAAAAGATGGATGCCGTCGTAAAGGGCTATGAGGCCGTTTCCTTTCTGGTCTGGCTGAATGCCGACCGTCTCTTCACTCTTGGCACTGTGCTTGTTGGTCTTTTGGCCGGTGCCTTCTTGGGATCGGCAATCCTCCAGCCCTGATCCACCTGACAGGCTCGGTTCATGCGTGCAGAACGCAGCCTTGGCCTTTGCATGAAAATGTCGCATCCAAAGCGCCGCTGAAGCTGCGCGATCTACCTTTGGCCTTTTGACAAGCCCTGCGCTTCAAGCTAGGCAGGATCACATCTTTTTGTGACACCCGGGGGCTGGCGATGCGGAATTTTGCAGATGCGAAAGACGGTGGCAGGCCGGGCTTGAAGGGATTCGTGCGTCCGGCGGCATTAGCGATTTTGCTATGCGGAACAGTCATTTCCGTGCCGTTCTTTACACCGGCTCTCGCCCAAAGCTACAGCTTTTCGGATGTGGCCATTGAAGGAAATGCGCGCGTCGATGTCGCCACCGTTCTGTCTTACGCGGGAATCGGTCGCGGCCAGACGCTTAACGCGGGTCAGTTGAACGACGCTTATCAGCGCATCGTGAACTCTGGTCTGTTTGAAACGGTCGAATTTCTGCCTCAGGGCGGCACGCTGAAGATTGTCGTCAAAGAATTGCCAATGCTCAACGTGGTGGATCTGCAGGGCAACAAGCGCCTGAAGGATGAAGCTCTGCTGGGGCTTTTGCAATCCAAGTCGCGCAACGTCTACAACCCCGCTACTGCCGAGGCTGATGCTGCCGCCATCGCCGAGGCTTACCGGGTTGAGGGCCGTTTGGCGGCCACGGTTGATCCCAAGATCATCCGCCGGTCTGACAACCGCGTCGATCTTGTGTTTGAGATCAACGAAGGCAAGCCGGTTGAGGTGGAGCGTTTGTCCTTTGTCGGCAACCGCGTCTATTCCGACCGCCGCCTGCGGCAGGTTCTGGAAACCAAACAGGCGGGCCTCTTGCGCCAGATCATCGGGCGCGACACCTTTGTCGCCGAGCGGCTGGAATTGGACAAGCAGCTTTTGCGCGATTTCTACCTCTCGCGAGGGTATATCGACATCGAGGTGCTGGACGCCACGGGAGAACTGGCTGCCGAACGTGATGCCAGTTTTGTCACCATCACCGTGCGCGAGGGCCAGCAGTATCGCATCGGCTCTGTCAGCACGGTCTCAACCATCGAAGGTCTGAACGAGGCAGAGTTTATTGACGTCCAGCGTCTGCGTACGGGTGTGGTCTACTCGCCCGCACTTATTGAAAACAACATTGCGCGCATGGAAACGCTGGCTTTGAACAAGGGCCTGAACTTTGTACGTGTTGAGCCGGTTCTGACCCGCAACGAACGCGATCAGACCTTGGAAATCGAATTTGTGCTGTCGCGTGGTGAGCGGGTGTTTGTTGAGCGCATCGACGTTGAAGGCAACACCACCACCCTTGATCAGGTGATCCGTCGCCAGTTCCGCACCGCCGAGGGCGACCCCTTCAACCCACGCGAAATCCGGCAGGCCGCCGAACGCATCCGCGCCTTGGGCTATTTCGGCAATGCCAATGTCGAAGCCGCCCCCGGCAGTGACGGTGAGCGGGTGGTGGTCAATGTTGATGTCGAGGAGCAACCGACCGGGTCCTTGAACATCGGCGCGTCTTTCAGCGTCAATTCAGGCGCGGGTCTGACCCTTGGTTTCTCGGAGAATAATTTCCTTGGCCGTGGTCAGAAGGTGGCGATCGATCTCACCACTGGCGCTGACACCGTGGACAGTTCGATCAACTTCGTCGAACCCGCAATTCTGGGCCGCGACTTGCGTTTGAAGTTTGGTGCCTTTTATCGCACCAGCGATAATGCCAATGCCTTCTATGACACCCAATCGCTTGCGATTTCGCCTGCGCTGGAATTCCCGATCAGCGATTTTGGCCGATTGGAACTGCGCTATCGGCTGTTCTCGGACAAGCTTAAGAATGTGTCTGAAAACTCCTCACAGATCCTTTTGGACGAGGGTGCCCAGGATTCTCCGATCGGTTCCTCAATTGGTTATGCCTATTCCTACGACAACAAGATCGGCGGTTTGAACCCCAACAACCGCATTCTGTTGCGCTTTAGCCAAGATTTCGCGGGCTTGGGTGGCGATGTGAAATTCCTCAAGACCGAGGCTTTGGCTGTGGCCGAAACCAAGATCCTGAATGAGGAAGTCACGCTGCGCGCCATTTTCGAAGGTGGCGCGGTCGCCACGGCGGGCAGTTACACCAGCCGCGTCACCGACCGGTATTTCGGCAACGGCAAGATCCGTGGTTTTGAAGGCAATGGCATCGGCCCGCGCGATGAGGAGGCGGACAACGAGGACGCGCTGGGTGGCAACCTCTTTGCAGTCGCCCGGTTTGAGGCCGATTTCCCGCTGGGCCTGCCCGAGGAATATGGCATCAAGGGCGGGGCCTTCTTGGATATTGGGTCGGTCTGGGGACTGGACAACACAGTAGGCACCGATGACAACATTATCGACGATTCCGCCAAGCTGCGCTCTGCGATCGGGGTATCAGTTCTGTGGGATACACCGCTTGGTCCCTTGCGCTTTAACTTCTCCAAGACGCTGCGCAAAGAGACCTACGACAAAGAGCAAAACTTCGATCTGACCATCTCGACGAAGTTCTGATGCGTCTGGTTCTTGCCCTCGCCTGCGCCGCGCTGTGCCTGTTTGGCCGGCCCGGCGCGGCACAAGAGAGCGTTGCCAAAGATGCGCCGACTCAGGCTGTAACGCTTGCGCCCCCGATGACCGCGATCCTGACCCTTGACGATGAACGCTTGTTCTCGGGTTCGGCCTTTGGCCAGGCCGTCATCGCCCGCCAGGATGCCGAAAGGCAGGCGCTGATCGATGAGAATCGCAAGATTGAGGCCGCGCTTGAGGCCGAGGAGAGAGAGCTGACACGCCGACGTGCTGCGATCCCGCGTGAAGAGTTCGCGCCCCTGTCCGAGGCGTTCAATGAAAAGGTGGAAGGCATCCGAAAGGCCCAAGACGCCAAGACCCGTGAGTTGCAACGGCGTTTCGACAGCGATCGCCAGCGCTTTTTGGAGGTGGCCCGCCCGATTTTGGCCGAGGTGATGGCGGCGCGCGGCGCGGTGGCGATCATTGACAGCCGGGCGGTGTTCGTCGGGTTTGAGAACATCGACATCACCGATGCGGCCATCACGCAGCTTGATGCCGCCATGAACGAGGGCCGACTGACCCCCGGCACGCCTTAAGACCCGCCCGGCTTGTCTCGCGGCGCGGGCCTTGCTAGTCAGAGTGTCAATCGACAAGACTTGGGGCCATCGCGCCGCGCCCCACCCGAGGAGACAGCATGACCGACGCCCCGCTTTCCGCCGATCTGGCGCTGATCCAGCGCATCATCCCACACCGCTATCCGTTCCTCTTGGTGGACAAGGTGCGCGACATCCATGTGCACAAGTCCTGTATCGGCATCAAGAATGTCACCTTCAACGAGCCGCAGTTTCAGGGCCATTTCCCGGGCATGCCGGTGTTTCCCGGCGTGATGATCATCGAAGCCATGGCGCAGACTTCGGGCATTCTGGTGGGTCTGTCGATGGATCTGGTCGACAAGAATGCCAATGTGTTCTTCATGGGCGTCGATGCGGTGAAGTTCCGCCGCAAAGTGGTGCCCGGCGATGTGCTGGAATTGCATGTGACCGCCCTGCGCGGTGGGGGCCGGGTTTGGAAATTCGCCGGCCGCGCCATGGTCGATGGTGAGCTTGCCTGCGAGGCTGAATTCATGGCCATGTTCGACGTCCCGAAGGCCTGACCCATGGCCATCCATCCCTCTGCTGTTGTCCACCCCTCGGCCTTTGTCGAGGAGGGCGCGACCGTCGGGCCCGAGTGCCAGATCGGTCCGTTCTGTCTGGTGGGGGCCGAGGTGGTGTTGCATCGCGGCGTGACACTGAAATCGCATGCCGTTGTGACCGGCTGGACCGAGATTGGCGAAGAGACGGTGGTGTTTCCTTTCGCCACGGTGGGTGAAATTCCGCAGGATCTGAAGTTCAGGGGCGAACGCACCCGGCTGACCGTGGGCGCGCGCTGCCGGATCCGTGAAGGGGCGACGCTGAACACCGGCACCGAAGGCGGTGGCGGGCTGACCTCGGTGGGGGATGACTGCCTGTTGATGACGGGCGCGCATATCGGCCATGACGCCCATGTCGGCAACCGGGTGATTTTGGCCAATCAGGTCGCCATCGCGGGCCATTGCCAGATTGGCGATGACGTGATCATCGGCGGCCTGTCGGGAATTCACCAGTTTGTCCGTATCGGGCAGGGGGCGATCATTGGCGCGCTGACCATGGTGACCAATGACGTTCTGCCCTACGGCCTTGTCCAAGGCCCGCGCGGAATCTTGGACGGGCTTAACCTTGTCGGGCTGAAACGCCGGGGGGTGGAGCGCGCCGATATCACCGCCATGCGTGCCGCCTTTCAGATGCTGGCACAGGGTGAGGGGTCGTTCCTGGACCGCGCGCGCAGGCTGGCCGAGGAAACCGACAGTCCTTACGTCCGTGAGATGACCGACTTTATCCTTGGCGCGTCGGACCGCAACTTCCTGACGCCGAAATGACCAAGCTGGCGATCATCGCCGGGACAGGGGGGCTGCCCGCAGCCCTGTTGGCCGCTTTGGCAGACCGCCCATTGATCTGCGCTTTGGATGGCTTTTCGCCTGCGGGCGTGACGCCGGACCAGAGTTTCCG
This sequence comes from Paracoccaceae bacterium, assembly GCA_044377735.1. Classification (GTDB taxonomy): domain Bacteria; phylum Pseudomonadota; class Alphaproteobacteria; order Rhodobacterales; family Rhodobacteraceae; genus Tabrizicola_A. The sequence goes on along the minus strand of JBILYK010000004.1, from coordinate 85,516 downwards.
CGTCGAACGGCTGGCCCTATTCCTGCGCTGGCTGGAAGATCAGGGCGTGACCGAGGTTTGCTTTGCGGGCGCGGTGCAGCGCCCGCGACTTGACCCGTCGCTTTTTGATCCTGCCACCGCCACCATGGTGCCCCGGCTTTTGGCTGCAATGGCGCAGGGCGATGATGCCACCCTGCGCGAGGTTCTGGCGATCTTTGCCGAGGCGGGCTTTTCGCTGAAAGGTGTGGCCGAGATTGCCCCACATCTGGTGCCGGGGCCGGGCGTTTATGCTGGCACCATCGGCCCGCAGGATGAAAAGGATGCCGCCCGTGCCGAGGCGATCGTGGCGGCGTTGGGTGCGGTGGATGTCGGCCAAGGCTGCGTTGTGGCTGGGGGCTTGTGCCTTGCCGTGGAAGCCTTGCCGGGGACAGATGCCATGCTGGGGTTTGTGGCGCAAATCCCGGCCGCCCTGCGCCCGGTGAAGGGCTTGTTCTACAAGGCCCCAAAGCCCGCCCAAGATCGCCGCATCGATCTGCCTGCCTTGGGCGTGCAAACGGTGCGCAACGCCGCTGCCGCCGGGTTGGGCGGCATTGCCTGGGCTGCGGGTGGGGTGATCTGCATTGATCTGCCGGCCATGCAGTCCGAGGCCGCCGCGCAGGGCCTGTTCCTGTGGGCGCGCTGAAGCTTTACCTGATTGCGGGAGAACCCTCGGGCGACCGGCTTGGGGCGGCGCTGATGGCAGGGCTGAAAGCCCTGTCGCCAGGGGTGGCGTTCCATGGCATCGGCGGGCCATTGATGCAGGCGGAAGGCATGGTCAGCCTGTTCCCGATGGAAGAGCTGTCCATCATGGGGCTGGTCGAGGTTCTGCCGAAATACCGCGCCTTGAAGCGCCGGATTGCCGAGGCTGCCGCCGATGTGCTGGCCGCGCAACCTGCCGCGCTGATCACCATCGACAGCCCCGATTTCTGCCTGCGGGTAGCGGCCGAGGTGAAGCAATCTCGCCCCAACACGCGCACCATTCACTATGTCGCGCCCTCGGTCTGGGCCTGGCGCCCCGGACGGGCGGCCAAGATGGCGCGTCACATCGATCATGTGCTGGCGCTTTTGCCCTTTGAGCCGCCCTATATGCAGGCGGCGGGCATGACCTGCGATTTTGTTGGCCACCCGGTGGTCAGTGAACCGTTGGCCAGCCCCGAAGAACGCGCGCTGATCGCGGGCGAGGGGCCGCTTCTGCTGGCCCTTCCGGGCAGCCGCAAGGGCGAGGTGACGCGGCTTTGCCCCGTCTTTGGGGCCACTGTCGCGCGGCTCAAGTCCCATCACCCCAAGCTGCGGGTTGCCCTGCCCACCCTGCGCGGGGTGGAGCCCCTTGTGCGAGAGCTGACCCGAGATTGGGCGGTGGCACCGCAGATCATCACCGATGCCACCCTGAAACGCGCAGCCTTTGCCATGGCCGATGTGGCGCTGGCCGCCTCGGGCACGGTGTCTTTGGAACTGGCCGCCAACGATTGCCCGATGGTGATCGCCTATGACATGAACCGCCTTACGCTGTGGCTGATGCGCCGCGCCGCGCGCGTGGATACGGTCACCTTGGTGAACCTTGTGTCAGAAACCCGCGTGGTGCCCGAGTTTATCGGCGCGCGCTGCCAGCCTGATCTGATTGCGCCCGCGCTTGAGGCGGTGCTGGCCGACCCGTCCGGCCAGAAACAGGCGATGCAGGTCACGATGCAGCGGCTGGGGCAGGGTGGCGATGCGCCCGGCTTGCGCGCAGCGCGCGCGGTGCTTGCGGCGATCTGACCTTTCAATTTTCTCTGCAGAAAATTGCAAAAACCTTGGAAGGTTTTTGGGGCCTTACCGCCCGCGCCAGATCCAGCCGCCGCCCAACACCCGGCTGCCTTCTGGGGCATAGAACACGCAGGCTTGCCCTGCGGACACGCCATCTTCGGGGTCCAGCAGTTCCACCTCTGCCTCGGTTGCCGACAAAGGCCGGATCACCGCCGGGCGCGGCGGTCGGGTGGAGCGGACCTTGACGCTCATGTGCCATTCAGACTGGCTGTCAAAGGGCGCATCCCCTAGCCAGTTTATCTCTCGGATCGGGATCATACGGGTTGACAAAGCCGTCTTCGGCCCCACCACCACGCGCCGCGTCTCAGGCTCAAGGCGCACCACATAGACCGGTTCTTCCAAACCGCCGATGCCCAGACCCTTGCGCTGACCAATGGTGTAATGAATCACGCCGCGATGTTGGCCCACCACAGTCCCGGCCATGTCAACTATATCGCCCGGATCCGCCGCACCGGGGCGCAGCTTTTCGATCACGGCCGCATAGTCGCCGTTGGGCACAAAACAGATGTCCTGACTATCGGGCTTGTCCGCCACGGCCAGCCCGTATTTCGCCGCCAAGGCCCGGGTTTCTGCCTTTGATCCCAGATGCCCCAAGGGAAAGCGCAGGTAAGACAGCTGCTCGGGCGTGGTCGAGAACAGGAAATAGCTTTGATCGCGGTTTGCGTCCGTGGCCATGTGCAGTTCTGGCCCGGCCCCCATCTTGCGCTGGATGTAATGACCTGTGGCCATGCAATCGGCGTTCAGGTCCTTGGCGGTGGCCAAAAGGTCCTTGAACTTCACCCGCTCATTACAGCGGATGCAAGGCACCGGGGTTGCGCCTGAAAGATAGGCATCGGCGAACTCTTCGATCACCGCCTCGCGAAAGGTGTTTTCATAATCCAGCACGTAATGCGGAAAGCCCATTGCCTCGGCGACCCGGGCCGCATCATGAATGTCACGCCCCGCACAGCAGGCCCCCTTTTTGGCCAAGGCCGCGCCATGGTCATAAAGCTGCAAGGTGACGCCCACAACGTCATAGCCTTCGTCTTTCAGCATAGCCGCCACCACCGACGAATCCACACCACCCGACATGGCGACCACGACGCGGGTCTGCGAAGGCGGTTTGGGCATGCCAAGCGAGTTGAGCCTCTGGTCAAGCATATGGGCAACTTTCGGGGGGTGGGGCAGATCCTTAGGGGGCTGCGCAACGACGGCTGTTGTTGCGCAATATAGGAAAATGCTGTGCAGTCTCAACCCCTGGCTTCACGATCAGTTAAGGACGTCCGGTCATCTTGAGCGCAATTGAAAACGGAGAGCCCATGTTTCTCAAACGCGTTGATGGTCCGCGACAGGTGACCTTGTCGGATGGCAGTATCCTGACCCGCGCCGACCTGCCGCCAGCCAACACAGGTCGCTGGGTGGCCAGCCGCAAGGCGATTGTCGTCAAGGCCGTGGTTTTCGGCCTGATCACCTTGGCCGAGGCGCTGGAGCGTTATGCGCTGTCGGAGGAAGAGTTCAACCTGTGGCGCGATGCGATTGCTCGCCATGGCGACAAGGCCCTGCGGGTGACCACCTTGCAAAAATACAGACAACTTTAGATTGTTTTCCGGTTTCGTTCTGGCAGAGTAACCACACGTTAACCATTGGCCGCCAAGGTTGTTAACGAAGATGCCTGTGACGGAGTTTTGAACAATGCGTATCCTTCTGGTCGAAGACGATCCCACGACGTCGCGCAGTATCGAGTTGATGTTGACCCATGCCAATCTGAACGTCTTTTGCACCGATCTGGGCGAGGACGGGATCGATCTGGCGAAGCTTTACGACTACGATCTGATCCTATTGGATCTGAACCTGCCCGATATGTCCGGCCATGAGGTGTTGCGCCAGTTGCGCCTTGCACGGATCGAAACCCCGATCCTGATCCTGTCAGGTGCCGATGACACGGACAGCAAGATCAAGGGCTTTGGCTTTGGTGCCGATGACTACCTGACCAAACCCTTTCATCGCGAAGAGTTGGTGGCGCGAATCCATGCCATCATCCGCCGGTCCAAAGGGCACAGCCAATCGATCATTCGGACGGGGGCGGTGCATGTAAACCTCGATGCCAAGACGGTGGATGTTGCCGGCAAGACGGTGCATCTGACGGGTAAGGAATACCAAATGCTCGAGCTGTTGTCCCTGCGCAAGGGCACGACGCTGACCAAGGAAATGTTCCTCAACCACCTTTATGGCGGCATGGATGAGCCAGAGCTGAAGATCATCGATGTTTTTATCTGCAAGCTGCGCAAGAAGTTGGCCGAGGCGACGGGTGGGCAGAACTATATCGAAACTGTCTGGGGGCGGGGCTATGTGCTGCGCGAACCGGCGGCGGCGGTGGTGCCAAACATGGCGGCGTCTGCCTGACTGGCCTAGACCTTTCCTGCGCTGCCTCATAACTTAGGCAGCGCATGAAGGAGCGCAGGATGACCGGGCTAAGCGATGTCGACACGCTGACCGAGGGCCAGGCCCTTGTTGAGCTTGCCCGTCTGGCACAAGCGCTGGCGCAGGCCAACCGCGCCTATCATACGCTGGACGCCCCCGAAATCTCGGATGCGGCCTATGACGCGCTGAAGCGGCGCAATGCGGCGATCGAGGCGCGGTTTCCGGCGTTGAAACGGGTGGATAGCCCGTCAGATCAGGTGGGCGCAGTGCCGGGCATGGGCTTTGGCAAGATCACCCATGCCGTGCCGATGCTGTCGCTGGAAAACGCCTTTGAGGATAGCGATGTCACCGACTTCATCGACCGCGTCCGCAGTTTTCTGGGTCATGCTGGCACGCTGGTCTTTACAGCGGAACCAAAGATTGACGGTCTCTCGTTATCGCTGCGCTATGAGGGCGGCGTTCTGGTACAAGCCGCCACACGCGGCGATGGCGCGGTGGGTGAAAATGTCACTGACAATGCGCGCACAATCCTGGACATTCCCCAGACCCTTGGCGGCGCGCCTGATGTGATGGAAGTGCGTGGTGAGGTCTATATGTCCCACGCCGATTTTGCCGCCCTGAACGCCCGGCAGGCGGACAAAGGGGACAAGCCCTTTGCCAACCCCCGCAACGCCGCGGCCGGGTCTTTGCGCCAGTTGGATGCCAGCATCACCGCCGCGCGGCCCTTGCGCTTCTTCGCCTATGCGTGGGGCGATCTGTCGGCACCTTTGGCCGACAGCCAGTTTGGCGCGATTCAGCGGCTGCAAGCGATGGGGTTCAAGACCAACGCCTTGACCATTCTGGCCGACACGACTGACGCGCTTTTGGCGCATTATCGCAGCATTGAATCGCAGCGCGCCAGCTTGGGCTATGACATTGACGGCGTGGTCTACAAGGTGAACGATCTGGCGCTTCAGGCGCGTCTTGGGTTCCGTTCCACCACACCGCGCTGGGCGATTGCGCATAAGTTCCCAGCCGAGCTGGCCTGGACGCGGCTTGAAGGCATCGACATTCAGGTTGGCAGAACGGGCGCCTTGTCTCCTGTCGCCCGGCTTGCCCCGGTCACGGTGGGTGGCGTTGTGGTCTCGAACGCCACCTTGCACAACGAAGATTACATCCTGGGCCGGGATTCGAAAGGCAACCCGATTCGTGGCGGCAAAGACATTCGGCTGGGCGACTGGGTGCAGGTTTACCGCGCCGGGGATGTCATTCCCAAGATCAACGATGTTGATCTGGAAAAGCGGCCGGCGGATGCCCAGCCCTTTACCTTCCCAACCCGATGCCCCGAATGCGGGTCTGAGGCGCACCGCGCCGAGGGCGATGCGGTGCGCCGCTGTACCGGCGGGTTGATCTGCCCCGCGCAAGCCATCGAACGGCTGAAGCATTTTGTATCCCGCGGTGCGTTTGACATTGAAGGTCTGGGCGCCAAACAGATCGAGATGTTTTTTCATGACCGGCTCTTGCCCATCAAAACCCCCGCCGAGATCTTCACCCTCGCGGCGCGCGACAGTGCGCAGCTGGCCCGGCTGGAAAACCGCGACGGCTATGGCAAGACCTCGGTCGTCAAGTTGTTTGCCGCGATTGAGGCCAAGCGCCGCATCGGGCTGGATCGGTTGATTTTCGCCCTTGGCATCCGCCACGCGGGTGAGGCAGCGGCGGGGCTTTTGGCGCGCCATTACGGCAGCTGGCCCGCTTTTGAGGCGGCCGTGACCGCCGCCCGGCCTGGCACGCCCGATTGGGATGAGTTGACGGCGATTGATGGGGTGGGGCAGGTCTTGGCCACCTCGTTGACCGAAGCCTTTCAAAACCCCGCCGAACGCGCCGCGATTGATGCACTGGTGGCCCAGCTTGACCCCCAGCCAGTCGAAAAGCCCAAAGGTGACAGTGCGTTAGCTGGCAAGACCGTGGTCTTTACCGGCACGCTTGAACGCATGACCCGCGCCGAAGCCAAGGCCCGGGCCGAGGCTTTGGGGGCCAAAGTGGCAGGGTCGGTCAGCGCCAAGACCGATTTTCTGGTGGCGGGCCCCGGTGCGGGTTCCAAAGCGAAAGAGGCTGAGCGGTTGGGTATCACCATCCTGACCGAAGAGGCATGGCTTGACATGGCAAGCGCCGGATGACGCGCCCCGAGGCCCTGTTTCCCCTGTTCGCCAATTTGGAAACGCTGGACGGCGTGGGGCCCAAAACCGCGCAGGCCTTTGCCGCGCTGGGCGTGGCCAAGCCGAAAGACCTGCTTTATCTCGTGCCCCACTCGACCATGGATCGAAGCCGTAAGGCCAGCATCCGTGAGGTGGTGGCTCCCACAACCGTGACTGTCGAGGTTGAGGTTGGTCTGCATCTCCCGCCGCGACAAAAGGGACGACCCTATCGGGTGCTGGTGCGCGATGCGGGCTGCGAGTTTCAGCTGGTGTTTTTTCATGCGCGTGCGGAGTATTTGCAAAAACTTTTGCCCACCGGCCAGCGTCGCCTTGTGTCCGGAAAGTTGGAGCTTTTTGATAACATTGCACAAATCGTCCACCCCGACCATGTCTTGCGTCCCGATGAGGCCAAGGATCTGCCTGAATGGGAGCCGGTTTATCCGCTCGGTGCGGGGCTGACGCAACGCGTTTTGGCCAAGGCGGCCGAAGGTGCGCTGCATCGCACGCCCGAGATTCCCGAATGGATTGACGGCCCACTTTTGGCGCGTGAGGGCTGGCCAGCTTGGCGCGAGGCGCTGCATGCGGCCCATGCGCCGCAAGGCGCGGCTGATCTGGCCTTTACCGCCCCCGCACGGCAGCGTCTGGCCTATGATGAGCTTTTCGCCCATCAACTGACACTGGCCTTGGCACGCAGCCAGTTGCGCCGCGCCAAGGGGCAGGCAACGCGGGGCACTGGCGCGCTTCAGGCCAAAGTTCTGAAAAACCTTCCCTATTCCCCCACGGCCGCCCAAACCCGCGCGGTCGGTGAAATCGCGCTGGATATGCAAAGCCCCTTGCGGATGAACCGGCTTTTGCAGGGCGATGTTGGCGCGGGCAAGACGCTGGTGGCCTTCCTTGCGCTTTTGATCGCCGTCGAGGGGGGCGGGCAGGGGGTCATGATGGCCCCAACCGAGATTCTGGCCCGCCAGCATCATGAGGGGCTTGCCCCGTTGGCCGCCGCCGCCGGTGTGCGGCTTGAGATATTGACGGGCCGCGACAAGGGCGGCGAGCGGGCGGCCAAGCTTGCAGCACTTGCGCGCGGTGAGATCGGCATTTTGGTCGGCACCCATGCGGTCTTTCAAAAAGATGTGGTGTTTCAAGATCTGCGCCTTGCCATTGTTGACGAGCAGCACCGCTTTGGCGTGGCACAGCGTATGGAGTTAGGGGCCAAAGGCGAGATGGCCGATGTGCTGGTGATGACCGCCACGCCCATTCCGCGCAGCCTTGCCTTGGCCAGTTACGGTGACATGGATGTGTCGGTGCTGGATGAAAAGCCCGCTGGTCGCAAGCCGATCAAGACCGTTTTGGTGTCCTCGACCCGGATGGATGAGGTTGTGGGTCATCTGGCCCGCGCCGTGGCCGAAGGGCGGCAAGCCTATTGGGTCTGCCCCTTGGTCGAGGACAGCGAGGTGGTCGACTACGCCAGCGCCGAGGCGCGCTTTGCCAGCCTGCGCGCGGCCTTGGGGGACTGTGTGGGTCTTGTGCATGGGCAGATGGCCCCGGCTGACAAAGATTTGGCCATGTCGCGCTTTGTTGCGGGTGACACGAAGGTGCTGGTTGCCACCACGGTGATCGAAGTGGGGGTGAACGTGCCCAATGCCTCGATCATGGTGATTGAACGGGCCGAGATTTTCGGGCTTGCCCAGTTGCACCAGTTGCGTGGCCGTGTTGGGCGCGGTCTGGCGGAGTCAACCTGCCTCTTGATGTATCAAGCCCCGCTGTCTGAAACCGGCGAACGACGGCTGACCGTGATCCGCGACACCGAGGACGGCTTTCGCATCTCGGAGGAAGATTTGGCCATGCGCGGCGCGGGGGATCTGATTGGCACCGCCCAGTCTGGCCTGCCACGCTTTCGGATCGCGGATCTGGAGCGCCAGGCCGGTCTGATGGCCATTGCCCAAAGTGACGCGCGCCGCCTTCTGGCCGATGATCCAAACCTGGATGGCCCAAGGGGAATGGCCGTGCGCAATCTCCTTTGGCTTCTGGATCAGGATCGGGCGATCCGGCTTTTGTCTGTCGGCTGATCCTTGTTATTTCTGCCAGTCGCCGTGCTGCAGGCCCGTTGGAAGTGAAAAATCACCCTTTGTTCTCAAATGTTCTCATAAAGTTCTTGACGAATGTCGAATCGCATGAGAACAATACGGCAACAAGGACAGGAGACAGCCATGCTGACTGAGATTGCCGAAATCGTGAACGGGTCGCGCGCCACGCTGATTGAAGATGCCGTCGGTGTGCTGTCGCTGTTTGTGATGCTTTATGCCGGGCTGACGCTGTCCGGCGCTTTCTGATCCTTTCTGCCTGCGATCTTTGCCCATCGGTGCCGCGCATCTGTCCCCAAGGGATGCGCCGCAGGGCCAGCCCCGGCCTGCCGATGCCAGATACGCGCCTGACCGCCGTCACCCCCTTAAGGGTGACGGCGGTTTTTTTATGCCCTAGCGCTTTCAGCCGCGACCATCGCTTCGCAGGCGGCCTCAAGCGAAAGCAGGATGGAGGCATGGCGGTTTTTGTAGTCGCGCGCGGGGATCAGCACCTCGTACCCTTCAAACGGTGCGGCAGGAACGGGGCCTGCGTCCCTGAGCATCGCGCGCAAACTGTCCCGCGCGGCCTCAAGCTCGGCGCGGCTTTTGCCGATCACCACCCGACCCAAGACTGAGGCGGAGGCTTGGCCAAGCGCGCAAGCCTTGACGTCCTGCGCGAAGTCGGTGATCCGGCCATCTTGAACCGCCACATCCACCATGACGGTGGACCCGCACAGGGGCGAGCGTTTCTTTGCGCTGCCCATCGGCGCGGAAAGTCGGCCCTGATGCGGGATCGAGGCTGCCAGTTCAAGAATCCGGCCCGAGTAAAGCTTGATAAGGTCGCTGTCGGCCATGGACTTCCCCTTCGTCTGCCTATGAGATAGGCCGCATTTCAGCCGCCGCCAAGGACCAACCCCATGCCATTTGATCCAGCAAGCCTAAAGTATGATGCCAATGGTCTGATCCCCTGCATCGCGCAAGATCATCAAACGGGCGAAGTGCTGATGTTCGCGTGGATGAATACAGCCAGTCTGGCCCGCACGATCGAGAGTGGCAATGTCACCTATTGGAGCCGGTCGCGTCAGGCATTTTGGGCCAAGGGCGAAACCTCGGGCCATGTTCAGCGGCTGGTGGAGTTGCGTTTGGATTGTGACCGGGACTGCCTATTGGCTTTGGTCACGCAAGAGGGACCGGCCTGTCACACCCATCGGCGGTCGTGCTTTTACACGGCCTTGCGGCAAGGGGAGGAAGTTGAGATTCTCATGCCCATGGCGTGACGGCGGTGGCGCAGTCAATCGAGCGTGATCTTGGCTGATCCTGCGGTCATGTCGCCGATGGCTTGGTCGAAACGCAGATGGGCCAGCGCATGGGACCCCGCTTGGGTGAAAAGCCGTCCCACCACCTTGCCGGACGCATGAACCTCGGTTCCCACCGGGGCTTGCCCTTGGATGTTCACCCGCGTCAGACCTTTGCGCAGTTCGGTTTTGTGCTTCATCCGCGCGGTGACTTCTTGTCCCACATAGCAGCCCTTGCGGAAATTCACGCCGTTCAGGCGCTCAAAGCCGTTTTCCAGAAGATAGCTGTCGTCTGGGATCAGCTCGATCCCACTTTCGGGAATGACATGGGCGACGCGGATCGCGTCCCAGTCGATCTGGGGCGCGCCCGCCTCGGTGCCATAGGCCCGCCAGCCAAGCGCCTCATGGCGCGGGTCGGGCAGGGCACCGGTTGGGGCTGCGCCCAACCCACGAATGGCCATAAGCGCGCTTTGGCCAAAGGCCACATCGCTGCGCAGCTTGTACATGGTCAATCGGCGCAAGGTGGCTTGGGCAAAGCTTTCTTTGACATCCAGCAAAAGGGCTTCGCCCGTGTTGACAACGAAGAAATCCGCCAAATACTTGCCTTGCGGGGTCAAAAGCCCGGTCCAGACGGTGCCGGGGGCCTTGGCCAAGGGCAGCACGTCATTTGAGGTTAGGCCTTGCAGAAATGTCAGGGCATCGGCCCCGGTGATTTCAAAAATGCTGCGGTCCAAGGCGGTTTCGCCCAATGTCATGCCCATGGCCTAGCCCTTGAATTGTAACTGATAAAGCCGTGAATAGAGGCCGTTCCGGGCGATCAGCGCGTCATGCTTGCCTTCTTCGACAACACAGCCTTGGTCCATCACAAGGATATGGTCTGCGGCCCTTATCGTGGCAAGTCTGTGCGCGATGATCAGCGTTGTGCGTCCGTGCGCGGCCTTGGACAGGGCGTCGGCGACGGAGGCTTCCGATTGCGCGTCCAAGGCACTTGTCGCCTCATCCAGAAGAAGAACCGCCCTGTCCTGCGCCAAAGCGCGCGCAATCGCAACGCGCTGGCGCTGCCCCCCCGATAGGGCCGATCCACGCGGGCCAACCGGGGTGTCGATCCCTTGGGCCAGGTGCGGCAGAAAATCGGAAACATGGGCATCACGGCAGGCCGCGCGCAGCGCCTCGTCTGAAAGGGTCTGCCCTAATGCGATGTTTTCCCGCAAGGTTTCGTCAAAAAGTGCCGAGTCCTGCGTGACGCTGGCAAAGAGGCTGCGTTGGTCACGTAGCGCAAGGGTTGACGTATCAATCCCGCCGATCAGGATTTTGCCGGTGGTTGGGTCCACGAGCCCGGTCAAAAGCTGGAACACCGTTGACTTGCCCGCGCCTGAGGCCCCGACGATCGCCGTGGTTGCACCTGCCGGTGCGATAAAGGTCAAGCCCCGCAGGATGGGTTGGTCGCCATAGGCAAAGGTAACGGCGTCAAAACGGATCTCGGGCGCGCCCGGCGCGGGTAGGGCCGCACTGGTGGCGGGGCGGGTCTGCACGGGTTGGGTGTCGAACAGCTCATAGATACGGTCCAGACTGGCCGCCGCCACCTGCCACGTGCCCGACAGTTCGCCCAAGCGGCGCATCGGCTGAAAGGTCAGCGACATTGCGGTGAAAAACGACATAAACTCGCCAGTGGTTCGTTCGCCGCCAGCAATCTGGCTGCCCGCCATCAGAAGGACGGCGAAAAAGCCAAAGCCGGTGACGATATCCATCATGCCGGGCATCAAGGCGCGGCCGGCCATGATCTTGACCTCTGCCCGGCGGATGAGGCCAAGCACCTTGTCAAACCGCCCGGACTGATAGCCTTCCATCCGGTTCAGCTTGACCGCCTGAATGCCGTGGAAAATCTCATCCAGCCGTGTCGCGCGCAGGCCGGCTTGATCGCGCAGATGTGTCGTTTTGCGCCGGATATAGCGCTGCACGGCCAGCGAAGGCAGGATCAAAAGCGGCGCACCAACCAAGGCGGCCAGCGTCCAGACCGGATCAATCGACAGGGCAACGGCAAAGAGAAAGATCAGGCTGAAGAGATCGCGGCCCACTCCGGTGACAACGGCGCTCCACAGGTTTTGAACGGCCAGCGTATCACCTTGCACACGTTCGATCAGCGCGCCGGGGGCGTTTTGTTGAAAAAACGCGCCCTCCAGCGTTAGAAGGTGGCGTAGCAGGGCCGATTGCATGGCAGCGGCGACCTTTTGGGTCACCGCAGCAATCACCGTGCGCGAGGCGACGGTCGAAAGGCCGCGCACCGCAAAAAGGCCAAAGATCAAGAGACCGACCGCCATCAACGGGCCGTCGCCGCCGGGGGCAAAGACCTTGTCAAACAAGGGCTCAATCGCCTTGGCCAAGGCGCCAAGCGTAGCCCCTTCGATCAGCATCAACCCAAAGGCCAGCCCAATCATGGCCGTCTCTGGCCTGAGGTAATCGCGCCAGAAGCGGCGGAAGAGGGGGCTCTTTGAGGGCGTTTGGTCGGTCACGCAGGGCCTTTTATGCAACTCGTCTGGGTGGAAGGTCTAGCTGGGGCGGGCGGTGCTGTCCAGAAGGCCGCCCCTCGTGCGCATCCAGTTGATCCGGCGTGATGGTTCCAGCTGACTTGCGGTGGTTGACGGCGCCGGGGCGCGCCGCTAGCCCTTGAGCCTGCGAATGCCCGCACAGGAGCTGCCATGCCCGCCACCGTCAATCTGTCCCATGGCCGCCCCTATCTTGCCATTCCTGGCCCCTCGGTGGTTCCTGACCGGATCCAGCGCACGATGCATCGCGCGGCCCCCAACATCTATGAAGGCGAGCTTTACACGCTGACCGCCTCACTTTGGCCTGACCTGCGGGCCTTGGCCGGTACGGCGCAGAATGTGGCCTGCTATATCGGCAACGGTCATGGGTTGTGGGAGGCGGCAAATACCAATCTGTTCTCGCGCGGTGACAAGGTCTTGGTGCTGGCCTCGGGTGTGTTTGGTTTGGGTTGGGCCAATGTGGCGCAGGCCTTGGGCGTCGATGTCGAGGTGATGGATTTTGGCCGCAGCTCGGGCCCTGACATGGCCCGTGTCGAGGCGCGTTTGCGCGCCGATATTGGCGGCCAGATCGTTGCCGTGCTGACCACCCATGTTGACACGGCCACCTCGGCCCGGACCGATGTGGCAGCGTTGCGGGCGGCGATGGACCGCGCCGGGCATCCGGCCCTTTTGGCGGTGGATTGCATTGCCTCTATGGGGTGCGATGAATTCCGAATGGATGATTGGGGCGTGGATGTGGCCTTTGCGGCCAGCCAAAAGGGCCTGATGCTGCCGCCCGGCATCGGCTTTGTCTGGTTTTCCGAAAAGGCCCGCGCGGTGGGGCGCAAGGCGGATTTGCGCACGCCCTATTGGGATTGGACTCCGCGTGCTGATGGGCCAGAGTTCTGGCAGTATTGGCACGGCACGGCACCGACACATCACCTTTATGGCCTGCGCGAGGCGCTGACCATGCTTGTGCATGAGGAGGGTCTGCCGAATGTCTGGGCCCGGCATGAGACATTGGCACGCACCGTATGGGCGGCCTTTGTCGCCTGGGGGCAGGGGCATGACCGCATCGCCCTTAACATCGATGACCCTGCGTCACGGGCGCGGGCGGTGACTTCGGCCCGGATGGGTGCGCCGGATGGCCAAGCGCTGCGCCAGTGGTGCGAGGGGCGGGCGGGGGTCACGCTGGGCATTGGGCTGGGTATGGCGACAGCCGACGACCCCCAAAGTGCCGGGTTTCTGCGGGTTGCCCATATGGGCCATGTGAATGCGCATATGACCCTTGGCGTACTGGCGGTGATGGAGGCGGGGATGCAAGCCCTGTCCATTCCGCATGGTGCCGGCGCCCTAGAGGCTGCGACTGCGGTCGTGGCCGGGGCCATGCGCGCGTGAACCAAGTCAAGCGCCCGATCATCGGGGTTGCGCTGATGCTGGGGGCCATGGCGGTCTTGCCCGGCATTGATGTGATTGCAAAGTTTCTCGGTCAACAGGGCATGCCGATCTTGCAGGTTGTCTGGGCGCGCCTGGCGCTTGGCGCGCTGATGACGCTGCCCTTTGCCTTGCGAATAGCTGGCCCCAAGGCGCTTTGGCCGGACCGGCCTTGGTATCACACCTTGCGCGCGGCCTTTCTGGTGGCGGCGACATTCTTCTTTTTCCTGTCGCTGAAATGGCTGCCGATTGCCGACGCCTTGGCGATCTTCTTTGTGCAGCCGCTGATCGTGACCGTGCTATCGGCCTTTGTCCTGCGCGAAGCGGTAGGCCCGCGTCGGTGGATCGCGGTGGCCGTGGGCTTTATCGGCACCCTCATCATCATCCGCCCCGGCATTGCCGAGTTGAACCCCGGGTCATGGCTGGCGTTTGGGGCGGGGGTCACTCTGGCCTTTTATTTCGTGATGACGCGGGCGATTTCGGGCCAGGCACATGCCATGGTGACCATGTTCCAGACCTCGTTTTTGGGTGGGTTGATCCTGTCAGCGGGGATCTGGTGGGTTTGGGTCTGGCCCAGCCCGACGCAATGGGCGATGCTTGCGGCGCTCGCCTTTTTTGGAACCTCAGGCCATCTGATGATCGTGCGCGCCTATGACCACGCCGAGGCGTCGTTGCTGGCCCCCTTGGCCTATACCGAGATGATCACCTCGGTGGCGCTGGGGTGGTTGTTCTTCAGTGATTTCCCCGATGCCTACACCTTCCTTGGCGTGGCGATCCTGATTTCCTGCGCGATCTACATTTCCATGCGGGAACGTGCCAACGGCCAAGCTCCCAAGCCAAAAGCGCAGGGGCAACCCTAAAGCGCCTGCGCGGGGTGGTTATTGCCCGTGTTTGGCCAGCCAGTCCTGCATCCAGGCGATTTCCGCCTCTTGTGCGGCGATCACCGTTTCGGCCAGCTTACGCACCTCGGGGTCCTTGCCGTGTTCCAAGGCAATGCGCGCCATGTCGACCGCGCCTTGATGGTGCGGGATCATGCCCCGAATAAAGTCAATATCGGCGTTCCCGGTGAAGGCAATGGCCATGCCTTCATGCATCGCGGCATTGGCCTGCATGAAGGCCATGGTCGCGGGCATCTCGGCCCCGGTCATTTGATGCCCCGCGTGCGGGTCAGCGGTGGTTTCCGCAAGGGCCAAGCTGGCGGATAGAAGCGTGGCGGCGACGATAAGGGTGCGGATCATGCGGGGCTCCTGAAGGGGAAGGACTCAGCTCCTACCATGCAGGCCTTGCGACAGGGTATGCAAATCACCCTTGGGTGACCCTGCTACAGCGAATTGACGCCCAAGGTTTCTTTACCCGGATTTCTGCACGTCTAGGGCTTCACCTTGGGGATTTGCCTTTCTATGCTGCGCGGAACGAGGAAAAGCAGGTTGACCATGGCACAGCCAAAACGGCCCCCGAAACGGCCTACGGTGGGGATCATCTCGAACTCCTACCAGATGAACGACCGCTATCAGGTGCATGCATCAGGCCACATCAATTCGATCGCCGTCGCCGAGGTCGCCCGCTGCTTGCCGGTGATCTTGCCAAGTGACCCGCGTCTGGTGACGGTGGATGAGCTTTTGGACACGTTCGATGGGTTCTTGCTGACGGGCGGGCAACCGAATGTGCACCCGTCCGAATATGGCGAGCCGGAAACTCCCGCCCATGGGGCCTTTGACCGCAACCGCGATGCGATCACGCTGCCTTTGATCCGGGCCTGCGTTGACCGCGGCCAGCCGTTCTTGGGCATCTGCCGGGGCTTTCAAGAGATCAACGTGGCGATGGGTGGCAGCCTGCATCCTGAGATCCGCGAATTGCCGGCCAGGATGAACCACCGCATGCCGCCCGACGGCACGCTGGAAGAGGTCTTTGCCCTGCGCCACGCGGTGCGGTTTAGCGAAGGCGGGGTGTTTCACCGGCTGATGGGGGCCGATGAGGTTATGACCAACACGCTGCATGGCCAAGGCATTGCCCGCCCTGGCGCGCGGATCATGATTGACGGCCATGCGCCTGATGGGACGCCTGAGGCGATTTATGTCAAGGATGCGCCTGGCTTTACGCTGGCGGTGCAGTGGCATCCGGAATGGAACGCCGCCAATGACCCGGTCTCGCGCCCCTTGTTCGCCGCCTTTGGACAGGCGGTGCGCGATTGGGCGGGGCGGGGCTGATGCCAGTCGCGCTTTACACCTTTGGCCAGTTCATCCTCCCCTCTGAACACCCGGACAATCAGGGCTTTCATAACCGCAATGACGCCAATCTGGCGGCGGTGGACCGGGCCGAGGGTCTGATCGGCCGATCAGGCTATGAGGGCGATCCGGGGCCGGAAGCTTGGGGGCCGCAGGTTTTCCCGCGGTTCTGGCAGGATCCGTTCGGTGATGGCTGGGCGCCGTCCACCTTGTCATGGTGGTGCGATCTGGAATCGATCTGGGCCTATACCTATTCCGGTATCCATGCCGAGGCCCTGGCCAAAGGGCGAACCTGGTTCCGCAAGGGCGATTGGCCGCCGCTGGTGATGTGGTGGAGCGAGATGCGCCCCGATTGGGCCGAGGGCGTGGCGCGGCATGAGAAGCTGCACGACCACGGGGCCAGCGCGCACGCCTTTGGCTTTCGGAAGGCCTTTGACGCGGCGGGACGGCCCGCTACGCCAGACCGCGCGCGGGTGCGAGAGATTGCGGCCCGGAATGCCACCAATGACCTTGCCTCGTGCGCCGGGCACCCGACCTTTTAGGATGATGTGCGCGATTGGGCGGGGCGGGGCTAAGGCGTCCTCTTGGTCAGGCCGTCAAAGGTGGCGTCAAGCGCGGCATGGGCGGCGGCACGTTGCGCCTCTGTCCCGCCATCGCAGCCCGCAAGCCACAGCGCCTGCGCCATCACCGCGCCGTTCAGGAGATGGGCAGTTGCCACCGAATCAAGCGGGCGCAGACGGCCAGCGGCGATCAACGCGGCCAGTTCCTCAACGATGATCGAGAAGCCGCTCTCCATCAGGATATCCATCGCCCGTGCGCCCATCACCGCTGGGGCGTCGCGAAAGAGGATGCGGGCGTTTTCAGGCTGCAGCGCAAGATCAAGATAGGCGTGATAGCAGGCGGTCAGGCCCCCCCATGCATCGGGTTCCGCTTCGTAGATGCGGTCCAACTGGATGGAAATATCTGCATCAACGGCGCGAAAGACGGCCTCGAAAAGCCCCGCCTTGTTCTGAAAATGGTGGTGCAGCGCCCCGCGCGTGACGCCCGCCTCGGCCGCCAGCGCATCCAGCGAGACATAAGCAAAGCCATGCGTGGCGAAGGCTTGGCGCGCTGTGGTGACAAGACGGTTGGCGGTCTGTTCGGCAGCCTCAGCCCGCCCATGCGGGCGCGGTGCGGCGGTTGGGATGGGCTGGGCCATGGTTGACATACGATCCGTATGTGATTTAGGGATTTACATACGAACGGTATGCGAAATGACGGGGTGAGGCAAGTGCGAGGGCAGGGATTGATCGGGGCGATCTGGCGCGAAGTGCCGGGGATCGTCGGCTTGGCCTTGCCCATCGTGATGGGGTTGGCGGCCTCAACCCTGATCGGGGTGACAGATTCGGTCATGCTGGCACCTTTAGGCCCCGTGCCTTTGGCCGCAGTCGGGCTGACAGGTGCCGTGGCAGTGCTGTTTTACGCGGCGATCTATGGTCTTTTGTCGGCCTTGTCGGTGCGGATCGGTGCTGCTTGGGGGGCTGGGCAAGGCCTTGCGATCCCCGGTATCCTGCGGTCGGGTCTTGCCTTGGGTTTGCTGGTTGGCGTGGGCTCGGCGCTGCTCATGGCCGCGCTTTGGCCTGTTCTCCCGCTTTTGGGCCAGCCAGAAGAGGTTGTCAGCGCGATGCGGGGCTATTGGTTCTGGATCTGCGCCTTCCTGATCCCTTTCTCGGTCCTGACCGCCTTCAAGTCGGCGTTCGAGGCTGCAGACAAGCCTTGGCTCGGCACCGCCTTTGCCTTTCTAGGCGTGGTGATCAACGTGCCGCTGAACTATGCGCTGATCTGGGGCATCGGCCCTTTGCCGGAGCTTGGGCTGACGGGGGCGGGGCTCGCCTCGTTTCTGGCCGAGACGATGGCGCTGGGGGCTGCATTTTTGTGGTGGGGTTACGCTCCATCGATGCGGCGTCTGCGTCTACGACGCACTGTGGCGCTGAGCGAGATGCGCCTGACCTTCCGCGAAGGCGTGCCACTTGGGGCGATGTATGTGGTCGAGACTGCCTCGGTCAGTGTGGCGACATTGATGATTGGGGCCTTTGGCACCGTGGCTTTGGCGGGCAATCAGGTGGCGCAGTCGGTGGGCGGGGTGCTGTACATGCTGCCCTTGGGCGTGGCGGGGGCGGTTGCGATCCGCGTGGCGCAAGAACGCGGGGCGCAGAATCTGGGCGCGCTGCGGCCCATTGCGCTGGCGGCGGTGCTGGTCGCGGGCCTGTGGCTGGTGACCGCTGCGGTGGTGCTGGTGCTGCAAGGTGAGGCGATTGCGCGACTGATCTCCGATGACCCCGAGGTGGTGGCCGTGGCGGCGGCCATCTTCCTTGTCTTCGCACCCATGCAGATCAGCGATGCGGTGCAATCGGCGATGCTGGGATCCTTGCGCGGCTTGTCCGACACCGCATGGCCAGCACTGGTGTCAGCCATCGCCTATTGGCCAGTGGCCTTGCCTTTGGGCTATGCCTTGGCGCATTGGGCGCAGATGGGGCCATCGGGCATATGGGCGGCCTATATCCTTGCGTTGGCTGGGGCTGGGACGGCACTGACTGTGCGGTTCTGGCGCAAAACGGCCTTGTTGATGCAAAGCCCCTTGGTCTAGATGGTGGAAATGGGCCCACGGGGGAGAAGGCTGGGATGAAACGCTCGACCATCAACCAGATCATGCAGGCAGCGGATGAGATGATCCGCCACTACGGATTTACCCTGCCACCCTTCGCCTATTGGACGCCCGACCAGTTCGTCGCGAACAAGACCCGCGCCGCGCGGGTGATTTCGGGGCGCTGTGGCTGGGACATCACGGATTACGGGCAAGGGCGGTTTGACGACTTGGGCCTGTTCCTCTTCACGCTGCGCAATGGCCGTCTGTCCGATTTGCAGCGCGGTGGCGGCATGTGCTATGCCGAGAAGCTGTTGATTTCCCGGCAAGATCAGCTTTCCCCGATGCACACCCATGTCATCAAGGCCGAGGATATCATCAACCGGGGTGGGGCGACTTTGGTGGTGGAACTTTACGGATCAGACGACGCGGGCGGCTTTGCGGCGGGTCGCGGTGGCCTTGTGCGCTGCGACGGGATCGACCGCGCCTTTGCCCCCGGCGAAAAGCTGCGGCTTGCGCCGGGTGAAAGCGTCACCCTGATGCCGGGCGACTGGCATGCCTTTTGGGGCGAGGGCGGCGATGTGCTGATCGGTGAAGTCTCCACCGTCAACGATGATGAAACCGACAATGTCTTCCGCGAACCAATCGGCCGCTTTGCCGAGATCGAGGAAGACGAGACGCCCTTGCATCTTTTGGTGAGCGATTATCAGCGTTGGTTAGGCTAAGGCTCGTCGCGACCGCGCCCTTCTGGGACAAAGAAAAGGCGGCCCGAGTTGCGGCCGCCTTTTTGACTTGGTTTGATGCAGCTTAGTTTGACGGGCAAACCCCGTTGACCAATGGGACCGTGCAAACCACGGTCGGCGTGGCGGTTGCCGGCGCGGTGGTGGCCGGAGCTGTGGTGGCCGGAGCTGTGGTGGCCGGAGCTGTGGTGGACGTCGTCGTCGCGGCAACAGGTGTCACCGTCGCGGGCACCGGGGTCACGGAACCCGATGTCACGACCGGCACGGGCATCACGGCTGGTTTTGGCACAACGATCACGGGCACTTGCAGTTCCTCAACCACTTTCTTGGGCTGCGGCGGTGGCAGGGTCAGTCCTTTGGGCATCGAGCCATCGGCGTTCAGAACGATCACCTTGGTGTTGTCGGGCACCCGCTCATACAGGTCGATCACATCTTGGTTGATCATGCGGATGCATCCCGATGAGGCATTGCTCCCGATCGAATTCCATTCCGGCGTGCCGTGAATCCGGTATCCGTAATCGATTCCATTGGTGGTCAGATACAAGGCACGGGCACCCAAGGGGTTGTCCAAACCGCCGGGTTGGCCCTTTTCCCACTTGGACAGCTCAGGCTTGCGCTCGATCATTTCCTTCGGCGGGGTCCAGGTTGGCCAAGGCTTGCGCCCGGTGATCAAAGCTTCGCCCGACCACTGAAAGCCCGCCTTGCCGACGGAAATCCCATAGCGGATCGCCTTGTTCTTGCCTGCCACCAAAAAGAGGTGCTTGCTCGCCGGATCGATGATGATGGTTCCAACCGGTTGGTCGGTTTCATAAGCCACGGTCTGGCGCTGGAACTGCTGTGGCACCTTTTCCACCGGAACGGCGGGCACATTGAACTGGTTGTCGGCCTTCGCCGAATAAACCCCCTCGATCAACTGGGGCGTCTTTGGCAGATCGGCGGTCATCACGCCGCTGCCAGTCAAGGAAGGGTCGGTTACACAGGCAGAAAGCGCCAAAGACAGGCAGGTTGCAGCGACAAGACGAGAAACAAGCGTCAGCATGGAGATATCCAAACAGAATCCGGGCCAAAAGGGTCGACGGTCTGTTTCTGATTACTCCACAGGCCCCGTCGCGTCAAAGCCCCTTGGCTCACACAAAGGTGAATGTGACAGGAAAGATCCAGACGGGCGCTAAAGCGTTGTGCGTAGGTGCCAAAGCTCGGGGAACAACTCCACCTCCAGCATGCGGCGCAGATAGCTGACCCCTGAGGTGCCACCTGTGCCGCGCTTAAGCCCGATGACGCGTTCCACCGTGGTGACATGGTTGAAGCGCCAACGGCGGAAGTAATCCTCGAAATCCACCAGTTTCTCAGCCAGTTCATAGGCCTGCCAATATCGGGTGGGGTCGCGGTAGACGATCTCCCAAACCTCGCGCACCGCATCTTGCGCCAGCCAAGGTTGGCGCAGATCGCGGCCCAGCACCTCGGCTGGGACTGGCAACCCTGCGCGGGCCAGGTGGCGCAGCGCCTCGTCATAAAGTGTGGGGCGGGCCAGTTCCGCCTCAAGCTTGGCCATCAAATCGGGGCGGTGGGCATGGGGTTTCAGCATGGCCAGATTGCGATTGCCAACCGCATATTCGATCAGCCGATACTGCCAGGATTGAAAGCCAGATGACTGGCCCAGACCATTGCGAAATGTGGTGTAATCTGAAGGAGTCATGGTGCGCAGCACGTCCCATGCGTTGTTCAGTTGCTCAAAGATCCGGCTGATCCGGGCCAGCATTTTGAAAGCCTCGGGCGCGCGGTCGGAGGCAATTGCATGGCGCGCGGCGTCCAATTCGTGCAGCGCAAGGCGCATCCACAATTCGGATGTCTGGTGCTGGATGATAAACAACATCTCGTCATGCGCGCCGGTCATCAGGCGCTGGGCATCGAGAATTCGGTCAATCTGCAGGTAGTCGCCATAGGACATGCGGCCGTCGAACGACATTTGCGCACCCTCGCGGGCGGGGTCATAGGTGGTCATGGGAATCTCCGTCAGGATGAAAGGAAGGCTACGTCAGGCGACGCAGCCCATCCGGTTCAACACCGAAAGATTGCCAATCCGCCGCCACAGGCAGGTCCAGCCTGAGGGACGGCACAACGGCGCGCTTGCCGCTTTCACTTTGGTCAAAATACTCCCGCCGGAGGCTTCGACGCCAAGGGCAGGAGCCTCCGGCGGGAGTATTTGAGCCAAGATGAAATCCCGCATCTTCAGGTGACCTTTTTGCGGGTCTTGAAGTCTGGGGTATCCCACAGCGATTTGGCCATGATCTCGGCGAGGATGCCGACGGCCTGCGCCACCTCGTCATGGGTGGTGTAAAGTGGGGTAAAGCCAAAGCGGATGATATCGGGCGCGCGGAAGTCACCGATCACGCCCTTGGAAATCAGGGCCTGCATGATGGCGTAACCTTCCGGGTGACGAAACGACACTTGACTGCCGCGCATCGCGTGATCGCGCGGGGTGGCCAGTGTCAGGGTGGGGCAGGCAGACTCGACACCTGCGATGAACTGGTCGGTGAGCGCGAGAGAGCGGGCGCGCAGTGCGGCCATATCGACGCTGTCCCAAATGTCGAGGGAGGCTTCGAGGGCGGCCAGTTGCAAAATGGGCGGGGTGCCGACGCGCATGCGTTCGGCGCCGGGCGCGGGTCGGTAGTCCAGATCAAAGGCGAAGGGCGCGTCATGGCCTTGCCAGCCTGAAAGGGCAGGGCGGGCGGTGGCTTGATGGCGGGGAGCGACATAGATGAAGGCCGGACCGCCAGGCCCGGAATTGAGGTATTTATAGGTGCAGCCACAGGCAAAATCGGCGCCCGCGCGCGCCAATTCCACCGGGAAGGCCCCTGCGGAATGGGCCAGATCCCAGATCGTCAGCGCGCCGTTTTCATGGGCCCGTTTGGTGATCGCGGTCATGTCATGTTTGCGCCCCGTGCGGTAGTCCACCTCGGTGATCAGGGTGACGGCCACGGTTTCGTCAATGGCCTCCATCACCTCTTCGGGGGCGACGATTTTCAGCTCATAGCCTTCGCCCAGCGTGCGGCAGAGGCCCTGTGCCATGTAAAGATCGGACGGGAAGTTTCCGGAATCGCTAAGAATAACCTTGCGCGGCGCGTTCATCTCAAGTGCTGAGGCCAAAGCCTGATAGACCTTGATCGACAGCGTATCGCCCATTGCGACCGACTCGGGCTCGGCCCCGATCAGACGGGCTATGCGGTTGCCGACGCTCATTGGCTTGTCCATCCATCCTGCCCGGTTCCAGCCGGTGATGAGCATGCCGCCCCATTCGTCCTGCACCGTTTTGGCCACGCGCGCGACAGCCGCGCGCGGCAAGGGGCCAAGCGAATTGCCGTCAAGATAGATCAGCCCCTCGGGCAGATGGAACTGGGCACGGGTGGCGGCAAAATCGGTCATTGTGGTCCTCGGGATTTAAAGCAAGGGTCGCATCCTTCTTCCCGGCATTCAAGAGAATGGTGCGAAAAAATTTCAAGCTTGAAATTCTTGTGATGATTTGGCGGGGCGAGGCTTGGAAGAATGCGACGCTTTAATGCTGGAAAGCGGTTGCATGTGCAGGGGCCTTGGGCATTATGCATCCGCAGAATGCGGGGGGAGAGGCCAGGGTGCAGGCACTTTTGGCAAAAGGGTTGGATTGGCCGCCGGTGTGGACACTGGGCGGGTTGGTGGCGATCTTGCTGCTGGCCTTGATTCCGTTGCCCTTTGGCTTTGGCACGTTCGCGCCGGGTCTGGCGCTGGCCTGTCTTATCCTTGGCCTCTGGCTGATGGGCATGGCGGTCTTGCGGATGCGCGCGCATGGGACGACCGTGATCCCGCATCGGGTGCCGCAGACTTTGGTGACCGACGGTGTCTTCGCGCTGTCGCGAAATCCGATCTATCTGGGCGACACGATTGTCCTTTTTGCCGCGACATTTTGGACAAATTCGATAACCGGCCTAATTGTGCTGGCGGGATTTGTTTGGGTGATCACCAATCGGTTCATCAAACCCGAAGAAGAGCGTCTTGCGGCAGCCTTTGGCGACCGGGCGGCGGAATGGTTTACGCGTGTCAGGCGCTGGATCTGACGAAACAAAAAGCCGGGGCGGCTGCGCCTTTGGAAAACGGGGGAAGTTCAGTGAAAATAGGGGCTTTGAAGGAAATCTTTGACGGCGAGAACCGGGTTGCGATGACGCCGGACTCGGCGCTGCAGCTTGTCAAACTGGGGCATAGTTGCTGCATCGAGGCCGGTGCTGGCGCCAAGGCCGGGTTTGCCGACGCGCTTTATGCGGCCGCCGGGGTTGAGGTGTTGAAGAACGCCAAGGCCGTGGTCGAGGCTGCAGATGTGCTGGTCAAGGTGCGGGGGCCTGAAGAAAAAGAGGCCAAGCTTCTGCGCGATGGCCAGACGTTGATTTCCTTTTTCTGGCCCGCGCAGAATGAGGCACTGCTGAAGCTGGTGGCCGAGCGTGGCGCAACAGTGGTCGCCATGGATATGGTGCCGCGCATCAGCCGTGCGCAGAAGATGGACGCGCTGTCGTCGATGGCCAATATCGCGGGCTACCGCGCGGTGATCGAGGCGGGCAACAATTTTGGCCGCTTCTTCACCGGTCAGGTGACAGCGGCAGGCAAGGTGCCGCCGGCCAAGGTGCTGATCGTCGGCGCGGGTGTTGCGGGGCTTGCCGCCATTGGCACCAGCGTGTCGCTGGGTGCCATTGTACACGCATTTGACGTGCGCCCCGAAGTGGCTGAACAGATTGAATCGATGGGCGCATCGTTCGTCTATCTGGAGTTTGATGCGAGTGAGCTGCCTGATGGCGCGGCCACAGGCGGTTATGCCGCGCCCTCAAGCCCGGCCTTTGCCGCCAAGCAATTGGCCAAATTCCGCGAATTGGCGCCAGAGATGGACATCGTCATCACCACCGCGCTGATCCCCGGTCGGCCCGCGCCGAAACTGTGGACCAAGGACATGGTCGCGATGATGAAGCCGGGCTCGGTCATCATCGACCTTGCGGCGGAACGCGGTGGCAACTGTGATCTGACGATTGCCGATGAAAAGATCGTCTCAGAGAATGGCGTGACCATTGTCGGCTACACCGATTTCCCCAGCCGGATGGCGGCGCAGGCGTCGACGCTTTACTCGACCAACATCCGCCACATGCTGACGGACCTGACCCCGAAGAAAGATGGCGTTATCTTCCACAATATGGACGATGACGTGATCCGGGGCGCGACGGTGGCCAAGGACAAGGCCGTGACCTTCCCGCCGCCGCCGCCGAAAATCGCGGCGATTGCGGCACAAAAACCCAAGGAAAAGGTCAAGGAATTGACGCCCGAAGAACGCCGGGCCAAGGAAACCGCGGCCTTCAAGCTTGAGACGCGCAATCAGGTTGGGATGCTGGTGATCGGGGGTGGATTGATCTTGCTGGCGGGCCTTTTCACGCCGGCCAGCTTCATGTCGCACTTTATCGTCTTTGTGCTGTCGGTTTACGTCGGCGTGCAGGTGATCTGGAATGTCAGCCACTCGCTGCACACGCCCTTGATGGCGGTGACCAATGCGATTTCGTCGATCATCATTCTGGGTGCCCTGATGCAAATCGGGTCGGGCAACTGGTTGGTGGTCATCCTTGCGGCATTGTCGGTCTTCATGGCGGGGATCAACATTTTCGGGGGCTTCATGGTCACCCGGCGCATGCTCGCCATGTTCCAAAAGTCGTAAGGGGGCCGAAATGGAATACGGATTTACCACGGCGGCCTATGTGGTTGCGGCAGTTTTGTCGATTCAGTCGCTGGGCGGCTTGTCGGGACAAGAAAGCGCCAAACGCGCGGTTTGGTATGGCATTGCGGGCATGGCTTTGGCCGTGGCGGCCACGCTTATGGGGCCAGGCTATGGCAACTGGTTGATTTCCTTGGCGATGATCGCCGTTGGGGGTGCCATTGGCTGGGTTGTCGCGCAGCGCGTGCAGATGACGGAGATGCCGCAATTGGTGGCAGCGATGCACTCGCTTGTAGGTCTTGCGGCGGTGTTTATCGGCTATAACACCGAGATTGAGATGGCTGGTATTGCCGCGCTGCAAGCGACGGGCGATTCCGATGCATTGGCAGCCTTGTCGGGCTTTGCCCAAAAGATTGCCGAGAAGTCGGCGGCTGAAATCGCCATTTTGAAGATTGAAACCTTCCTTGGCGTGTTCATTGGTGCTGTGACCTTCACCGGGTCGGTGATCGCCTATGGCAAGCTTGCGGGTAAGGTGGACGGCAAGGCGACCAAGCTTCCGGGCGGCCATGTGCTGAACGCAAGCGCCGCGGCGCTGTCGCTGATCTTGATGGTCATGTACTTCAACGGGGCTGGCACTTGGGCGCTGATCGCTATGACGATTGCCGCCTTCTTTATCGGCTATCACCTGATCATGGGCATTGGCGGGGCAGACATGCCGGTCGTCGTATCGATGCTGAACAGCTATTCTGGCTGGGCGGCGGCGGCGATTGGGTTTTCGCTGTCGAATGACCTTCTGATCGTGGTTGGTGCGCTGGTCGGCTCATCCGGTGCGATCTTGTCCTACATCATGTGCAAAGCGATGAACCGCAGCTTCATTTCGGTGATCTTGGGCGGTTTTGGCGGCACCACAGGCCCGGCGATGGAAGTCACTGGCGAGCAGATTGCCATTGATACCGACGGTGTGGCGGCGGCCCTGAATGAGGCGGACAGCATCATCATCATTCCGGGTTACGGCATGGCGGTGGCGCAGGCGCAGCAATCGGTGTCCGAACTGACGCGCAAGCTTCGGGCCAAGGGGAAGACCGTGCGCTTTGCCATTCACCCGGTGGCAGGCCGCTTGCCGGGCCACATGAACGTGCTTCTGGCGGAGGCGAAGGTGCCTTATGACATCGTGCTGGAAATGGACGAGATCAATGACGACTTCCCGTCAACCGATGTCGCCATCGTCATCGGCTCGAACGACATCGTGAACCCGGCGGCGCAGGAAGATCCCAACAGCCCCATCGCCGGCATGCCAGTCTTGGAGTGCTGGAAGGCCAAGCAGGTGTTCGTGTCCAAGCGCGGGCAGGGCACGGGGTATTCGGGCATCGAGAATCCGCTCTTCTACAAGGAAAACACCCGGATGTTCTATGGCGATGCCAAGAAATCGCTCGACGCTTTGCTGCCGCTGATCGATTAAGCGCGTGGCACCAAAATCCGGCATCTGGCCCCGGGAAACCCCCGGGGCCTTTGCATTTCGGCAACAGGTGGGGGGCATACGCCGGTATGCTGCGTTTTTGCATGGCGCGAGGGGTGGGGGCTTGGGCAATCAAGGGCTTACCATATCCGGATGACCCCCATGCCCGCCTTGCCAAACCTTCCCGACCATCCCCAGCGCTATGCCATGGTGAACGAGCTGCACGCGCGGCCCTTCCCCGTGCTGGAAGCGCCGTGCATGGCCGCCTATATCGCCATCAAGGAACCGGTTGAGGCCGCTAACCGTGATCGCGCGCTAGATCGGGCGCACCTTCTGGCACTTTTGGATCGCAACGGTGCGCCGCATCCGCAGCCAGAGGCCACGCATTGTGCAGGGCCTATTGGTCGGTCTGAGTTGAAATGGGAAAGCCATACCGAATTTGTGACCTATTCGGCATTTACCCCCGGCCTGTCAGCGCGCGCCTTTGATCCGATTGAGGCCGAGGTGTTCCCAGCCGAGTGGGTCGCGTCCGCGCCGGGCAAGCGGTTGACCTCGGTCTTGATCCGCGTTGAAACGCTGCCTGAAGGTGAGGGCGAGCTTGTCGCCCGGCTGGATGACTGGTTTGTGGCCGAAAGCCTTGCCGTGGCCCGTGTGGTGGACGGCGCGGCGGTCATTGCTGGGGATTTTCGCATTGATCCGGCAGGCCACATGCGTTTTGCCGTGTTTGTGCAGCCGGGCACCGGGGGGCGGCGGGTGGGTCGCATCGTGCAGCGGCTGTGCGAGATTGAAACCTACCGCGCCATGTCGATGCTGGGGCTGATGCGCTCGCGCCAGTTGACGGCGCAGCTCAATACACTGGACCCGCGGCTTGCAGCACTGGTGGGGGCCTTGGATGAGACCGAGCCGTCGCCGGATGCGGCATTGCACAACTTGTTGGCCATCTCTGCGGAATTGGAGAGCCTTGCCGTCAAGTTCTCGTTCCGCTTTGGGGCAACGGCGGCCTATGAGGCGATTCTCAATCAACGCGTGCAGATCCTGCGCGAAGAGCGGGTGGCGGGGCGGCAGACTTTTGGCGAGTTCATGATGCGCCGCTATGATCCGGCGATGCGTACGGTGAAATCGGCCGAAAAGCGGCTGAAGGAAATGGCCGAGCGGGCCGAACGCGCGGCGGAGTTGTTGCGCACGCGGGTCGATGTGGAGCGTTCAGCCCAGAACCAGAAGCTTTTGGAAAGCATGGACCGCCGCGCCGATCTGGCGCTGCGGCTGCAGCACACGGTGGAAGGGCTGTCAGTGGTGGCAATCAGCTATTACGCTGTGTCGCTGGCGGCCTATCTTGCGGCCCCATTGGGTGATGTGTTGGGCATGACTAAAGAGGCCCTAACGGCGGCACTCGTCTTGCCGGTGGTGGGGGCAGTGTGGTTCATGGTGCGCCGTATTCGCAAGGCGATGCAGTAAGGCGCATTGTTGTAATGCCTTGGCGCGCGGGCTTAGCGTCCGCGCGCTTTCGGATCCAGCGCGTCGCGCAAGCCATCGCCAATGTAGTTGACGCTGAGCACAGTCAGCGAAATCGCCAATCCCGGCCAGATCACCCGCTCAGGATAAAGCTGCATATAGGACAGCCCGTCATGCAACAGTCGCCCCCAAGTCGGGAAATCGGGCGGAAAGCCAAGGCCAAGGAAGGACAGCACTGATTCGGTGATGATGGCCTCGGCAATGCCCAAGGTCGCAGCCACCATGACGGGCGAGATCACATTGGGCAGGATATGGCGCAGGATGATCCGGCGCGGCGGGGCACCGATCGACCGGGCGGCCAGCACATATTCGCGCTCTTTCAGCGCCAGCACTTCACCGCGCACGATGCGGGCGGCGTGCATCCAACTTGTCACGCCAATCGCAAAGACGATCAAGACGAACGCGCCCATCTCTGGCCCGACAATGCCTGCAATCTTGTCGCGAAACAGCATCACCATGACCAAGAGAAGCGGGATCAGCGGCAGGGCGAGGAACATATCGGTCAGCCGCATCAAGGGTCCATCTAGCCGCTTGAAATAGCCAGCCAGAACCCCAATGAAGGTGCCCACAAAGATCGCGATCAGCATGGCGGCAAAGCCCACGGCCAAGGACACTCGTCCAGCCTGCATCATTCGTTCAAGGATGTCGCGGCCAATCTGGTCGGTGCCCATCGGATGCGCCCAGCTTGGCGGCTTGTTCTTGTTCAGGATCTGTTGGGTGGTGGTCAATTCGGGCGCTTGCCAAACCAAGGGGCCGATCAGCACAAACACCACCAGAAAGCCCAAGACGCACAGGCCAAAGACCGCGCCCTTGTGCTGGCGGAACTGCCGCCAGATGGCGGACGACTGGCTTTCGGGTTTGTCGAAGGCAGAGGTATCAGTCATAGCGGATCCTCGGGTCGAGAAGGCCGTAAAGCACATCGGCAATCAGGTTGAAGGTCACGATCAGGATCGCGAAGATAAAGGTCAGTGTCTGCACCATCGGCAGGTCATTGCCGCGGATGGCCCCGATCAAGGCGGCCCCGATACCGTTCACGCCAAAAAGGTTTTCGGTGATGATCGCGCCACCAAAGATCGACGGGATGCCAAGGGCGATGATGGTGACGACCGGGATCATCGAGTTGCGCAGCACATGCTTCAAGACAACGGTGCGCTCTGGCATGCCCTTGGCGCGGGCGGTGCGGACGTAATCTTGCTTCATGTTGTCCAGCATGGATGACCGCATATAGCGGCTGATGGCGGCCGCATTGGCCAGACCCAGCACCATGACGGGCATGGCCATTTGGCGCAGTTGTTTCACAAAGCTCTCCCAGTCCGTCACTTCCAGCGTGGTGTCGTACTTGGTCGGGAACCAGCCCAACCAAACGCCAAAGATGATGATGAACACCGTGCCGGTAAAGAAGGTCGGGACCGAAAAGCCGATCATGGCGAACATGGTGCCGAATTGGTCAAAGAGCGAATATTGTTTGTAGGCCGAATAGATGCCGATCGGCAGCGCGATCAGCACCCCCAGCAGATAGGCGGTGCCGATCACCGTCAGGGTTTGCGGCAGACGCTGGGCGATCAGCGGGAACACCGGGCTGCGGGTTTGATAGCTGATGATGCGCTGCATGCCTTCGGCATAGGTCGTGCCAAAGAGGGCATCGATACCGTTCAAGGGTTCGACCCAGAAGAACTGTTTCAACCAAAGAAGATAGCGCACATAGATCGGCTGGTTGACGCCTAAGGATTCAAGGATCTTTTCGCGCACTTCGGGCGGAACGGTCAGCGGAATCTCTGACGCTGGGCTGCCCGGCGCCAGATCGACCAGAAGAAAAATGACAAGACTGATCAGCAAAAGCGTCGGGATCGCCAGCAAAAGCCGTCTCAGCGTGTAAGTGAGCATGGGGCGGTGCGCCTTTGGTCAGCAGTCTTTACGAAGGGGTGAAAAAGGGGCGGGCCGATGCGGGCCCGCCCCCCGATGATCGTCAGATCACTTGATGCGGAACCAGTCCTGGGCGTTCCACAGTTCAGTATCCCAAGTGTTCAGAACCACGCCGCCAAGGGTGGTCGACACGGCCGACAGACGGCCACGGTCAACCAAGGGCACGACAACCATGCTGTCTTTGGTCAGCATGTCGTTCATCTTCTTGGCCAGTTCGGAGCGCTTGCCCATCTCGGCGGTGGCCGACATTTCCTTGACCAGTTCGTCATAAGCCGGGTCACAGAAACGGTTGATGTTTTCGCCCTGCCACTGGTTGTCCGGGCCCGGGATCTTGTCGCACATGTACTGCGCCAGATAGGGCTCGGGGTCGGTGCCGTCGAAGTTGTTGGCATACATTTCGACGTCGGAATAGAATTTCTGGAAGGTGTCGGGCGAACCGGCATCCCCGCCGAAGAAGACCGAAGCGTCGATGTTCTTCAACTCAACTTCCACGCCGATCTCGTTCCACCAGCCCTTGATCAGCGCCTGGAAGTCCTGACGGACAGGGTTGGTCGAGGTTTGGTACAAGAGCTTCAGCTTCTTGCCGTCTTTCTCGCGGATGCCGTCAGCACCCACAACCCAGCCAGCCTCATCCAAAAGCGCCTTGGCACCGTCCATGTCCTGGGTCAAGCAGCCGGTGTTGTCCGAGGCGAACATCTCGGGTGCGGGCACCAGGTTGCAGGTCGGGCGGCCTGCCGAGCCATAGCCGACATCGACAAGGATCTGACGGTCAATCGCCTTGGACAGCGCGGTGCGCACCTTGATATCGCTCAGGATCGGGTGCGGATGCTTGGTGGTCGAACGCTCACCTTCGGGCAGGTCAGCCGAAGGATCGGTCATGTTCATCTCGATCCGCTCGACCAAGGTGCCAAAGCCGTTTTGGAACACGCCCTTGCCGCCGCCGGCCATGGCCGCCTGCAGTTCGGGGTTGATCTGGGTGTTCCAGGCATAGTCAAACTCGCCGGTTTCCATCACGGCCCGTGCTGCGGCTTCGGCGTCGCCGCCGCCCTTGACGGTCATGGTGGCGAAGGCGGGCTTGGCCGGGTCACGGTAGTTGGCGTTCGCGGCCAAGGACACGGTGTCGTTGGTCTTGAACTCGGTCACAACAAAGGGACCAGTCCCGATTGGGCCAAAGTTCTGTTCGGTGCAGGTCGAGGCCGCTGCGCCCAGGCAGTTGGCGAATTGTGCGGCCTGCAGGATGGGCGAGGTGCCGCCGACAAAGGCAGTGTAGGGGTTCGGTTTTGGCGCCGAAAACTTGATGACGATGGTCAGATCGTCGGGGGTTTCGATGGCGGTGACGCCTTCGTAACGGGCCGCTTGGGCGCAGCCGCCTTCGGGATGGGTGCAGTATTCCCAGGTGAACTTGGCATCGGCCGAGGTCACGGGCGAGCCATCCGACCACAGAAGGCCGGGCTGCAGTTTCCAAGTAATCGAGGTCAGGTCAGCGGCCACGCCGCCGTTTTCCACCGTCGGCACGCCGTCAGCCAGACGCGCGACCACTTCGCCCTTTTCGTTAAAGCCAGCCAGACCTTCCAGGATCAGCGAGGCAGTTTCCACGTCCTTGGTGCCCGAAGACAGGTAAGGGTTCAACGTCGAGGGGGCCTGCCAATACAGCACGTTGACATTGCCATCGGCGCCACGTTCGGCAAAAGCGGCGGGCGCGAAGGCCACAGCGCAGGCGGCGCCCAAAAGGGCGGTTTTCAGTTTCATGTCGTCTCTCCTTGTTGGTTAAGCTCGGGAACCTCAGGTGCGCCGGTTGGTCCGGCGTCCGTGTTTTGGGTATAGATATGACATGCCACGAAGCGGCCCGGTTCAACCTGCGTTAGGTTGGGGCGCGTGATGCGGCATTGGTCAAAGACCTTTGGGCAGCGGGTGGAAAAGCTGCAGCCTTTGGGTGGATTGGCGGGGGAGGGCACATCACCCTTTAGGATGATCCGTTCGCGCCGGGCGCGGTTCGGATCGGGTTCATTGACCGCCGACAACAGCGCTTCGGCGTAAGGGTGCAGGGGCTTTGCGTAAAGGTCATCACGGGGGGAAAGCTCGGCAATCCGGCCCAGATACATCACCGCCACCCGGTCTGCGATATGGCGGACCATCGACAGATCGTGGCTGATGAACAGATAAGTCAGCCCGAATTTCGCTTGCAAGTCTTCCAGAAGGTTGACCACTTGGGCCTGAATGGACACATCCAGCGCGGCAATCGGTTCGTCGCAGACGATGAATTTCGGGTTCAGCGCAAGCGCGCGCGCAATGCCGATGCGCTGACGCTGGCCGCCGGAAAACTCATGCGGATAGCGGTTGGCAAAGCGGCGGTTCAGGCCGACCGCATCCATCAGTTCAAAAACGCGCGCTTGGCGTTCGTCCGCCGTCATGCGGGTGTGTTCCACCATCGGCTCAGAAATGATCGCCGAAAGCGTCATGCGCGGGTTCAGGCTGGCTTGTGGGTCTTGAAACACCATCTGCATCGAGGGGCGTTTCTTGCGCAGGGTTTCGGCGTCAAGCGTGGCGATATCCTCGCCTTCAATCACCACACGGCCTGCGGTCAGCTCATAAAGCCGCAAAATCGCGCGGCCCACAGTGGATTTGCCGCAGCCGGATTCGCCGACAAGACCAAGGGTTTCCCCGGCTTGAATGGTGAAGGACACCCCATCGACCGCCTTTACATCGCCGGTGTGGCGGCGAAACAGGCCGGTGTAGATCGGAAAGTGCATCTTAAGGTCTTCGACCTGCACCAAAGGTTCTGTCGCGCTGTCACGCATCGCGGCCCCCTTGGCTGGGGGCGGGCGACCAATGGCAAGCGACGTCATGGCCATGACCCAAAGCCGCGCCGTCAATGGCGCGACGGGTTGGGTTTTCTGCCTCGCAGATCGCCATGCCATGGCCACAGCGCGCGCGGAACGGGCAAGCGGTGGGGGCGGCATTCAGAATGGGCGGCTGGCCCTCGATCACTTGCAGCCGCGCCTCGCGGGCACCCGAAATTGACGGAATGGTTTTGAGAAGTGCCCGCGTGTAGGGGTGGCGAGGGTTGGCGAAAATCTCTTTCACCGGGCCATGTTCAGCCACCTGACCGCCATACATCACCATCACCCGGTCGGCCACGGCGGAGATGACGCCCAGATCATGGGTGATCCAGATGATCGCCATGCCCAGCTTTTGGCGAAGGTCCTTCACCAGTTCAAGGATTTGGGCCTGAATTGTCACATCCAGAGCCGTGGTCGGCTCATCGGCAATCAGCACATCCGGGTTGCAGGCCAGCGCGATGGCAATCATCACGCGCTGGCGCATGCCGCCAGAAAACTGATGCGGATAGGATTTCAGGCGACTGCGCGCATCCGGGATGCCGACGAGGTCCAAAAGCTCAACCGCGCGGGCTTCGGCGCGGGTCTTGTCCATGCCCATATGCTCGTGCAAGGGCTCCATGATCTGCATGCCGATGGTGAACACCGGGTTGAGGCTGGTCATGGGATCTTGGAATACAAAGCCAATCTTTGCCCCCCGCACATGACGCAAATCTTCGGCCCCGATCTTCAACAGATCTTGGTCGCCCAGCATCACCTCTCCGCCGCGAATTTCGGCAGGGGGAGAGGGGAGAAGGCCAATGAGGCTCATCATGGTAACTGACTTGCCCGAGCCGCTTTCGCCCACAACACCCAGCACTTCCCCCCGGTTCAGGTGGAAACTGACCGAGTTTACAGCGTGAATCTCGCCCCCGCGGGTGCGGAACACGGTCTTCAGCCCCCTGACATCAAGGACGGGCGCGGCCCCATCGGGCATATGTAACTCCCCAGGCATTTGTTTTTATTTTATTTTTGACGGTTTGTCCGCTTTTTCCATGCGGTTTCGCCAAACACGATCCGGCAAGTCTTTCCGATTTTGATGCACCTATCAACCCTGTTTCTGTGCGTCAATCTGCCCGCAGGGCGCGGCAATCTGCCGGGAAGGCCGGGCGAAATGCCATGGATTGACAGCGACCGGAGGCAGCGCCACCCTCGCCGCAAGAAATAGGGAGGCGTTGCCATGGAAGAATTGACGTCGCGTCAGGTGTTGGAACGGTTGGTGGCTTTTCCCACCGTGAGCCGTGACAGCAATCTGGCGCTGGTCGACTGGCTTGAGGGCTATCTGACCGGTCATGGCATCGAATGTCACCGCCATTGGAACGAGGATCGGCAGAAAGCGGCGTTAATGGCCCATGCCGGGCCGCGCATTGACGGGGCGGTGGTCTTGTCGGGTCATTCCGATGTGGTGCCGGTGGATGGGCAGGACTGGACCTCTGACCCTTGGACTGTCGTTGAGCGGGGCGGCCGACTTTATGGGCGTGGCACCTGTGACATGAAGGGCTATGTCGCCTTGTCGGTTTGGGCCTTGGTTCGGGCGCAAAAGACGGGTGTCCGGCGGCCCGTGCAACTGGCGCTTTCCTATGATGAGGAGGTGGGCTGCACGGGCGCGCCGCCGATGATCGAGACGATGGGGCAGGTTTTGCCCAAAGGGTCGGCCGCGCTGATTGGCGAGCCGTCGAATATGAAAATCATCACCGGACATAAGGGCGGCACCGGGTTCCATGTGCATGTGAAGGGGTTTGAGGTGCATTCCTCGCTTCTGCCCTATGGCGTGTCGGCCATCATGGAGGGCGCGCGCCTGATTGGTTGGGTGAATGATCGAAACGCAGAAATTCAGGCCTTTGGGCCTACCCCAGTTGCGGCAACCTTTTATCCGCCCTTCACGACGTTGCATGTCGGCATGATCTCGGGTGGGACGGCGCATAACATCACCGCCGCCGATTGCCGGTTTGCGGTGGAAATGCGGGTGGTGCCAGGCGAAGAGGTGGAGGCGCATGCCGGGGTCTTTGAGGCCGAGGTCGCGCGGCTGGATGCGGCGCTGAAGGCGGTGCGCC
The DNA here is from genome assembly GCA_044377735.1 of Paracoccaceae bacterium. Lineage (GTDB taxonomy): Bacteria > Pseudomonadota > Alphaproteobacteria > Rhodobacterales > Rhodobacteraceae > Tabrizicola_A. The sequence continues at coordinate 50,691 of JBILYK010000004.1, read as the reverse complement.
CGGAGGCGGGGGTGCATCTGGAGCGGTTCTTTGGCGTGCCCGCATTGGTGCCTGAGGCTGATGGTGAGGCCGAGTCGATTGCCCGTCGCCTGACCGGCGACAATGCAACTGGCGTTGTCAGCTATGGCACCGAAGCCGGGCAGTTTCAGGAGGCGGGCTATTCCGCTATCGTCTGCGGTCCGGGCGATATTGCACAGGCGCATCAGCCGGATGAATATCTTGAAGTCTCAGAGTTTCAAGCAGGCCAACGGTTTATGGAGCGGCTGCTGGCTGAATGCGCATGAGCGACTTTCCGATCTCTCTGGCGCGCCCGGCACGGTTTGCAGTGCCCTTGCCTGAGGCGGCCGATGTGGTGGTCATCGGCGGCGGTATCATGGGGGTGATGACCGCGTGGTATCTGGCCGAGGCCGGGGTTCGGGTGGTCTTATGCGAAAAGGGCCGGGTTGCGGGCGAGCAGTCCAGCCGCAACTGGGGCTGGATCCGCCAGCAGGGTCGCGATCTGGCCGAACTGCCGATCATGGTGGAAAGCATGCGCCTTTGGCAAGGCCTGTCGGCTGAATTTGGTGCCGGGCTTGGCTTTCGCCAAGAGGGGGTGATGTATCTGGCGCGAACCGAGGCCGAGATGGCCGGATTTGAGGATTGGCGAAAGCAGGCGATGGTGCATCAGCTTGATACGGTGATGCAGTCCCCCGATCAGATCAAGGCGCGCGTTTCCGGGGTTGCAGCACCTTGGCTGGGTGGCATGTTCACCGCCTCTGACGCCCGGGCCGAGCCTTGGGTGGCCGTGCCGATGCTTGCTGAAGGCGCGATGGCGCGGGGCGCGGTGATTGTGGAGGACTGCGCTGTGCGGCGGCTGGACCTTGCGGGTGGGCGCATCACCGGGGTTTACACCGAACAGGGCCGCATCGCCTGTGATCAGGTCGTGGTGGCGGGCGGCGCGTGGTCGTCCTTGTTCCTGCGGGCCGAGGGGGTGGAGATTCCGCAGCTGTCGGTGCTGGCGTCTGTCGCGCAGACCGAACCGATGCCCGAGGTCTTTGCCGGCAATGCGGCGGATGATCTGTTTGCCTTTCGCCGCAGGCAGGATGGCAGCTATTCGATCGCGCCGGGATCGCACCATGATTTCTTCCTTGGCCCCGATGCGTTTCGTCACGTTTTCAAATACTTGCCCACGCTTAAGGCCGATTGGCGCAAGACCCGGTTTCGCGCCACAGCGCCGCGCCATTACCCGGACGGCTGGCGCACCGCGCGGGGCTGGCAGGGTGATGAGGTGTCGCCGTTTGAACAGCTGCGGATACTGGACCCCAAACCGAACATGGCCACGCTGGGCCGCGTTCAGGACGAGTTTGCCGCCGCTTTGCCAGCCCTTGGCCGACCCAAGCTGCGCAGCGCTTGGGCCGGGATGATCGACACCATGCCTGATGTGGTGCCGGTGATCGACCGCGCTCCGATTGAAGGGCTGGTGATCGCCACGGGCTTGTCTGGCCACGGCTTTGGCATTGGTCCGGGTCTGGGGCGCGTGGTGGCGGATCTCGTGCGCGGACGCAATCCAGGGCATGACTTATCGCGCTTTCGGCTGTCGCGGTTCCGGGACGGGTCCTCGTTGAAAGTGGCGCGCGGGTTATAGCGCGGCACTTTTCACTAGACGCCGCCGATGCGGCCCCTATGAGGGGCGCTTCGCGCGGGGAAAGACCATGACCGAGTTCTGCGGCATCGACTTTGGCACATCCAACTCTACGGTCTCGCTGGCGGGGCCAACTGGACCCGCACGACTGATCGCGTTGGAGGATGCGCACCTGACGCTGCCTTCTGCGGTGTTTTGGGCCGAAGACGGACCCGCACTTTTCGGGCGTGCGGCCTTGGCCGCCTATATCGAGGGTGAAGAAGGCCGCCTGATGCGTGGGCTGAAATCAACTCTGGGGTCAGGGTTGGTTGATGAGCGCACGGTCGTCGGTCGCCGTGCGGTGACGTTCCGTGATGTATTGTCAAAATTTATCAAGCATATGCGTGACGTTCTTGAGGAAAATTCGCCGGGCGTTGGCCGGGTGGTTCTGGGCCGCCCGGTGCATTTTGTTGATGGTGATGCCGCGGCCGATCAGGCGGCGGAAACCGGGCTGGCCGAGATTGCGGCGGCAGTGGGGTTCAAGGACATTGCCTTTCAGTTCGAACCCATCGCGGCGGCCTTGCAGTATGAGGCGGGGGTGAGCCGCGAAGAGATCGTGTTGATCGTCGATATCGGCGGCGGCACCTCGGACGTGTCCTTGGTCCGCGTCTCGCCCGAACGGGCGCGGGCGGCGGACCGGGCCGCTGACATCTTGGGCAATGGCGGTATTCGGCTGGGTGGGACGGATTTTGACCGTAGCCTGTCTTTGGCCGAGGTGATGCCGCACCTGGGCCACGGCAGCAGTCTTAATGACGGCAAGACTTTGGTTCCGAACCACTATTTTCTTGATCTGGCGACATGGCACCGGATCAACAGCCTGTACACCCCAAAAAAGGCGGCAGAGATCAAATCGCTGTTGGTCGACGCCGACCGCGCCGATCTGGTGGGCCGCTTTGCCCATGTGGTGGGCATGCGCGCGGGTCATGCGCTGGCCATGGAGGTGGAGGCGACGAAGATATCGTTGTCCTCCTTGCCCGCGCATCGGATGCAGTTGCACCCCATTACCGGCGGGCCGAACCCGATGGCGAGTGCCGAGAGGTTGGCCGAATGCTTGGCATCGGGCCTTGACCGGATCGGCGGGCTGATGGCGGAGGTGGTGGCCGAAGGCGGGCTGACACCGTCGCAGGTGGGGACGGTGTTCTTGACCGGCGGATCATCCGACCTGCCCGCCTTGCGCGCGTTGGTGGCCCGCGTGCTGCCCGGTGTGCCGGTGGCGACGGGGGATATGCTTGGCTCGGTCGGGGCGGGGCTTGCGCTTGAGGCGCGGCGGCGTTTCGCCTGAGACTTTGGTCAGATCGCCCAGCGCCGGGGGCTTGCGGTGCCCGCGCGATTGGCTCAGGCTGACCGCAAAAGGAGACCCGACATGCCGCCCAAGAACCGCTTTGCCGAGATGCTGCCGGAATTGACCGCGATCCGCCACGATTTCCACGAAAACCCCGAGCTGTTGTTCGACGTGCACCGCACCGCCGCCAAGGTGGCCGAATTCTGCCGCGCCATTGGCTGTGACGAGGTGGTGGAGGGCATTGGCCGCACCGGGGTTGTCGCGGTGATCAAGGGCAAGACCGATACCAAGGGCCGGGTGATCGGGTTGCGCGCGGATATGGACGCGCTGCCGATTCATGAGCAGACCGGGGTGAATTATGCCTCGAAGGTGCCGGGCAAGATGCATGCCTGTGGCCATGACGGGCATACGACCATGCTGATGGGCGCGGCCAAGTATTTGGCTGAAACCCGGAACTTCGACGGTACAGCTGTGATGATCTTTCAGCCCGCCGAAGAGGGCGGCGGCGGTGGGCGCGAAATGTGCGCCGATGGCATGATGGACCGCTGGGGCATCAATGAGGTCTACGGCATGCACAACATGCCGGGCATTCCCTTGGGCCAGTTTGCCATTCGCCCAGGTGCGATGATGGCGGCGGCGGACCAGTTTGAAATTGTGGTCACAGGCAAAGGTGGCCATGCGGCCAAGCCGCATGATTGCATCGATACCACGGTGGTCGCGGCCCATATCATCGTGGCCTTGCAGACCATCGCTTCGCGCGGGGTTGACCCGTTGAAGCAGGTGGTTGTCTCGGTTTGCACCGTGGCCACCGACAGCACGGCGCATAATGTCATCCCTCAGGTGGTCAAGATGAAGGGCACCTCACGAACGATGGATTTTGGCGTGCAGGATTTTGTCGAACGCCGGGTGAGAGAGATTGCCGAGGGCACAGCACTTGCCTTGGGCGCAAAGGCCGAGGTGATCTATACGCGCGGCTATCCGGTAACGGTGAATACCCCGGAAAATACCGATTTTGCGGCTGATGTGGCGCGGGCTGTCTCGGGCAAGGTCGACACCGACACTGCGCCCCTGATGGGGGCCGAGGATTTCAGCTTTATGCTGCTGGAACGCCCCGGCGCCTATATCTTCCTTGGCAATGGCGACACCGCGATGGTGCATCACCCCGCCTATAATTTTGATGACAGCGCCATTCCATTTGGGTCAAGCTGGTACGCGGGGATGGTCGAGGCGCGGCTGCCTGCGGCCTGATCGCCGCTGGACCGGTCGCGGATCAGGCTTGGCTGAGCTTGGTCGCCTTGCCGCGGAAGATGACAGAGGCCAGCACCGTATAGGCCAAGATCCCCGGCCGCAGTGCACGCGTGTTGGCAAGGACGATCGACGGGCTTTGGGTGGCGGCCGCAGCCTGCCAGATCGTCATCTTTTCGGGGTCGATGTAGGGGTAAAGGCTCTAGGCTCTTGCGAAAAGCCCAAGACCATCAGCACTTAGGCCCCCACAAAGGGGAACCCGGCAAAGCTGTCATCGCGTCGCGGCAGGCGCCGCAGCGAGGGCCACAGAAGAGCCATGAGCAAGGCCGACATCAGCGACAGAGGGGCAAGCGCGACCACTTCGGGGAAGATGAACCGTTTGTCAAAGATGCGCGGTGAGATGGGGGGCGTGGCGGCGCAAACCGCCCCCATCCCCAAAACCACGCCCCAGATGCCGCCCTTGACCCAATGAACCGCCTTGACCCGCAACGCCCCGTCCGCCTTGAAGATCACCCAGCCCGCCCCAATGAATGAGCAGGCCACCGTCAGTGCCCCTGCGGTCAGCACCTCATGGGCCAGAAGCGGGCCCGCAACATTGTCTACCACTTCCATCAAGCCCGGTCAGTTGGTGCCGAACGGAAAGGACATGGTGATGCCCGAGACGACGCCAAGTGCAAAGGACAGCGCAAAGACTTTGACCCAGAACACGAACAGATCCATCCACTTGCGGTCCTGCGTCCGATTCAAGCGCAGCTTGAAGAACAACAGCACCCAGCCAAGTGCGATGGTGATCGTTGGAAACGGGATGTGGAACGAGATATTCGCCGCGAACTGGATCTGGGACAGCAAGAGCGTACCGATGATGCACCTTTTCGCTTTGGTGCAGAGACAGGATCGCTTGGTGGGGTTGAAAAGGTGCTGCGACGGGCTGCCCTATACCAACGATTGTCAAGGAAGCCGTCAGCGCGTTTAGCCGCCCGTATGGCTCATGTGGCGGGTCATCTGGCCCGCAACACCTTGGCGCGAATAGTCGAAATCATGGCCTTTGGGTTTGCGTGCAATGGCCGCGCGGATGGCTGTGTGGAGGGCTGTGTCATCGGCGCTGGCGCGTAGCGGCGCGCGCAGGTCGGCCATGTCCTCTTGGCCAAGGCACATGTAGAGTTCGCCCGTGCAGGTCAGGCGCACGCGGTTGCAGCTTTCACAGAAGTTATGGGTCAGGGGGGTGATGAACCCCACCTTTTGACCCGTCTCATTCAGCCGGACATAGCGCGCCGGGCCGCCGCTGCGCTCGGCCAGATCGGTCAGGGTAAAGCGGGTTTCCAGCCGGGCGCGCAGGTCTTTCAGGCTCCAATACTGGTCGATCCGCTGGATATCGCCCATCTCGCCCATCGGCATGACTTCGATAAAGGTCAGGTCATGACCTTGATCCGCGCACCAGTCGACCAATGGAAAAAGCTCATCTTCGTTAAAGCCCTTGAGGGCGACCGCGTTGATCTTGACCTTTATCCCAGCGGCCTGGGCGGCCTTTATGCCCTCTAACACTTGCGGTAGGCGGCCCCAGCGGGTGATTTCAGCAAATTTCGCAGGGTCGAGGGTGTCGAGCGAGACGTTGATGCGCTTTATACCGCAATCGGCCAATTCCGCCGCGTATTTCGCAAGCTGGCTGCCGTTGGTGGTTAGCGTGAGTTCTTTCAGCGCGCCTGAGGCAAGGTGCCGCGACATGGCGCGGAAGAAGGTCATGATCCCTTTGCGCACCAAAGGCTCCCCCCCGGTGATGCGCAGCTTTTGCACCCCGGATGCGACGAAGGCCGAGCACAGTCGGTCAAGCTCTTCCAGCGTCAGGAGGTCGGCCTTTGGCAGGAAGGTCATGTGTTCGGTCATGCAATAGGTGCAGCGGAAATCGCAGCGGTCGGTGACCGAGACGCGCAGATAACTGATCGCGCGTGCGAACGGGTCGACAAGGGGGGGCAGGGTGGTTGTCATGCCTGAAGGGTAGGCGCAAGGTGGGCCTGCGGCAAGGTGGAAAGCGGCAGTTGCGCGGGCTGGGGCGGCAAACTATCGTCGGGGGTATGATGAAACAGTTCTTTCTTTTGACAGTGTGCGGTGTGGGTCTGGCCGCTTGTGGTGGGATCGGCTTGCTTCAGCCAAAGTCTAAGGTGCCCAATGTGCCGATTGTGATGCCACTGGACCCGACGGATGTCTTGCCGCCCCCAGTGGGGGCCAACACCGCCGCCACGCTCGACACCACGACCGAGGCGCAGCGCGCAGCGGCCGTTTCTGCACCGGTTCTGGGCGCGCGGGAATTGGGCAAAGCCACGGTGGCACTTGGAAGCCCGGCCGAGCCGGGTTTCTGGTTGCGAACGCCACTGGCCCGTGCGCCGGGCAAGGGCAAAGTCGTGACCGCAAGCGGGGCGAGTGTGGCGGTGGTTCTTCAACCCGGAATGGGCGGCGCGCTGTTGTCACTCGCGGCGTATCGGGCGCTTGGGCTTTCCTTGACGGATTTACCGGAAGTGACCGTTTTTGCAGAATAATCACGCGATTTTGCCCCCTGTCGTTTGTGCAAAGGGCTGCTTTCATTTGTCAGATTTTCATGATGATAAGCCAGCCCGCAATCAGCGCTGAGACCTCACCAATCGGAAGCGGAATGAGCATGATCGACAGGCACAGGGGCGTTGCCTGTGCTTTGCCGTTCAGGATCGGCTCTTGCGGTGCGAGGGGCGGGAAACGGGGCTGGGTCATGGGAGGAGCCTTCATTCGGGGTCTGCGGCCAACCTTTCGTGAAAGATTTGACAAGAGTTTAACAAAACAGAAGGCCCGGATCGCTCCGGGCCTTTGATGTCGAAACAGTGCGTCTCTTAGCGCAACGCCAGATCGCGCAGCACGTAGTGCAACACACCGCCGTGTTCGATGTATTCGATCTCGATCGCGGTATCGATGCGGCACTTGATCTGGATGGTTTTCTGAGTGCCATCGCCATAGGTGATGTGGCAAGGTACAGTCGACAGCGGTTTGAGATCGCCGTCCAGCCCTTCGATGGACACCACTTCGTCACCCTTCAGGCCAAGGGTCTTGCGGGTGTCGCCGCCGGTGAATTCGAAGGGGATCACACCCATGCCGACGAGGTTCGAGCGGTGGATGCGTTCGAACGACTCTGCGATGACTGCCTTGACGCCCAGCAAAGCCGTGCCCTTGGCCGCCCAGTCGCGCGAGGAGCCTGCGCCGTATTCGATGCCGCCGAAGATCACCAAGGGCGTTCCCTTGGCCTGATAGGCCATCGAGGCGTCGTAGATCGAGGTTTGCTTGCCGTCGGGCCCGAGGGTATAGCCGCCCTCAACCCCGTCCAGCATCTCGTTCTTGATGCGGATATTGGCGAAGGTGCCGCGCATCATGACTTCGTGGTTGCCCCGGCGCGAGCCGTAAGAGTTGAATTCCGACACCGGAACCTGCCGTTCGGTCAGGTATTGGCCCGCCGGGTGGCTGGCCTTGAACCCGCCCGCGGGTGAGATGTGGTCGGTGGTGATCATGTCGCCCAGAAGGGCCAGAACACGGGCACCAGTGACGTTCTTGATGCTGCCCTTGGTCTTGGCCATGCCTTTGAAATAGGGCGGATTTTGGATGTAGGTGGAGTCTGCCGGCCAGTCATAGGTTTCCGAATCCGTCACCTTCACACCTTGCCACTTGGCATCGCCTTTGAAGACGTCGGCGTATTTCTTCTGAAAGGCTTCGCGCGTCACGGTGGCGTGTACGAGATCGGAGATTTCCTTGTTCGTGGGCCAGATGTCTTTCAGATAAACTGGTTGGCCGTCTTTCGACGTGCCCAAGGGTTCGGTGGTCAGGTCGATGTTCATATCACCGGCCAGCGCGTAGGCGACGACCAAGGGTGGCGAGGCCAGATAGTTGGCGCGCACGTCCGGGCTGATGCGGCCTTCAAAGTTGCGGTTGCCCGACAGGACTGCGGTCGCGACCAGATCGCCTTCGGCGATGGCAGCCGAGATTTCCGGCTGCAAGGGGCCCGAGTTGCCGATGCAGGTGGTGCAGCCATAGCCGACCAGGTTGAAGCCGACGGCGTCAAGATCTTCCTGCAGGCCAGCGGCGTTGAGGTATTCCGACACGACTTGGCTTCCGGGGGCGAGTGAGGTTTTCACCCATGGCTTGCGGGTCAGGCCCAAGGCGCGCGCTTTGCGGGCGACAAGCCCGGCCCCAATCATCACATAGGGGTTCGAGGTGTTGGTGCATGAGGTGATCGAGGCGATCACCACCTTGCCCGAGGACATGGTGTAGCTTTCGCCCTTTACGGCGACTTCCACGCCCTGAGGGCGATTGAAGGAGCCTTCCATTTCCTTGGCGAAAGACGCTTTTGCCTCTGTCAGGGCCAAGTAATCCTGCGGGCGCTTCGGGCCGGAAATGGCCGGAACGATGGTGCCCATGTCGAGGTGCAGGGTGGAGGTGTAGATCGGGTCATAGGATTCATCGCGCCACATGCCGTTGGCCTTGGCATAGGCCTCGACCAGCGCAATTCGGGCCTCATCACGGCCAGTGTTTTTCAGGTAGCGGATGGTTTCTGCGTCAATCGGGAAGAAGCCGCAGGTGGCGCCGTATTCGGGGGCCATGTTGGCGATGGTGGCACGGTCGGCCAAGGGCAGGCGGTCCAAACCCTCGCCGTAAAACTCGACGAACTTGTTCACGACGCCATGCTTGCGCAGCATCTGCACAACCTTCAGCACCAGATCGGTGGCGGTGGTGCCTTCCATCATCGCGCCGGTCAGTTTGAAACCGACAACCTCGGGGATCAGCATCGAGACGGGCTGGCCCAGCATCGCGGCCTCAGCCTCAATCCCGCCGACGCCCCAGCCCAAGACGGCCATGCCGTTGACCATGGTGGTGTGGCTGTCGGTGCCGACAAGCGTATCGGGATAAGCCACTTCGACGCCGTTCTGGTCCTTGTCGGTCCAAACGGTCTGCGCCAGATATTCCAAATTCACCTGATGGCAAATCCCGGTTCCGGGCGGCACAACGCGGAAGTTGTTGAAGGCGTTCTGACCCCATTTCAGGAAGACATACCGCTCCATGTTCCGCTCATATTCGCGGTCGACGTTGGCCTGAAACGCTCGGGGCGTGCCAAACTCGTCGATCATGACCGAGTGGTCGATGACCAGATCCACGGGGGCCAAGGGGTTGATGGCTTGGGCATTGCCGCCCAGACCCTTGATGCCATCGCGCATGGCGGCAAGGTCAACCACGGCGGGCACACCGGTAAAGTCCTGCATCAGGACGCGGGCCGGGCGATAGGCGATCTCGATCGGGTTCTTGCCGCCCATCTTGCCCCAGTCGGAAAACGCCTTGATGTCGCCAACGGAAACCGTCTTGCCATCTTCAAAGCGCAGCATGTTTTCCAACACCACCTTCAAGGCGGCGGGCAGGCGCGAGAACTGACCCAGACCGGCTGCTTCGGCGGCGGGGATCGAGTAATAAGATACGGTTTTGCCACCTGCGGTCAGGGTCTGGCGGGTTTTGGCGGTGTCGTGTCCGACGGTCACGGTCATGGGGGCCTCCATTGGGTGGACTGGACGGGTCTTTGCCGCAACGACGCGACCCGCGCAAGGGAATCATTCTGGCTTTTGTGGCATTGTATGCAATTGTATGCCGAAATGAAAGGGGGGTTCTGCGGCGCTGATGAGGGGTATGTGTCACGCCGGACGCGGCGGCTCGCAAAACCTTGATTGGCACTGGGCAGGGCGGGTCTATAGAAGAAGGAGGATGAAACGGGGAATGCAGGCACCATGAAGCGACAGATTGTCAGCGCGGCCTTGGGGTTTTGGGTTTTGGCGGCATTGCCTGTGGTGGCGCAAAGCCGCGATGCGGTGGTGGTCGAGCTGTACACCTCGCAGGGGTGTTCCTCATGCCCGCCTGCCGATGCGCTTTTGGCGACATTGGCCGATCAGCCGGGGGTGATCCCCTTGGCGCTGCATGTCGATTACTGGGATTATATCGGCTGGAAGGATGAATTCGCCCATCCCGGCTTTACCAAGCGGCAAAAGGCATACGCCAAGGCCGCCGGTGAGCGGATGGTTTACACGCCGCAGATGATTGTTCACGGCGTGGCGCGGGTGGTGGGCCATGAGCCCGAGGCGCTGGCCGCCGCCATTGTCGATGCCGCGGCGCAACCGGGGCCGGTCAGGCTGACGGTTCGGCGGCAAGGGGGGCAGATCGTGATCGAGGCGGTGGCAAACCCGCCCTTGACCGCCCCGGCGATGGTGCAGTTGGTGGGCTATCGTGATGCCGCCAAGGTAGAGATTTCGGAGGGCGAAAACGCGGGGCTCGCGGTGGAATACCGCAACATCGTGACCTCATGGGAGCGGCTTGGCGTCTGGTCGGGGCAAGAGCCCCTGTCGCTGCGCGCTCCGGATCTTGAGGGTCTTGCGGTGGTGATTGTCCAGCGTGAGGGGCCTGCCGAGATTCTGGCGGCGGCGACGGTCGAATAAGGGTCGGGTTAAGCCTGGTGGCAGGTCACTTCCAGCGGCGGTGAATCCAAAACCATTGGTCGATGTTCTGGCGCACGATTGACTCAAGGCTGTCGTTCAGCGCTTGGGTCATGGATTCGGGTGTGCCGTGAGGGATCGGGGCCTCGACGATGATCTGGAAGGACAACCCGTCGCGTTGGCGCACGGCATAGGTCGGGATCACCAAGGCGTCGTATTTCAGCGCCAGTTCGGCGGCCGAAAGCGCGGTCATCGCGGTCTGGTCGAAAAAGGTCAGCGGTGCGCCATGGCGCATGGCCTGATCCATCAACAGTCCCAGCATCCCACCCGAGCGCAGATGCCGCACCATATCGCCCAGCCCCTTTTTGCCGCGCGGAAACAGCGGCGTGCCGATCTGCGAGATCGCAGCGACATAGTGGTCGTTGAAATATGGGTTCTTCATCGGGTTATAAAGAGCTCCCACCCGATAGCCGCGCGCGATCAATGCGGCGCGGCTGGCGTCGTAATTGCCGAAATGCCCCGTCACCAAAATAACCGGTCTTCCGGATCGATGCGCGGTCTCAATGGCTGCGACGCCATCCCCGGTGAGGGGGTGGCTGACGGCATGGGCGGCGAACTCAGGCCCGGAATAGATCTCGATCAGGGTGCGGCCGACATTGTCGGGCACGGCCCGCGTGATGCGGGCCACCTCGGCGGCCGGCAGGTCGGGCAAGATCAGGGCGAGGTTTTCCCGGATGCGGCGGCGGTAGCCCGCAAGCGGGGCCACGATGTGCGACACAACCCAGCCCGCCAAGGGCACGCGCCAGCGGTAAGGCAGGCGCAGCATCCCCCAAAAGAGCGCGCGGAGGGCGCGATCTTGCAGCCAGTTGGCGGCGGTGTGATGGGGGGTGTCAGTCATCAGACCCTGTTTGTGAGTTCCGGGCGTGGAGGGTTTCACGGTGCCAGACATAAAGCCCCGCCCCCACGATCACAAGCGCCCCCACCAAGGTCCAGCCATCGGGCCAGTCGTTGAAGAACAGGATCGACCAGACAGTCGAAAACAAAATGCCAAGGTAGGTGAAGGGGGCAACGACCGAAGCTTCGGTCGTGGAGAAGGACCGAATGATGCACAGCTGTGCCGCTGTACCAAGACAGCCGACAAGAAAGAACAGTCCAAGATCGGGCAGAGTTGGGGTGACCCAGACAAAGGGCAAAGCAAACCCGCCAAGGATGGCCCCAAAGAGCGCGCCATACATGAGCGAGGTCCAGAAGGGCTCTTTCATGCCGATGTGGCGGGTCAGAAGCGCGTTGCCGGCATAGGCCACGGCATTGGCCAAGGGCAGAAGGGCGGCGAGGGTAAAGACCTCGGCTCCGGGGCGGATGATGATCAGCGCGCCGATCAGGGCGGCCACCACGCCAAAAATGCGGCGGGGGCCAAGTTTCTCGCCTAAGAAGAAGGCCGCGCCAAGGGTGATGAGGACGGGGCTGGTGTCGGCCAAGGCGGTGGCTTCAGGCAGGCTGATATAGGCGAGTGACAGGAAGAAGAAGGCGGTGGCCATGAACTGACAGGCTGAGCGCACGACATGCAGCCAAGGGTGCTGGGTGCGCAGCATTGCGCCCATGCGGGGGCCAAGAACAAGGGCGACGATCAGCGCTTGACCGGCAAAGCGCGCCCAGATCACCTGTGGTGCCGGGTAGCGTTCGATCAGCCCTTTGGCGACCGCATCCATCACGGTGAAAAGGAACACCGCGAGGATCATCAGCAGGATGCCCTTGCGGGTGGAATGGGCGGTCATGGGGCGGGGTCCGGGGTTGGGCAGTGGGCGCAACATGGACGAGATTGGGGATGGGGGAAAGGGCGGTTGGGGTGGCGCCCCAAGGGAGGGGCAGTTTCATGGGGTAGGTTTGGGGTTAACTCCACCCCCCAGCCCCCCCTATCTAGGGGGGCTCAGGAGGGGGAAGAGGGCGTCTTACTCGGCGGCGCGCAGGCCACGGCCGTCGAGGCGGCTGCGAAGGTCTGCTTGGGCCGTTTCAAGGGCGGCGATCTGGGCGGCCAGCGCCTCGGGGCTGGGGCTTTCAGGCTCTACCTCTTTCTCGCCGATAACGTGCGAGAAAAGGCGGCTGATCAGGCGCGAGATGTCGTCCATGATGAGGTAGAAGGACGGCACCACGACAAGCGACAGCACGGTTGAGACGATGATGCCGCCGATCACTGCTGTCGCCATGGGCGCGCGGAAGGCCCCGCCTTCGCCGACGCCAAGGGCCGAGGGCAGCATGCCTGCCGACATGGCGATCGAGGTCATCACGATGGGCTGGGCGCGTTTGTGCCCGGCCTCGATCACTGCGGCCATACGCTCCATCCCGCGGGCGCGCATCTCGATGATGAAGTCGATCAGGAGGATGGCGTTTTTTGTGACGATGCCCATCAGCATCAGCATGCCGATCAGCACCGGCATCGACAGGGCCGAGCCGGTGAGGATGAGGGCCGCGGCCACCCCGCCGATGGCGAGGGGGAGCGACAGGAGGATAGTGAACGGCTGGATGACCGAGCGGAAGAGCAGGATCAGCACGCTGAGTACCAGCATCAGCCCCATGATCATGGCATTGCCGAACGAGGACATGAGTTCTGCCTGCACTTCGGCGTCGCCGGATTCTGACACCTTGACCCCGGCGGGCAGCGGGGTGGCGGCGACGATCTCGTTAAAGCGCTCTTTCGCGGTGCCAAGGGCCACGCCCAACGGCAAGGAAGCGCCGATCACGGCTTGGCGTTCGCGGTTGAAGCGCTTCACCGTGGCCGGGCCCTCGCCGATGGTGACATCGGCCACGGCCGAAAGCGGCACCAGCGCGCCTGTAGCAGTTTGAACCTTAAGCGCTGCGATACGCTGCAGATCCTCGCGGCTGATGTCGGCCAATTGCACGCGCACCGGGATCAGCCTGTTGTCGAGTGAGACTTGCGCGAGTGCTGCATCAAGATCGCCAATGGTGGCGATGCGCAGGGTTTGCGCGATGGCGGCGGCGGTGACGCCAAGTCGGGCGGCCTCATCGGCGCGGGGGGTGATCTGCACCTCAGGGCGCGGAAGCGCGCCTTCGGCGGACAGGCCGGTTAGCGTCGGCTCGCCGCGCAGCGCGTCTTGCAGGGCTTGCACGGCGGTGTTGAGATCAGCGTCGTTGCTGGCCAAAACCGAGTAAGAAATGTCGCGATCGCCACGGTCGTTCAGTTTGGCGGTGCGGATATCTGGGATGGTGGCAAGCTTTTCAAAGATATCCACCTCGATCTGGTTCTGCGTACGGGTCCGGCCCGGGTTTTCGACTGTGGGCACCACAAGGGAAAGCACCGGGATCTTGTTGCCGATCTCGGACAAGCGGCGCAGCAGCGAATGGTCAAGCCGGTCAAGCACAACGGCCACCGAGGCGCGGCGCAGGTCCAATTCACCGCGCGGCGAGGTGCCGCCCAGCACGAACACATCGCGCACGCCTTCGATGTCCTTGATCGCGGCGGTGATGTTTTGCGTGGTGCGGTCAGTATCCTCAAGCGTTGATCCGGGCGGCAGTTCCACCGAGACCGAGATGCGGCTGACATCTTCGGGCGGCAGGAAGGAGCCCGGCACTTGCAGCATGAAATAGACCGAGACGATCAACACGCCGATAGCGGACAGCAATGTAATGAAGTAGCTGGGCAGTCTCCAGCCGGTCAGTGGCAGCGGGATGCCGCCTTGGATGGAGCGGTTCACGAAGGCCAGATAGCGCGTCATCACCGGGCCGTCGCCCGCCCCGCCGTGATGACCGGCGTTGGCGTCCTTTGCGGTCATGAGGTAAGCAGCCATCATTGGCGTGATGAGGCGGGCGACGAGGAGCGAAAAGCCCACAGCGATGGCGACGGTCAGGCCAAACTGGCGGAAGTATTGGCCGGGGATTCCCCCCATGAAGCTGACTGGCACAAAGACGGCGATGATGGTGAAAGTGGTAGCAATCACCGCAAGGCCGATTTCATCGGCCGCGTCGATAGACGCGCGGTAAGGGGTTTTGCCCATTCGAATATGTCGGGCGATGTTTTCAATTTCGACAATCGCATCGTCGACAAGAATGCCGGTGGCGAGCGTGATGGCCAGAAAGCTGACAAGGTTGAGCGAGAAGCCCAGAAGATCCATGATCCAGAAGGTGGGCACAGCGGACAAGGGCAGGGCTACGGCGGTGATCAGGGTGGCGCGCCAGTTGCGCAGGAAGGCAAACACCACAAGGACCGCAAGGATAGAGCCTTCGATCAGGGTGTGGATCGCGCTTTCGTAATTGCCATAGGTGTAGAACACGGTTTCATCGACAAGGGTGATGCCGACGGTGGGGTGTTCGGCGCGCAGCGTGTCGAGCGTGGCGTTGACGGTTTCTGCCACCGACACCTCGGAGGCGCCCTTGGCACGGAAGATGGCAAAGGTGACGACCTGATCGCCGTTCAGCCGCGAGAAGGATTTCAGGTCCTGATAGCTGTCCGCCACCTCGCCCAGATCGGCCAGCCGCACATGGCGGCCGCCGGGCAGGAAGATGGGAGTCTCGGCCAGACCTTGGACGGTTTGGGCATCTCCAAGCGTGCGGATGGCCTGTTGGGCGCTGCCGATCTCGGCCTTGCCGCCGCCGACGTTGGTGTTTGTGAGCCTGAGTTGGTTCGACACCGTGGTGGCGGTGATGCCGTAGCTTTCCAGCTTGACCGGATCGAGTGCCACGCGCACCTCGCGGTCGGCCCCACCGTAGCGTTCGACCTTACCGACGCCGGGGCGGCCCTGAAGCACGCGGATGATGGTGTCATCGACGAACCATGACATTTCTTCCAACGTCATGTCGGGGGCGGTGACCGCAAAGGTCATTATCGCCTGACCTTCGATGTCGATGCGGGTGACGATGGGGGCTTCGATCGAGGACGGCAGATCGCCCCGGATGCGGTCAATGGCGTCCTTTGTGTCTTGCACCGCCTTGTCGGTGGGCACCTCCATGCGGAATTCGATGGCGGTGGTCGAGATGCCGTCCGAGATCGTTGTGGTGACGTTCTTGGCCCCTGTCAGGCCCGCAACCGCATCTTCGATCTTTTTGGTGATCTGGGTTTCCATCTCGGCAGGCGCGGCGCCCGGTTGGGCGACGGTGACGGCGACAACTGGAATGTCGATGTTGGGAAAGCGGGTGACGGGCAGGGCGTTGAAGGATTGCCAGCCCAAGACCATGAGCATGAAGAACGCCAGCAGTGGCGCGACGGGGTTTTTGATGGCCCAAGCGGAGAAGTTCATGAGCGCTTACTCCTTGGCTGCAACCGGGGTGATCCGGTCGCCGTCGCGGACAAAGGCCCCAGCCTTGGCGACGATCTGGTCGCCCGGGGCAAGGCCAGTGAGGATTTCGATCCAACCCGCATCGCGGATGCCCGTGGTGACCGGCACGATGTTGGCGATATCACCGCTGAGCTTGAGCGCGGTTTGACCGCCCGCGCTGACGCCAAGGGCCGTGATTGGGGCGGCAGCGGTTTCGCGTTCGGTCACCAGGACTTCAGCCATGGCATACATGCCGGGGCGGACCCCCGCAGCATCGTCGATGGTGATGCGGACGCGGCCCATGCGGGTGGCGGCATCGATCGAGGGTTCCATAAGACGCACGGTGCCTTTGCGCGGGCCGGTGTCGCCCACAAGATGCAACGTCACGCTTTGGCCGGGGGCGAGGCGCAAGACATCGCCTTCGCCAACATCGGCGCGCAGTTCAAGCGCATTGTCGCGGATCATCGAGAACATCGGCATGGCGGCAGAGGCAATTGCGCCAACCTGAGCCGACCGGGCGGTGATTTCGCCGGCGACGGGGGCTTTGACCTCGGTGCGCGCCAGCATCAACTCGACATTGGCAAGCTGCGCCTCGACAAGGGCAAGATTGGCGCGGGCGGCTTCGAGCGATTGCACCGCGCCGATGGCGGCAGCGCGGGCTTTGTCGGCGGCGGCCTGCGAAAAGGTGCCTTGGGTGAGAAGTGTCTCGGCGCGGGAGGCGACGCGCTGGGCTTCATCGGCCTGCGCCTCGCCTTGCGGAATGACCGCACGGGCTGCGGCAAGCGATGCGGTCAGTTGAGCCTTTTGCAGCGTTAAGGTGGAGGTCGAGAGCCGCGCAAGCACCTGACCCTGGGTGACCTGATCGCCGACATCCGCCAAAAGTGCTTCGATCTGCTGGCCTTCGACAAGGGGGGCGACCTGTACCTGTTCGACCGCGCCGATCAGGCCCGAGGCGAGGACGATATCGCGCATGGTGCGGCTTTGGACGGTGGTCACGGTGATATGGGGCGCGGGCAGGGTGGCCGGGGCATCGGCCGACGCATCAGCCCAAAGGGGCGCGCTGGGCAGGGCGAGAAGGGCAGTAAGGCAAAGGGCAGGTGCGAAGCGCATGGTGTCAGGCTTTCCGGGCGGCGATGATGTCGCTCATGGTCGTGTCAATGGCGCGCTGGATCAGCGCGATGAGGTCGGTGCGGATCGGCTCAGCCGTCGGGGGAAGCATGGCGGCCGACTTGAAGAGGGTGATCGCAAAGGCTGCATGGGCGGGGAAGCGGGCGGTGATCTCGGTCTCGGAGAGGCCGGTTTCGGCGGCGAAGATGCGGTTGAGATAGGCCGCGATCTGGTTTTCCATGTCGCAGGCGGCTTGGCCAATTTCCGGCTTGCGTTGGGCGGCGGCGGTGATCTCGGCCCAAAGCTGGCCGTCTTCGCGAGTGCGGTGATCGTCGAGCCGGGCTTGCATCAGGCCACGCAGACCCTCCATCGGGGCGGGTGATTGCAGGACGGTCAGGAAATCAGCCTCCATCTCGGCTAGATCCTGGTCGATAAGACCCTGAACGATGGCGGCCTTGGAGGGGAAATAGCGGTAGAAGTTGCCCACGCTCATCCCGGCGGCCCGAGCGAGATCTTGCATCGAGGCGCCGTCAAAGCCTTTTTCGGCAAAGGCCACGCGGACAAGTGCGAGGATCTCGGCGGTGCGGCTGTCATGTCTTGCGTCAGCGTGCAAAGAAATAGGGCGCGAAGACAGTTGAGTGGCGGGCATGGGTGTAGGTCTGCCATGTGAGAGTGAACGTTCATTCATACTTAGATATTCGTGGCAAAAGATCAAGCCCCCGGGCATGGTCGGGCGGGGGTGAATGTCTGCCGTGAGTCAGATAGGTCATCAGCGGGGTTTGGCCAGTTCCCGTTGCGAAGTGGGAGGCTCGCGTGTATCAGGCGAGGATGGAACGACACGAGGTCAGGAGGGTCGACATGCGTCGAGTGGTGGTCACAGGTCTGGGGATGGTTACGCCGCTGGCCTGCGGGGTTGAGGAAACCTGGAGCCGTCTGTTGGCTGGCCAGTCAGGCGCGGGGCCGATCACCCGGTTCGACCCGGTGAATGTTGTGACGCAATATGCCTGCGAGATCCCGATGGGGGATGGCACGGACGGCACCTTCAACCCGGATGACTGGATGGAGCCCAAGGACCGCCGCAAGGTGGATGACTTCATTCTTTACGGCATGACCGCCGCAATACAGGCGGTGCGGGATTCAGGCTGGGAGCCGGTGACAGAGGAAGATCGTTGCCGCACGGGGGTGATGATCGGCTCGGGCATCGGCGGGCTGACCTCAATCGCCGAGACAGCGGTCTTGATCAAGGAAAAGGGCCCAAAGCGCGTCTCGCCCTTCTTTATTCCGGGCGCGCTGATCAACCTTGTGTCGGGGCAGGTGTCTATTCGCTTTGGCTTCAAGGGGCCGAACCATGCTGTTGTGACCGCCTGTTCGACGGGCGCGCATGCGATTGGCGATGCTGCGCGAATGATTGCCTTTGGCGACGCCGATGTGATGGTCGCCGGGGGCGCAGAAAGCCCGATCAGCGAGATTGGTATTGCCGGGTTCAATGCCTGCAAGGCGCTGTCGACCAAGCGTGCCCATGAGCCTACCAAGGCGAGCCGCCCCTATGACGCAGACCGTGATGGGTTTGTGATGGGCGAGGGCGCAGGCGTTGTGGTGTTGGAAGAATATGAGCACGCCAAGGCGCGTGGGGCGAAGATCTACGCCGAGGTGCTGGGCTATGGCATGTCGGGCGATGCTTATCATATCACCGCCCCTTCGGAAGATGGTGATGGCGGGTTCCGGTCGATGACCATGGCGCTGAACCGCGCTGGGATCACGGCCGACAAAGTGGATTACATCAACGCGCATGGCACCTCGACCATGGCGGATACGATCGAGCTTGGCGCGGTTGAGCGGCTCTTGGGTGATGCAGCAGGCAAGGTCACGATGTCATCAACCAAATCCTCGATTGGGCATTTGTTGGGGGCTGCGGGTGCGGTAGAGGCGATCTTCTGCGTGCTGGCCTTGCGCGACCAGATCGCGCCGCCGACGATCAACCTTGACACGCCTGCAGTGCAGCCCAAGTTGGACCTTGCACCCAACAAGGCCGTAAAGCGCAAGATTGACTTCGCTTTGTCCAACAGCTTTGGCTTTGGCGGCACCAATGCCAGCCTTGTGCTGGGCCGGGTGAGATAAGCCATGTGGCGCGCGGTTGCCTCGAACGCGCTGACGTTGTTCATTGTGCTGCTGGTTGTTGCGGCGGGCCTACTGGCGTGGGGTCGGCAGGCCTATACGGGGCCGGGCCCCTTGACCCAGGCGGTGTGTTTCAAGGTAGAGCGCGGCGCCAGTCTAAGCCAAGTGAGCCGGGCTTTGCAGGCGCAGGGGGCGATCAGTGACGCGCGGATCTTCCGCATTGGCGCGGATTACACCGACAAGAGTGGGGCGCTGAAATTCGGCAGTTATCTGATCCCGCCGGGATCTTCGATGGAACAGGTGATTGACCAGTTGACGGCCGGTGGCCAGTCGAGCTGTGGGCGCGAGGTGAACTTCCGCATCAGCGTGAACAGTACGGATGTGGTGCTGCGTGAGTTGGACCCGGCAACCAACCGCTATGTCGAGGTGGTGAAGTTTGACCCGGCTGTGGGGCCGGTGCCAGTTGAGTATACCGAGGCGGCGGCAGCGGATGATGTGCGCTTGCGCATCACTGTGGCCGAAGGTGTCACCAGTTGGCAGGTGGTTGAGGGGCTTGAGCGGGCCGAATTCATGGTGGGTGAGCTGGATCAGGTGCCGCCAGAGGGGTCTTTGGCCCCGGACAGCTATGAGGTCGACCGAGGCGCAGACCGCGCGGCGCTGTTGGGCGAGATGGCCGAGCGGCAAGAGCGGATCATGGCCGAGCTTTGGGCGGCGCGCGCTGCTGATCTGCCCTATGACACGCCCGAAGAGGCGATGGTCATGGCCTCGATCGTGGAAAAGGAAACGGCGGTGGCCGAAGAGCGGGGCCGGGTGGCGAGCGTATTCGTCAACCGTTTGCGGCAGGGGATGCGGTTGCAGACCGACCCCACGGTGATTTACGGCGTCACCAATGGCGAGGGTGTTTTGGGGCGTGGGCTGCGGCAAAGCGAGTTGCGGCGCGAGACGCCCTATAATACCTATGTCATTGATGGCTTGCCGCCGGGGCCAATTGCCAATCCAGGCCGTGCGGCGATTGAGGCAGCGTTGAACCCGGACGGGTCGGACTTCTTGTTCTTTGTGGCTGACGGCACGGGGGGCCATGCCTTTGCCCGCACGCTGGGGGAGCATAACGCCAATGTCGCCAAGTGGCGCGCAATTGAGGCGGAGTTGCTCAAGGCGCAAGAAGAGGCTGACGCACTGGGCGCGGCGGGGGATTGAAGGTTAACGCGCAGTTAAAGCTGCGCACGGCAAGCTCTTGTTATAAATCGGAATTTTATTGACTTTGCGTGCGCCCTCAGCTAGGGTTTTTGTCATGCTAGGAGAGATGGGCAAGCGGCCGGGGGCAACCTCGTGCCGCTTTTTCATTTTACGCATGTGGGGAGCATGAAGGGGCAGGTCAGCGACGATGACAATCAATTTCTCCTCGGGGAACAAGCCGCCAGTCGACATGCTGGCGACCACGGAAATCTGGCTGCGTGAGGCGGCTGAGGCTTTGGCAAGCACCGTTCATTCGATCAAGTCCGGCGAGCTCGGCAAGGTCAAGGACGCGGTGGAGTGCATCAAGGGGCTGAAAGCGGCGGTGCAACTGGCCATTGAAGAAGGGAATCGTGTTGAAAAACTCCGTAAACAAGTTGTCGGGTCTGTCGGAACCGGCGCGCTCGACATGGACGCCGCGCGCGATGAAATCGGGCGCAGGTTGGCTCGCCTCCGCGACGCCGGAGGCGATTGAGGCGTTTTTGGAAGGGCTCAGCGACAATGCGCTGTTGGCGCTGCCGTGGCTGTTTGAGTTCTGGGCATTGCCGCATCAGTTGCCGCCGGACGGCGCTTGGAAAACATGGGTGATCATGGGAGGCCGCGGTGCGGGCAAAACCCGCGCTGGGGCAGAATGGGTGCGCGCCGAGGTGGAGGGGGCGACCCCGATGGCACCGGGACGCGCGCGGCGGGTCGCGCTTGTCGGCGAGACGGTGGATCAGGTGCGTGAGGTGATGGTGATGGGGGAGAGCGGGATCTTGGCCTGCTCTCCGCCGGATCGGCGGCCCGATTGGCAGGCGACGCGGCGCCAGCTTGTCTGGCCCAATGGTGCGGTGGCGCAGGTGTTTTCGGCCCATGATCCGGCGAGTTTGCGCGGCCCGCAGTTTGATGCGGCCTGGGCCGATGAGTTGGCAAAATGGCCCAAGGCGCAAGAGGCCTGGGATCAATTGCAGTTTGGCCTGCGGCTGGGCGACGCACCTCGGCAGGTGGTGACGACGACGCCGCAGAATGTTGAGGTGCTGAAGGCGATCTTGAAGAACCCTTCGACCGTGACCACCCATGCACCGACAGAAGCCAACCGCGCGCATCTGGCGGCGAGTTTTCTTGAGGAAGTGCGCGCGCGCTATGGCGGCACGCGGCTGGGTCGGCAAGAGTTGGACGGGGTCTTGTTAGAGGATGTAGAGGGCAGTCTGTGGTCTGCGGCGCAGTTGGAGGCGGGGCGTGTGGAGGTTGTTCCTGTCTTTAACCGGATCGTAGTGGCGGTTGACCCCGCGGTAAGCCAGGGCGGCGGCAGCGATGAATGCGGCATCGTGGTGGTGGGGGCGGTGACCGAAGGGCCGCCGCAAAACTGGCGTGCCGTGGTGTTGGAGGATGCGTCGGTGCGGATGTCCTCGCCCGAGACCTGGGCACGAGCCGCCTTGGCGGCCATGGCGCGGCATCGTGCGGATCGGCTCGTGGTGGAGGTGAACCAAGGCGGGGATCTGGTGACCAGCGTCATCCGGGGCGTGGATGCGCTGGTGCCGATCAAGGCGGTGCATGCCAGCAAGGGCAAGGTTGCGCGGGCCGAGCCGGTGGCGGCCTTGTATGAGCAGGGGCGCGTTGCGCATCTGCGGGGGCTTGCCGCTTTGGAAGAGCAAATGTGTCGAATGACGGTGCAAGGCTACATGGGCAAGGGCAGCCCTGACCGGGTGGATGCGCTGGTTTGGGCGCTGACGGAGCTGATTGTGGATCCATCCCAAGCCTTTGTCGCGCCAAGGTTGCGCACGCTCGGTTAACGGCCCTTAAGCATTGTCACCTTAGGGTGACGTTCAGATCACAAGACAGCGGCCCCTGAGCGGGGGACCGGGAACGGCGGGCCTACAGCGCGGCGCGCGACAAAGGAGCTTTGCGAGATGGTATTCGATTTCCTGAAGCGTGCGCCGGTGGTGGAGAAGACGGCTGCGGTGGGTGTGACCGAGGTTAAGGCCTCGGCCAATGCTGGGGGTTTTGTGACCGAGGCAAAGGCTTCGGCCAATGCAAGGGGTTTTGTGACCGAGGCAAAGTCCTCGGCCACGGGGCGTGTGGTGGCCTTTGGCTCATCAGGCCGGGTTGCGTGGAGCCCGCGCGATGCGGTGAGCTTGGCGCGGTCGGGGTTTCAGGGCAATCCGATCGGCTTTCGCGCGGTCAAGCTGATTGCCGAGGCGGCGGCGGCGCTTCCCTTGGTTTTGCAGGATGCCGACCGGCGCTATGAGGCGCATCCGGTCTTGGACCTGATCCGTCGCCCCAATGGGGTGCAGGGGCGGGCTGAGCTGTTTGAGGCGATCTATGGCCATCTTTTGCTGTCGGGCAATGCCTATATTGAGGCGGTGCCGGGGACGGGCGCGCTGCCGGGGGAGCTGCATGTGCTGCGGTCAGACCGGATGGCTTTGGTGCCGGGAGTGGACGGTTGGCCGGTGGCCTATGACTACACCGTGTCGGGGCGCACGCACCGCTTTGCGATGACGGCCGAGCTGCTGCCGATTTGCCATATCAAGACCTTCCATCCGCAGGATGACCATTACGGGTTCAGCCCGATGCAGGCGGCGGCGGTGGCGTTGGACGTGCACACCAGCGCGAGTGCTTGGTCAAAGGCGCTGTTGGACAATGCAGCACGGCCTTCGGGGGCGATTGTGTACAAAGGTGCAGATGGGCAAAGCCATTTGTCGGCCGACCAATATGACCGGTTGTTGAGCGAGATGGAGAGCCACCACCAGGGCGCGCGCAATGCCGGGCGGCCGATGTTGCTGGAGGGCGGTTTGGATTGGAAGCCGATGGGCTTTTCGCCCAGCGACATGGAGTTTCAGAAAACCAAAGAGGCGGCGGCGCGTGAGATTGCCATCGCCTTTGGGGTGCCGCCGATGCTGATGGGCATTCCGGGCGATGCCACCTATGCCAATTACCAAGAGGCGAACCGCGCGTTTTACCGGCTGACGGTGCTGCCCTTGGTGCAGCGCGTGGTGGCGGGCGTGTCGCATTGGCTGTCGGGCTTCACGGGCGATGTGGTGGAGTTGCGCCCTGATCTGGATCAGATCCCCGCGCTTGCGGTGGAGCGTGATCAGCAATGGGTGCGGGTAGGGTCGGCGGATTTCCTGACCCCTGCCGAAAAGCGGGTGCTTTTGGGCCTGCCGCGTCTGCCTGAAGACAGCACGGCGGAGGATGGTGAGGCGTGAGGAAGCCGGGCGAAAGCGGGTCGCGCTTTGTCTACGACAGTTTTGACGCCGCCGCTGCCCGGATCGAGGCCAATGAACGTGTGGCCGAGGAGCGTTGGGCGGCACTGGAGTGGCGGCTAAGCCAGATTGATGCCGTGCTGGAGCGGTTGGAGAAGCGCATCTGGTTGGGTGTTTACGGGGTTGCAGCCTTTATGCTGGCGCAGATGGCTGAGGCGTTGATCCAGGCGGCCACTAGGTAGAATGGTGAGGTGAGATATGGCGATGGATGGTGGATTGGAGCGTAAGGACATGCAGGCACCTGCCGGAGCCGGGATGGGCCTGCGGGTGATCGATGGTCACGGGATCGAGGGCTATGCCAGCCTGTTTGGCAAGCGCGATCAGGGCGGCGATGTGGTCGTGAAGGGTGCCTATGCGGCCAGTCTGAAACGGCTCGCGGCGGCGGGTCGGGCGGTCAAGATGCTGTGGCAGCATGACCCGGCCCAGCCGATCGGCATTTGGGATGAGGTGCGCGAGGATGCCACGGGCCTGTGGGTCAAGGGGCGCTTGTTGCACGACGTGGCGAAGGGCCGCGAGGCGGCGGCCTTGTTGGCAGCGGGGGCGATTGACGGGCTGTCGATTGGCTATCGGACCGTCAAGGCAGAGCGAGATGGCAAGGGCCAACGCCTTTTGCAGGAGTTGGAGCTTTGGGAGGTGTCCTTGGTGACCTTTCCAATGCTTCCCGAGGCGCGGGTGGCGGCCAAGGGTGATGACCCCGAGGCCGAGACTTGGCGCCGATTGGCGCAGGCCTTGACAGAGGCGGCAGAGGCCATGGCTGGGCGGCCCTAGGCCCGGATTTTCAACGAAACCGAAGGATGACTGGAATGACCGAGACAAAGGCTCGGGCCGGGGAAGGTGTGCCTTTGGCCACCAGAGCCGCCCAAACTCCGGCAGCGGACGTGAAAACCGCTCTGGAAGGATTTCTGAACGCTTTCAGAGGCTTTCAGAGCGACGTGAAACAATCATTGCAACATCAGGAAGAGCGTTTGACCATGCTGGATCGCAAACAAATGACTTTTGGCCGCCCTGCACTGGCCACCAGTGCCGAGGTGGAAGTGCCCCACAAGAAGGCCTTTGGCGCCTACTTGCGCTCGGGCGATGATGATGGCTTGCGTGGCCTTGTTCTGGAGGGCAAGGCCTTGTCGACCGCGGTGGCTGCCGATGGCGGCTATCTTGTGGATCCGCAAACCGCCGAGACCGTTCGTTCGATGCTGGTGTCGACCTCTAGCTTGCGCGCTGCGGCCAATGTGGTTCAGGTGGATGCGACGTCGTTCGACGTGCTGATCGATCGGTCGGAAGTTGGCTCGGGCTGGGCCACCGAGGTTGCGCCGCAAGCGGAAACCGGGACCCCGACGATTGAGCGGATCTCGATCAAGCTGCATGAGCTGTCGGCCATGCCGAAGGCCAGCCAGCGGTTGCTGGATGACAGCGCCTTTGACGTGGAAGGTTGGCTTGCCGGCAAGATCGCTACGCGCTTTATCCGTGCCGAGGCGGCGGCCTTTATCAACGGTGATGGTGTGGACAAGCCGCGCGGCATTTTGTTGCCGCCGAAGGTGGCCAACGCGTCCTGGACCTGGGGCAGTCTGGGCTACATCCCGACGGGCGCTGCGGCGGATTTTGCCACTACCAATGCAAGCGATTGCATCGTCAATCTGGTCTATGCGCTGGGGGCGGATTACCGCGCTAACGGCACTTTTATCATGAATTCGAAAACTGCAGGCGCGGTGCGCAAGATGAAGGATGCCGATGGCCGCTTTATGTGGGGCGATAGCCTGCAGGCCGGGGAGCCCGCGCGTCTGATGGGCTATCCTGTTCTGATCTGCGAGGATATGCCGGATGTGGCCGCAAACAGCCACCCCATCGCCTTTGGCGACTTCACGGCCGGTTACACCATTGCCGAGCGCCCCGATCTGCGCATCCTGCGCGATCCCTTCTCGGCCAAGCCGAATGTGCTGTTCTACGCCAACAAGCGCGTGGGCGGCGATGTCACCGACTTTGCAGCGATCAAGCTGCTGTGTGTCGCTGTCTCCTAATCGAGTCGGTGGGTCTGGTCCCTGTAAGGGGGCCGGACCTTTGGGCGCGCATGGGTTCTCAAGGGGCCTCTGGGGTTGATGGCAAAGGATCTGAAGATGATGCTGACGGAAATGACAACAGTCCCTGTTGCGGCGCTGCCTGTTCAAGGGTTGAAGGACCATTTGCGGCTGGGCAGCGGGTTTACCGAGGATGGGCTGCAAGATGGGTTGATCGAAGCCTATCTGCGTGCCGCGATTGCGGTGGTGGAGGGGCGGATCGGCAAGATGCTGATCGCGCGCCGATTCAAGTTGGAGTTGGAAGATTGGCGCAGCTCCGGTGAGCAGCCTTTGCCTGTAGCGCCGGTTAGCTCTGTGCTGTCGGTGACGGTGGTGGATGCGGCGGCTGTGGCCACGGTGGTAGATGCGGCGCGCTATCGGCTGGTGCCGGACATGCATCGGCCGAAGCTGGTGGCTGTAGGGGTGTTGTTGCCCGTTGTGCCGATGGATGGCCGTGCTGAAGTAGTGTTTGACGCAGGCTTTGGGGCGGCTTGGGCCGAGGTTCCGGTGGATCTGGCGCAGGCGGTGATGCTGCTGGCGGCCGAGTATTACGAGGTGCGCCAGCCCGGAGATGGCGGGCAGGGGGGGCTGCCCTTTGCGGTGCAGGCGCTGATTGAGCGCTGGCGCACGGTGCGCATTCTGGGGGGAAAGTCATGAATGGGGTGCGTCTTGATCGCCGGATGGTGCTGGAGGCACCCGATCGGGTGGCCGATGGCGCGGGCGGGTTTCAGCTGACTTGGGCGGTCCGCGGGGTGTTGTGGGCCGCGCTCAAGCCCGGTGCGGGGCGTGAGGCCGCCAGGGTTGAGGTGCGCGCGGCGCAGGTGGCTTACCGGATCACGGTGCGGGCGGCCCCTGTAGGATCAACGGCTCGGCCACGGCCTGAGGATCGGCTGCGTGATGGGGCGCGGGTGTTCACTCTCTTGGCGGTGACCGAGGAGGATCCGCGTGGCCAGTATTTGACTTGCTTTGCCCGAGAGGAGGACCCGGCATGAGCTATGCAGCGGCGGCTGCCTTGCAGGCGGCAATCTATGGCGCGCTGAGTGCGGCGCCCGCACTTTCGGGGGTAAGTGTCGTTGATGCCATGCCCCCCGGCACCACGCCCGGTACGTTCATTCTGATCGGCCCCGAAGTGGCAACTGATCAGTCCGATGGTACGGGGGCGGGTGCAGAGCATCGGTTCACCATCAGCGTCATCAGCGATGCGGCGGGGTTTTTGACCGCGAAATCGCTGGCGGCGGCAGCTTCGGCGGCGGTGTTGGCGGGGGGCCTTAGCCTTGCGACCGGGACCCTCGTTTCGATCCAGTTTCAGCGCGCCGTGGCGCGGCGGCTGGAGGAAGGCACGGCACGGCGCATCGACATGACCTTTCGGGCGCGCGTGGAGCTTTAACGGATTTTCACAGCCAAAGGCGCGGCCTTGTGGCGGTAAGGGAGATGAAAGATGGCAGTTCAGAATGGCAAGGATCTGTTGATCAAGGTCGATATGGTCGGGGACGGGCAGTTTGAGACGCTGGCGGGGCTGCGGGCGCAGCGGTTCAGCCTGAACGCCGATCAGGTGGATGTCACCAGCCTGGAAAGTGCGGGGGGCTGGCGTGAGCTTCTGGCGGGCGCAGGTGTGAAGTCTGCTTCGATCTCGGGCTCGGGCGTTTTTCGAGATGCGGCGACGGATGGGCGTGCGCGGCAGATTTTCTTTGATGCCGAAACCCCAGATTTCCAAGTTGTGGTGCCTGATTTCGGGACCATCGAGGGGCCGTTCCAGATCACCAGCATCGAGTATGGGGGCAGCCATAATGGTGAGGCGACCTATGAGATCAGCCTCGCCTCGGCGGGTCAATTGACCTTTGTGGCACTGTAAGGGGTAAGGCGATGGCCAATCCCTATGCCGGTGAGGTGGCGATCGTGTTGGATGGGCAGCGCCATCTGGCCAAACTGACCTTGGGCACGCTGGCCGAGTTGGAGGCTGCGATGGAGGCGGGGTCTTTGATGGAGCTGGTGGAGCGGTTCGAAACGCGGGCCTTCACCACGCGCGATGTGCTGGCGCTGATTGTGGCGGGGCTGCGGGGTGGTGGTTGGCAAGGCTCGGCCGCCGATCTGCGCGCGGTGACGATTGGTGGCGGGCCGGTTGAGGCGGCGCGGGCAGCGGCAGAATTGCTGGCGCGCGCCTTTCAACTGCCGGGCGAGGCATGAGCGAAATCGGCCGCGGGATCGATTGGCCGGGCCTGATGCGGGCCGGGATGGGCCGCTTGGGCCTGAGGCCCGATCAGTTCTGGGCCTTAAGCCCGGTGGAGTTGCGGATCATGTTGGGCGCAGAGGCGGCGATGCCGCCTTTGACGCGGGCGCGGCTGGAAGAGCTGGCTGCGGCTTACCCCGATCAGGGAAAGGACAAGGATCATGGCAGAAATTGATGAGTTGCAAGATCAGATCGCGGCCCTGGAGGCTACATTGGCAGGCAGTGCAGGGATGGTGGCGGCCTTTGACGGAGAGTTGGCGCGGATGCGCGAGAGTCTGGTGTTCACCGGGCGCGAGGTGAGCACGCTGTCCGTGGGCATCGGCGGCGGCTTGCGGCGCGCTTTTGACGGGCTGGTGTTTGATGGGGTGAAGCTGTCGGATGCCTTGCGCGGCGTGGCGCGGACCATGGCCGACACAGTCTATGGTGTGGCGATGAAGCCGGTGCAGAACGCCCTTAGCGGCGCGCTGGCACAAGGGTTGAACGGGCTTTTGGGTGGCTTGATGCCGTTTGAGAAGGGCGGTGCCTTTGTCCAGGGCCGTGTGATGCCCTTTGCCAAAGGCGGTGTGGTGGCACAGGCCACCGCCTTTCCGATGCGGGGGGCCACAGGATTGATGGGCGAGGCGGGGCCAGAGGCGATTATGCCCTTGGCGCGGGGGGCTGATGGGCGGCTTGGTGTGCAGGCGGCAGGAGCTTCGCGGCCCGTCACGGTGGTGATGAACATCACAACGCCCGATGTGCAGGGCTTTCAGCGCAGCCAAACCCAGATTGCCGCCCAAGCGCAGCGGATGCTTGCGCGTGGGCAAAGAAACCGCTGAGGGGGCAGGACTATGGCATTTCACGATATCCGCTTTCCGGCGAACCTGTCGTTCGGCGCACTGGGCGGACCCGAGCGGCGCACCGAGATTGTGACGCTGGCCAATGGCCATGAGGAGCGCAACACGCCCTGGGAGCATTCGCGCCGACGCTATGATGCGGGGATGGGGTTGCGGTCGTTGGACGATCTGGAGGCGCTGATCGCGTTTTTCGAGGCGCGGCGCGGGCCCTTGCATGCGTTTCGCTGGAAGGACTGGGCGGATTGGAAATCCTCAGCCCCTTCGGCGGTGACGGGGCCTGTGGATCAGATCTTGGGGGTTGGCGACGGGGTGCGGACGACGTTTCAACTGCGCAAGCGCTATCTGTCGGGGGCTCAGGACTATTGGCGCCCGATTGCCAAGCCGGTGGCGGGCACGGTGATGGTGGCGATTGCCGACGATCCCAAGGTGGAAGGAGTTGAGTTCACTGTCGATACGGCGGCCGGGATCGTGACCTTTGTCACGCCCCCCGACATTGGCGCGGTTGTCACGGCGGGCTTTGAGTTTGATGTGCCGGTACGGTTTGACACCGACCGGATTGCGGTATCGCTGGCTGCCTTCAACGCCGGCGAGGTGCCTGATGTGCCGGTGATCGAGGTGCGGCTATGAGCGGGCGCGAGGAGCTTTATCAGCATCTGGGCGGTGGCATCACCACGGTGTGTCATTGCTGGCTGGTCAAGCGCGCGGATGGCGAGACCTATGGCTTCACCGACCATGACCGCGATGTGACCTTTGACGGGCATGTGTTCAAGGCGGCCAGCGGGCTTTCGGCGGGGGCCTTGCAGCAGACCACCGGGCTTTCGGTGGACAATTCCGAGGCGGTCGGGGCCTTGTCGGATGCCTCGGTCCGCGAGGAGGATTTGGCGGACGGGCGATTTGACGGGGCCGAGGTGCAAAGCTGGCTGGTGAATTGGGCTGATGTCGGCGCGCGCGTGATCGAATTTTGCGGCAATTTCGGTGAGGTGACGCGCAAGGCCGGGGCCTTTCGCGTGGAACTCAGGGGTCTGAGCGAACGGCTCAACCAGGTGCAGGGGTTGGTCTATCAGGCGGGCTGTGGTGCGGTCTTGGGAGATGTGCGGTGTGGGATCGATCTGGGCTTGCCAGCCTATCGCACCACAACCGTGATCACCGAGATCGATGTGCTTGGGCGTATCCGGATTGACGGACAAACCAGTTTTGCCGACCATTGGTTTGAACGCGGTCAGATCGAAGTGCTGAGCGGCGCCTCGGCGGGGATGTCGGTGATGGTCAAGGCCGACCGGCTGACTGCAATGGGCCGGGTGGTGGACCTTTGGCATGGCACGGGCGCGGATCTTGCGGCGGGCGACAGCATTCGGCTGATTGCAGGATGTGACCGGCGCGCGGCGACCTGCCGGACAAAGTTTACCAATTTTGCGAACTTTCGCGGCTTTCCTCATGTGCCTGGGGAGGATTGGTTGACCTCTTATCCCGCCTCAAACACGTTGAATGACGGGGGGAGCCTGCAGGGATGACCCGCAATGACGAGGTTTTGGCGCGCGCCCGCGATTGGTTGGGCACGCCCTATCGGCATCAGGCCAGTTGCAAAGGCGCTGGCACCGATTGTCTGGGCCTGTTGCGCGGCATCTGGCGTGAGATCCACGGGGATGAGCCACGCTTGGTGCCTGCCTATACGCCCGACTGGGCCGAGCCGACCGGACAAGAGGTGCTGATTGAGGCGGCGCGCGAGATTTTGTGTCCGGTGGCGCTTGGCCACGAGGTGCCCGGCGATGTCTTGCTCTTTCGCATGCGCCCCGGCGCGGTGGCCAAACATTTGGGCATTTTGGCCGACGCGGGCCCAGCGGCTGCATTCATTCACGCCTACAGCGGTCATGGGGTTGTGATCTCGCCGCTGTCAGGACCATGGCAGCGCAAGATCGCTGCCGTTTTTCGTTTTCCTTGAAGGAGCCTGAACCATGGCGACCATCCTTTTGTCAGCAGCTGGAGCGGCCATCGGGGCGGGGTTCGGCGGCACAGTCCTGGGCCTGTCTGGGGCAGTGATTGGCCGGGCCATCGGCGCCACGCTGGGCCAGGTCATTGACCAGCGCCTGCTTGGGGCAGGATCTGAGGCGGTTGAGGTAGGCCGGGTCGAGCGGTTTCGCCTGACCGGGGCCAGCGAAGGCGCGGCTGTCACGCGCGCCTGGGGCCGGGTGCGCCTGGGCGGGCAAGTCATTTGGGCAACGCGCTTTCGCGAAACGGTTGCTGAGAGTGGTGGCGGCAAGGGCGGCGGCGGGGGGCGCGTGACACAGTACAGCTATTCGGTCAGCCTTGCGATTGCGCTCTGTGAAGGGGAAATCCGCCGCGTTGGCCGGATCTGGGCCGATGGCAATGAGATTGCCACCAACGCGCTGACGATGCGGGTTTACAAAGGGACCGAGACGCAACTTGCCGATCCCAAGATCGCGGCGGTCGAGGGCGCGGGCAATGCCCCTGCTTATCGCGGGGTTGCCTATGTGGTGATCGAAGACCTGGATCTTGGGGTCTTTGGCAACCGGGTGCCGCAGTTCAGCTTTGAGGTGGTGCGCCCGGCGCAGACGACTGGCAACGCGCGGGTCGAGGAGTTGGCGGCGAGTATCTCTGGCCTGTGCGTGATCCCAGGCACCGGAGAGTATTCGCTGGCAACCTCGCCCGTGCATTACCAGACAGGCCCAGGCCAGAACCGTACCGCCAATGTGAACATGCCGACTGACCAGACCGACTTTGCGCTGTCACTGGAACAGCTGACCGAAGAGATGCCGGGGGTAGGGGCAGCATCTTTGGTGGTGTCGTGGTTCGGCGACGATCTGCGCTGTGGGCAATGCACAATTCGTCCGAAGGTGGAACAAAAGACGCTGGACGGGGTGGGCATGCCGTGGCGGTCGGGTGGGATCACGCGTGCGATGGCCGAGGAAGTACCGAAGGTGTCGGGGCGATCCATCTATGGCGGCACACCCACCGATCAGGCAGTCATCGAGGCAATTGTCGCGATGAAAGCGGCTGGCAAGGATGTGACCTTCTATCCTTTCATCCTGATGGATCAGCTTGAGGGCAATACGCTTACAAACCCGTGGACCGGTCAGGTGGGCCAGTCGAAACTGCCGTGGCGCGGGCGCATCACCACCTCTCTTGCGCCGGGGTTGCCCGGAACGCCTGACCGCACTGCCGCCGCTGCGGCCGAAGTGGCAGCCTTTATTGGCACGGCCACGGCCGCACATTTCGCGCTGTCGGGCACCACCATCACCTACACCGGGCCGAATGAATGGAGCTATCGGCGCTTCATCCTGCACAATGCGATGCTTTGCGTCGCAGCAGGCGGGGTTGAGGCGTTTTGTATCGGCTCGGAAATGCGGGGGCTGACGCAGATCCGCGGGGCGGGCGACAGTTTTCCGGCGGTGACGGCGTTGATCGCGTTGGCCGCCGAAGTGCGCTCTATTCTGGGACCAACCTGCAAGCTCTCTTATGCTGCCGATTGGTCAGAGTATTTCGGCTATCACGTCGGCAACAATGTCTACTTCCACCTCGATCCCCTATGGGCCAACGCCAACATCGATTTCATCGGCATCGACAATTACATGCCCCTGTCCGACTGGCGCGAAGGGGAGGTGCACGCCGACAGCGCTTGGCAATCGCTGCACAACCCGGACTATCTGATCGCCAATATCGCAGGCGGTGAAGGGTTTGACTGGTATTACGCCAATGAGGTCGACGAGGCCGCGCAAACCCGCACACCCATCACCGATGGCGCGCATGACGAGCCTTGGGTCTACCGCTATAAGGATTTGCGCAATTGGTGGCTGTCGCAGCACCATCCGCGCATTGCCGGGGTGCGCCAAGCCACGCCTACCCCTTGGGTGCCGCAATCCAAGCCCTTCCGCTTTGTCGAATATGGCTGCGCGGCGATCGACAAGGGCACCAACCAGCCCAACAAATTTCTCGATCCCAAATCCTCTGAATCCGCGCTGCCAAAGTTTTCGACCGGCCAGCGTGATGATCTTTTGCAGATGGCCTATTACACCGCCATGGCGCGATTCTGGCGCGACCCGGCCAACAATCCGGCCTCGTTGGCCTATGCCGGGCCGATGCTGGATTTTGACCGCTCTTTGGCTTGGGCCTGGGACGCCCGGCCGTTTCCAGTGTTTCCTTTGAACAAAACGCTATGGAACGATGGCGCGAATTTTGAGGCTGGGCATTGGTTGAACGGGCGCTCGGCCAACCAGTCGCTCGCGGCGGTGATCGAGGATGTCTGCACTGCTGCACGGGTGACGAATGTCGACACCACCCGCGCGCATGGCGTGGTGCGCGGCTATCATGTGACCGAGGTTGCCTCGGCGCGGGCCGTTTTGCAGCCTGTGTTGCAGGCAGCCTCGGTTGATGCGGTGGAGCGCGAGGGGCGCATGAGCTTTATGCGCCGGACCGGGCTTTCCCCAACGCCCCTCGCGCCCGAGACCCTTGCCTTGATGGAGGGCGATGGATCAGGTCTTGAAGCAACGCGACTGGGCGAGACTGAGACCCATGACCATCTGCGCCTGATCTATCTCGAGGCCGAAAGCGACTTTGCCGTGCGCGCCGTGGCCGCAAGCCTGCCCGACGCCACGGGTGCTTCGGTCGCGCAAAGCGATCTGCCTTTGGCGCTCACGCGGGCCGAGGCTGCGGCCTTGGCCGAGCGCTGGCTGGTTGAGGCGCGTCTGGCCCGCGACAGCCTGCGTCTGGGCCTGCCGCCCTCGCGTCGTGACATCGGGGCGGGATCGGTGATCGAGGTGGCAGGCAAACGCTATCGGGTGGATCGCTGCGAGTTGACCGCGATGCAAACGATTGAGGCGGTGCGCATCGACCCGGCAGTCTACCGCGACCCCAGGATCGACCCCGAGGCGACCAGCTGGAAGCCCTATCAACCGCCCTTGCCGCCTTATCCAGTGTTTTTGGACCTGCCTTTGCTGACAGGGTCCGAGCAACCGCATGTGCCGCATCTGGCAGTGGCGGCAAGCCCTTGGCCGGGGCAGGTGGCCTTGTGGTCCTCTCCAACCGAGGCGGGTTTCACACTCAACACCCTTCTCAACCGCCCTGCGATTGTGGGCGTGACCGAAACCGCACTTGCCCGTGGTCAGGCCGGGCGGTGGGAGCGTGGCCCGGCCCTGCGCATTAGGTTGGGGTCCGGGCAGCTGTCCTCGGCGGATGAGCTTTCGGTGCTGGCCGGAGGCAATGCGCTGGCCATTGGTGATGGCAGTGCTGACCTGTGGGAGGTGGTGCAGTTTGCCGATGCGGTGCTTGTCGCGCCGGAAACCTATGAGATTCACACCCGCTTGCGCGGCCAGCTTGGCACCGATGGGGTGATGCCCGACCTCTGGCCCGCTGGCAGCACAGTGGTGCTTCTTAACGCCGCCCTGCGCCAGATCACGCTGCCGCAATCCGCCCGGGGCCTGCTGCGCAATTACCGCATCGGTGATGCCACGCGCGGGTTTGCTTCAGAAGGGGTCGTCGCGCTCAGCGCAGCCTTCCAGGGCAACGGGCTCCGGCCCTATTCGGTTTGCCATTTGAAAAAACGCGGTGCGCTGGGCGCTGATATCAACCTCAGCTGGATCCGCCGAACCCGGATCGACGGCGACAGCTGGCAGTCTACCGAGGTGCCTTTGGGCGAAGAGAGCGAGCGCTATCGCCTGCAGGTATTCTCTGGCGCCACGCTTTTGCGCGAGGTGACCACAACGCAACCGGGCTGGACCTATCCTGCTGGGCTGCAGGCGGTGGACGGGGCAGGGCCGCTGACCCGAATCAATGTGGCGCAGGTCTCGGCCCGCTTTGGCGCAGGCCCGGCGCGGTCCATGACGCTGGGCTAAGGTCGTGCGCCCTTGCCTTTTGGATGATCTCTTGGCGGGGGCGGGGCGTCTTGCCGCTGTGCCAAAACCGTTCCGCCCGACTCTGGCGCACCAACTTCTGCACGAGGCCCATGCCGCCCATCATTTCATGCGCCGCTTTGGCGTGCCGCATCCGCGCTGGGGCAATGGCGGCCTGATGGCCCGCGCGCTGGGCGATCAGGCCCCCACAGGCCGCCCGCTCTGCTTGCAGTCACTGGCCGTCATGGCCCTCGCGGTGGAGGCGTTTCGCCAAGATGGTGCCAAACGGCGACATGGTTTGTCACCCGATACCCGGTTGTGCTATACTGCGGCCAAACGGGGAGATGATCATGGCAGAAACCAAAGCAAAACTGATGACCGTTGATCCGGTCTGGTCACGGGTCTGCGATGAGGCCTCCGAGATGGTCAAGGCCGAGCCCTTGCTTGGCGGTCTGGTCCATTCCAGCCTCTTGCACCACCCAACCTTGGAACGTGCGCTGGCGTACCGCTTTTCGCTGAAACTCGCCTCGGGCGAGATGAGCGAGCAAATCCTGCGCGAAATCGCCGATGAGGCCTATGCCGAAGACACCGAGATCGGTCAGGCTGCCCGCGCCGATATCATGGCGATCTATGACCGCGATCCGGCCTGCCACCGCTATATCCAGCCGATCCTGTTCTTCAAGGGATTTCAGGCGGTTCAGGCTTACCGCATCGGCCATTGGCTGTGGCAACAAGGCCGCCGCGACATGGCCTATTTTGTCCAGATGCAGGTGTCTGAGGTGTTTGGTGTCGACATCCACCCCGCCGCCCGCATCGGGCGCGGATTGATGATCGACCACGCTCATTCCATCGTCATTGGTGAAACGGCTGTCGTGGGCGACAATGTCTCGATGCTGCATTCCGTCACTTTGGGCGGCACCGGCAAGGAAGATGGCGACCGTCACCCCAAGATCGGCAATGGTGTGCTGATCGGGGCTGGGGCCAAGGTTCTTGGCAATATCGAGATCGGCTATTGCACCCGCATCGCCGCAGGCTCGGTGGTGCTGCAAGACGTCCCACCTTGCAAGACCGTGGCTGGTGTGCCCGCCCGCATCGTGGGCGAAGCGGGCTGTGATACGCCTTCAGTCACCATGGATCAGCGGTTGAAAGACTGCGACTGCTAAAGCGTATCGCGTTTGATCGGGTTGGGTTGCTCAAACGCGATACGCAACATTCCCGACGGCTTGCCTGTCTTGAATGCGATCCGCTCTAGAAAATCCCCCCAAACGCAAAAGGCCCCGAGGATCACCTCGGGGCCTTTTGCGTTTGTCTGGGTCAAACCAGCATAGAGATCGGGTTTTCCAAGCACTCCACGATCGCCTTCAGGAACTCCGCGCCTAGGGCCCCGTCGATCACCCGGTGATCAACCGACAAGGTCACCGACATCACCGTGGCGACGCCAATTGACCCATCCGCCAGAACAACCGGCTTCTTGATCCCCGCACCCACGGCCAAGATTGACCCATGCGGCGGGTTGATCACGGCGTCAAAGTTTTCGATCCCCATCATCCCAAGGTTGGAAATCGCAAAAGACCCGCCCTGATACTCGTGTGGCGCCAGCTTTTTCGACTTGGCCCGTGCGGCCAGATCCTTCATCTCGGCCGACAGCGCCGACAGCGTCTTGGTGTCCGCATCGCGCAGCACAGGGGTGAAAAGCCCGCCCTCGACCGATACTGCCACCGCCACATCAGACGGCTTCAGCTGCAGCATCCGGTCCCCTGCCCAAACCGTGTTGGCGCCGGGCACCGCCTGCAAGGCAATCGCACAAGCCTTGATGATGAAGTCGTTGATGCTCAGCTTGATGCCCCGCGCCTCCAGCCCCTTGTTCAACTGCTCGCGGAAGGTCATCAGCGCATCCAGCCGCACCTCGCGGCGCAGATAGAAATGCGGGATGGTCTGCTTGGCCTCGGTCAGACGGGCCGCCACAGTGCGGCGCATGCCAACCAAAGGCACCTCGGTAAAGGCGCGGTCGGCATACATTTTCAGCACCGTCTCGGCACCCATGCCCGTGGGCATCATGGCCTTGGCAGGTGCCTCCGCCGCAGCAACCGCCACTGGCGCTGCCGCCAAAGCCACCGCCGCCACAGGGCTTGCCCCCTCCACATCCGCGCGCACAATGCGCCCATGCGGACCCGAGCCTGCAACCCGCGTCAGGTCCAGCCCCTTTTCCTTGGCAATCCGCCGCGCCAAAGGCGAGGCAAAGACCCGCGCGCCCGATGCCGCCGGAACAACCGGCGCCGCAGGGGCCGCAACCGCAGCCGCCGCCGCCGCAGGTCGGGCTTCAGCCCGACTCTCGACCGCCGCCGCAGGCTTGGCCACAGCCGCACCTGCCGCCTCGCCCTCCTCCATCAGCACAGCAATCGCGGTGTTCACCTTGACCCCCGCCGTGCCTTCGGCCACCAGAATCCTGCCGATGGTGCCCTCATCCACCGCCTCGAATTCCATCGTGGCCTTGTCGGTCTCGATCTCGGCAATCACCTGCCCCGATTTCACCACATCGCCTTCTTTCACCAGCCATTTGGCCAGCGTGCCCTCCTCCATGGTCGGAGACAGCGCGGGCATCAAGATTTCCACAGCCATATTCTACCCTCCCTTAGCGGTAGCAAACAGATTTGACAGCGGCGACAACCTCGGCCGTCGTCACCAGTGCAAGCTTTTCCAGATTGGCCGCATAGGGCATGGGCACATCCTTGCCGGTGCAGGTCACGACAGGCGCATCCAGATAATCAAACGCCCGCTGCATGATTGTGCTGGCCATGTGATCGCCGATGGACCCCACCGGGAATCCCTCTTCCACCGTCACACAGCGGTTGGTCTTTTGCACAGACGCCAGCACGGTATCGTAATCAATCGGGCGCAGCGTGCGCAGATCAATCACTTCGGCCGAAATCCCATCTTTCGCAAGGATATCAGCGGCTTCCAACGCATAGCGCATCCCGATCCCGAAGGATACGATGGTCACATCGCTGCCTTCACGCCAGACCCGCGCCTTGCCAAAGGGAATGGTGAAATCGGGCAGATCGGGCACCTCGAAAGACTGCCCGTAAAGAATTTCATTCTCCAGGAACACCACCGGATTCGGATCACGAATGGCCATCTTCAACAGCCCCTTCGCGTCCGATGCAGAATAGGGCATCACCACGCGCAAGCCCGGAATGGCCGAATACCACGCCGCATAGTCCTGCGAATGCTGCGCACCCACCCGCGCCGCCGCGCCATTGGTCCCGCGGAACACAATCGGGCAAGGCATCTGACCACCCGACATATAGTTGGTCTTGGCGGCCGAGTTGATGATGTGGTCAATCGCCTGCATGGCAAAATTAAAGGTCATGAACTCGACAATCGGGTTCAACCCACCCCAAGCCGCACCCACCGCAATGCCGGTAAAACCGATCTCGGTGATCGGTGTATCAATCACGCGCTTGGGACCAAACTCATCCAACAGACCCTGCGAGATCTTGTAAGCCCCCTGATACTCGCCCACCTCTTCGCCCATCAGGAACACATTGGGGTTGGCGCGCATCTCCTCGGCCATGGCCTCACGCAGCGCTTCGCGCACGGTCATGGTCTTCATCGGCGTGCCAGGCGCCCAATCAGGGCTGGCCTTTGACACCACGGCGACCGGGGCCGCAACAGGGGCCGCCGCAACAGCCGCCACCGGGGCAGGGGCCGCCGACGAGCCGCCAGCGGCGGACGAAGAGGCAACCACAACGCTCTCACCGTCCTCCACCAACACCGCAATCGGCGTGTTCACCTTCACATTGGCGGTGCCTTCGGCCACCAGCAATTTGCCGATGATCCCCTCATCCACGGCCTCAAACTCCATCGTCGCCTTGTCAGTCTCAATCTCGGCCAGGATCTGGCCGGATTTGACGGCGTCGCCTTCCTTCACCAGCCATTTGGCCAGCGTGCCTTCCTCCATCGTCGGGGACAGGGCGGGCATCAATATTTCGGTTGCCATGGTCTCTCCCCCTCAGGCGTAAATGTCGGTCCAAAGCTCGCTCAAGGCAGGCTCAGGGCTTTCCTTGGCAAACTCGGCGCTGGCGTTGACGATCTCCTTGATCTCTTTGTCGATCATTTTCAGCTCCTCCTCCGAGGCGAGACCGCCTTGGGTCAAAAGATCGCGGACATGCTCGATGCAGTCCTTCTCTTGCTTGATCTTTTCCACCTCTTCGCGCGTGCGGTACTTCGCCGGGTCACTCATCGAATGGCCGCGATAGCGGTAGGTCATCATTTCCAGAATATACGGTCCCTTGCCCGCCCGGCAGTGCGCCACGGCCTTTTCGCCCGCCGCTTTCACGGCCAGCACATCCATGCCGTCCACCTGTTCGCCCTCAATGCCATAGGCGGCACCCCGGCCATAGAAGGTGGTCGATTTGGTAGACCGTTTCATGGAAGTGCCCATGGCATAGCCATTGTTTTCAATGACAAAAATCACCGGCAGCTTCCATAGCTCGGCCATGTTATAGGTCTCATAGACTTGGCCCTGATTGGCCGCGCCATCGCCGAAATAGGTGAAGGTCACATTGTCATTGCCCTTGTACCAGTCCGACAACGCCAGGCCCGCCCCCAAAGGCACCTGTGCGCCCACAATGCCGTGGCCGCCGTAGAAATGCTTTTCCTTCGAGAACATGTGCATGCTCCCGCCCTTGCCCTTGGAGTATCCCCCCTCGCGGCCCGTCAACTCCGCCATCACGCCATTGGCGCTCATGCCGCAAGCCAACATATGGCCGTGGTCACGATAGCTCGTCAGGCGCTTGTCGTCAGGCTTGGTGCAGGCCTCAAGCCCAACCACCACCGCCTCTTGCCCGATGTAAAGGTGACAAAACCCGCCAATCAGGCCCATGCCATACAGCTGGCCCGCCTTCTCTTCGAATCGCCGGATCAAGAGCATCTCGCGATAGTATTTCAGCAATTCGTCCTTGGAGACGTTGGATTTTTCCGGCGCTTTCTTGGCGACCACGGCGCATCCTCCCGATACTTGTGGAATAGTTTAACGTTAAACAATTTATACAACATCGGTGAAATAACGCAAAACAGAAAATGCGGCCTGAATGGCTGCCCGATAGCGGATCGCATTCAATCTGATTCAGACGGAATGCGATCCAAGACAGGCAAGACGTTGGGAATGTGGCGTCGCGTTTGATCGGCTGAACCAGATCAAACGCGATACGCTTTAGGCGGTTTGCAAATTGGTGGCCACAAAAGGGTGCAATTTGCCCCGCCTGCAGCGGGACGCGTGTCGGGACGGATACCAGACGCAAACCCGACGCCTGCCAGACGCAAACCCGACGAAGGAAAAGGCTGGCCTTAGCGGATCATGATCTCATCGGCGCGCATATAGCCCAAGACGTCTCGGGCCTGCTGATCGAGAAGGTCGATGTCCAAAAAGTCATCCGACAGCCGCCGCGTCAGGTTGGTCACCTGGGTCAACTCCTGCGCCAACCGGTCCCGCTCCACCTGCAAGGCATCCGCCTCGGCATTGATCTGAACGCGACGCAACACCCCATAATCGCCCTGCACGGCGGCAAAGGTGAAATAGCCCCCCAAGGTGAAGGCCAACACCAGATAGAAGATTCCGACCAGCGAAATGCGAGATGGGGTGTTCGTCATGCTCTGCCTCTGTTCCACCCCTCATGTGGCGGGGGCGGTAACGTCGGGAATCATGCCACAAGCGAATCACAAAGGGAATCCCCTAAAATGAGGGATTCCTTACAAAATTTTGGCCGCCTTACCCCGCGATCGAGGCGGCGTGAATGGCAGAAATCGCCGTGCCCAGGGCCGCGTCAAACTCGGCATCCGACTGCTGGGCCGACAGCCCTTCCGTCAGCGCGCGGCTGAACGAGGCGATGATGCCGCGATTCTTGGCCAAGATCGCATTGGCCTCGTCGCGGGCATAACCACCCGACAGCGCCACCACTTTCAGCACATTCGGGTGGTCCACCAAAGGCGCATAGAAGTTTGGCACGCCCGGCAGCGTCAGCTTCAGCATCACCTTGTGCCCCTTGGGCAGGGCGTCCAGCGCACTGATCAGCGCATCGCGCAGCATCGCCTCCGCCTCAAGCTTGTCACTGATCGAAATCGTCACCTCCGGCTCGATGATCGGCATCAACCCCTTGGCCATAACCTGTGCCGCGACAGCAAACTGTTGATCCACAACCTCTTGAATTCCTTTCGAATTCGCCGCCGAGATGACCGAGCGTTCCTTGGTCCCATAAATCCCCGCCGCCACCGCCTTGTCCAAAAGCGCATCCAGCGTCGGCATCGGTTTCATGATCTGGCAGCCGTCAACCTCGGCCTCCAGACCCTTGTCAATCTTCAAAAACGGCACAACTTTGCGCGTGTCCCACAGATAGGTCGCGGTCGGAATACCGTCGATTTCGCGGTCCATGGTCTGTTCAAACAAGATCGCGCCAACCACCTTGTCACCGGTAAAGGCAGGCGATTTGATGATCCGCGCGCGCATCGCATGGATCATGTCGTACATTTCAGACTCGCCCGAATAGGCACTCTCAGGCACCCCATAAAGCCGCAGCGCCTTGGGGGTAGAGCCGCCTGATTGGTCCAAAGCGGCGATAAAGCCGTTGCCCTTTGCCACCCGTTCCGTCTGCTGTGCCTTGGTCATGTCCATATCCGTTCTGGCATTCGTTGTGTCGGCCATAACGTCTCGCAAAGGCGCTGGCAAATCTGATAGCGCCAACATGTGCCAGCCATCTGGAAACAAATTGGCCCCGCCACGCACAAGGCGTCGCGGGGCCGGAACTTCAGCGCCTAAAGGGCGAATTCACCCGTTCAAAGCTGCAACACCGGGCAAGGTCTTGCCCTCCATCCATTCCAGAAAAGCGCCGCCAGCGGTGGAGATAAAGGTAAAGTCCTCAGCCGCCCCGGCCTGATTCAGTGCCGCCACCGTATCGCCGCCCCCGGCGACCGAGATGAGCTTGCCCGCACGCGTCAAATCGGCCGCCACCTTGGCCGCAGCATTGGTCGCGGCGTTGAAGGGTTCAATCTCAAACGCGCCCAAAGGACCGTTCCAGATCAAGGTCTTGCTGGCCTCAAACACCTGCGTCAACGCCGCCACCGTCTTGGGTCCGGCGTCCAGAATCATCGCATCTGCGGGACAGGCACCCACCGCCACGGTCTCATGCGCGGCCCCCGCCTTGAACGCGCGCGCCACCACCACATCCACGGGCAGATGGATGGCGCATCCGGCGGCCTTGGCCTTGGCCAAAATCTCGCGCGCGGTGTCGGCCATGTCGCGTTCGGCCAGCGACTTGCCCACTTCAACCCCTTGCGCCACAAGGAATGTATTGGCCATGCCACCGCCAATCACCAAATGGTCAACGCGGCCCACCAGATTGCCCAAAAGGTCGAGCTTGGTCGAAACCTTGGCCCCGCCGACCACTGCCACCACCGGGCGCACCGGGGTGCCAAGAGCCGCCTCCAGCGCCTTCAACTCGGCCTCCATCAGCCGACCGGCGGCACTGGGCAGCAGCTTGGCAATCCCCTCGGTCGAGGCATGGGCCCGATGTGCGGCGGAGAAGGCGTCGTTTACAAACACATTGCCAAGGGCGGCCAGTTCGGCGGCCAAAGCCGGATCATTCTGCTCCTCGCCCGGATGAAAACGGGTGTTTTCCAGCAAAACCACCTCCCCTTGACCCGCCGCCGCAATCGCCATGCGGGCCGGGGCGCCGATGCAATCACTGCCAAACACCACCTTGCGCCCCAATGAGGCGGCCAGCGCGTCCTTGACATGCCATAGGCTCATTTCGGGCACGACCTTGCCTTTTGGCCGGTCAAAATGTGCCAAAAGCACCACCTTGCCACCCCGCGCGATGATGTCTTCAACCGTGGGCGTGATCTTGTCGATGCGCGTGGTGTCGGTCACCCGGCCTCCCTCCATCGGCACGTTGATGTCGACGCGTGTCAGCACGGTTTTGCCCGCCAATGCCACATCATCCAGCGTTTTCCAGCCCATCTTGACCTCCAAATCCCAGCCTTGTTTGTCAGCCCCTTCTTTCCGCCCATCTCGCGGCTTCGTCAACCATAAGCCCTTTCCCTTTCGCCCTTGCGACATTAGGTTCGCGGCAGAAAAAAATGGAGACGCCCCCGATGGCCGAGATCAAAGACCCTGAAAACACCGTCATCATCACGCTGAAAGACGGCGAAGTGGTGATCGAACTTCTGAACGACATCGCCCCCAAGCATTGCGAGCGGATGCGGGCGCTTGCCCGCGCCAAGGCCTATGACAACGTGTGTTTCCACCGCGTCATTGAGGGGTTCATGGCCCAAACCGGCGATGTGGCCAATGGCAACATGGAAAAAGACTTCAACCTGCGTCGCGCGGGCACGGGCGGGTCAGAGCATCCTGATGTTGTGGCAGAGTTTTCAGGGATCCCGCATGACCGTGGC
The DNA here is from genome assembly GCA_044377735.1 of Paracoccaceae bacterium. Lineage (GTDB taxonomy): Bacteria > Pseudomonadota > Alphaproteobacteria > Rhodobacterales > Rhodobacteraceae > Tabrizicola_A. The sequence continues at coordinate 7,662 of JBILYK010000004.1, read as the reverse complement.
ACCATTGGTGCCGCGCGGTCGCAAAACCCGAACTCGGCCAATTCGCAGTTCTTCATCAACTTCAGCGACAACCATTTCCTGAACCGCCAGTACACCGTGTATGGCCGGGTGATTTCGGGCATGGAGCATGTCGACAAGATCACCCGAGGCGAGCCGCCAGCCTCGCCTGACCGCATGATCACTGTTCGGGTGGCCGCCGATGTTGCGTAAGGCTTTGATCCTGGCCGCCTTTGCGGCGTCCCCCGCGCTGGCCCAAGACGTGGTCGACGGCCCCGGCCCGAACCTTGTGATCGAAGTTGCCGGGGTGGCGAATGGCACCGTGGTGATCGACATGGCCGATCATAAGGCCCCCAAGCACGTGGCCCAGATCGTCGAGCTTGCGAAATCCGGCACCTATGACGGCGTGGTGTTTCACCGCGTGATCGACGGGTTCATGGCGCAAACCGGCGATGTGTCGAACGGCAAGGCTGGGGGCGATCTGTCGATGGCAGGCACCGGCGGCTCAACCCTGCCCGATATTCCGGCCGAGTTCTCGGATCTGGTCTTCGCGCGCGGTGTCGTGGGCATGGCGCGGGCCGCAGATCCGGATTCGGCCAACAGTCAGTTCTTCATCATGTTCGATCAGGGCGATTTCCTGAACGGCCAATACACGGTCGTTGGTCAGGTGATCTCTGGTATGGAGATCGTTGACGCGATCAAGCGCGGCGATGGTGCGAACGGCGAGGTGACGTCCGAGCCGGACGTGATGGCCAAGGTCACCGTGCAGGAATAATGCAAAAGGCCGGGGGAAACCCCGGCCTTTGTCATTTGGGCCCCACGCGTCGGGCGTCTTCGACGTCTCCTCGTTACGACGAGCGACAAAGTCGACGAGGAGTTAGCTCAAAACCACCAAGGCATGCCGCTTTTTGCCCGCCGTCAGCTTGATCGGCTGTGCCAGATCGGCCGCGCCATAGCGCAGGCCGGTATCGGTGACGGTTTCATCATTCACCTTCGCCCCGCCTTCCGAGATCAGCCGCTTGGCATCCTTGCCCGAAGGGGCCAGCCCCGCCTTGACGAAAAGCTGAACAATCCCAAGCCCCTCGGCCAGATCCGCCGCCGACACGGTGACGGTGGGCAGATCATCGCCCACGCCGCCGCGCTCAAACACCTCGCGCGCGGTGGCCTCGGCCGCAGCTGCCGCCTCAGCCCCGTGCAGAAGCGTTGTCACCGCATTGGCCAAGACAATCTTGGCCCCGTTGATCTCGGACCCCTGCAAGGCGCCCAGCCGGTTGCACTCATCAATCGGCAATTCAGAGAAGATCTTCAAGAACCGGCCGACATCTGCATCGGTGCTGTTGCGCCAGAACTGCCAGAATTCATAGGGGCTCAGCATAGCGCCATTCAGCCAGACCGCGCCGCTCGCGGATTTGCCCATCTTCTTGCCGTCTGAGGTGGTCAGCAGCGGCGTGGTCAGTCCATAGATCTCGCGGTCAATCACTCGACGCGTCAGATCAATGCCGTTGATGATATTGCCCCATTGATCGGATCCGCCCATTTGCAACAAACAGCCATAGCGGCGATTGATTTCAAGGAAATCATAGGCTTGCAGGATCATGTAGTTGAATTCAAGGAAGGACAGCGATTGCTCACGGTCCAGCCGGGACTTGACACTTTCAAACGACAGCATGCGGTTGACGCTGAAATGCCGACCGATGTCGCGCAGAAAGTCCAAATAGTTCAGACCGTCCAGCCATTCGGCATTGTTCAGCATGATGGCATCGGTTGGGCCGTCGCCGTAGCTGAGATACTTCGCAAACACCTGTTTCAGACCGGCGATATTCTCGTCGATCTTCTCTGGTGTCAAAAGTGGCCGTTCCTCACTGCGGAAGGACGGATCCCCGACCTTGGTGGTGCCGCCACCCATCAGCGTTATCGGCTTGTGCCCGGTCTTTTGCAGCCAGCGCAGCACCATGATATTCATCAAATGCCCTACATGCAGAGACGGTGCTGTGGCATCGTATCCAATATACGCTGGCACAACTCCCTTGACCAAAGCCTCGTCAAGCGCCTGATAGTCGGTGCAATCGGCCACAAAGCCGCGCTCGAACATCACACGCAGGAAATCGGATTTCGGATGGTAGGTCATGGCCGTCTCATGCTTTAAGGATGGCAGCGGTATAGCGGGGCAAAAGGGGCAGGGGAAGGCATGAAAGCGGGGCCGATCTGGGCTTTGGGCGCGATGTCAGGCACCTCTCTGGATGGGGTTGATGCCGCGATGGTCCTCACCGATGGCGAGACGATTGCCGAATTTGGCCCCCACGCCTATCGCCCGTTGAGTGAGGCTGAGCGCGCGACGATCCGCGCCGCCTTTGGCCACTGGCCCGGTGATCCGGGGGTTGATGCCGCCGCCGAAGTGATTGAACGCGCCCATGCCGAGCTTTTGGCGCGCTTTTCGGGGGCCGAGGTGGTGGGCTTTCACGGCCAGACCTTGGCGCATGACCCCGGCCACCGTGGCACCCATCAATGCGGCAACGGCGCGCTGTTGGCCGAGCTCTTGGGCACCCCCGTGGTCTGGGACTTTCGATCAAACGATGTGGCCATGGGCGGGCAGGGCGCGCCCTTGGCCCCGTTTTTCCATTTCGCCTGCGCCAAATGGGCGGGGGCGACTGAACCCGTCGCCTTTCTCAATCTGGGCGGGGTTGGCAACCTGACTTGGGTTGATCCAAGCCGTGCCACCCCTGATGCCCCCGGTGCGCTTTTGGCCTTTGACACCGGCCCCGCCAATGCGCCGATCAACGATCTGATGCAGGCCCGGCTTGGGTGCGCGCAAGATGAGGGCGGCGCATTGGCAGCCACCGGACAGGTGGATGAGGCGGCTGTGGCCCGTTTTCTAGACCATCCTTATTTCTTCAAAATGCCGCCGAAGTCCTTGGACCGCAATGCGTTTCACGCCGCCTTGCAGGCGGTCGATGCACTCTCAACACCCGATGCCGCCGCCACCCTCACCGCCATTGCCGCCGCCGCGGTCGCCCGCGGGGCCGAGCATTTCCCCCGCCCTGTCACGCGCCTTCTGGTCACCGGTGGCGGGCGTCACAATGCCACGATGATGCGCGAACTCGCGGCGCGGCTTTCTTGCCCGGTGGAGCCAGTCGAGGCCGCAGGTCTGAACGGCGACATGTTGGAGGCGCAGGCGTTTGCCTATCTTGCCGTCCGCGTCATGCGCGGCCTGCCCACGTCTTGCCCCACAACCACCGGCGTGCCGGCGGCGGTGGGTGGCGGTCAGATCAGCCGCCAGTCGCGCCGATAAGCGCCGGCACGGCGACGAAGAGGCGTCAAAGCCGCGCGATCCGTTCAGTCAAAAGATCAAAGAACCCATCCGCATCGACATTGCCGATGAACAGCGCATTGGCCGGACGGCCCGTCACGCCCCACCAGTCGGCCACCGTCATGCCCAAGGTCAATTCCGAACCTGTCTCGATCTCCACATTGATGTGGCGGCCTTTGAAAAGGTCGGGGGCGAGCAGATAGGCAATCACCGTCGGGTCATGCAAAGGCCCGCCATCGCTACCATATTTCTCCATGTCATAGCGCTCAAAAAACTCCAGCCACTCGGCGCAGACGCGGCCGACCTCGGTGCCCATGGCGCGGAACCGCTCCACCCGCGCGCGGGTGGTCAGCACCTTGTGGGTCACATCCAAGGGCATCACCACCAAGGGCACGCCCGACTTGAACACGATGTCCGCGGCCTCAGGGTCGACATAGATGTTGAACTCGGCCGCAGGCGTCACATTGCCCACCTCGAAATAGGCCCCGCCCATCAGGACGATCTGCTGCACCCGGCCCACAATGTCGGGGGCTTTGTCAAAGGCCACGGCGATGTTGGTCAGGGGGCCAAGTGGGCACAAGGTCACCGTATGGGCTGGCTCGCGCCGCAGGGTTTCGATAATGAAATCAACGCCGTGTTGAGGCTGAAGCGCCATGATCGGATCGGCCAGCTGCGGGCCATTCAGGCCCGTTTGCCCATGCACATATTCCGCCGTGACCAGCTTGCGCTTCATGGGGCGGTCGCAGCCCGCGTAAACCCGCGTCTGCGGCTTTCCGGCCAGCTCACAGATGATCCGGCTGTTCTTTTCGGTGAAATGTAAGGGCACATTGCCCGCCACGGCCGTCACCCCCAGAACCTCCAACTCAGGGCTGGCCAGCGCCAACAGGATGGCAAAGGCATCGTCCTGCCCGGGGTCAGTGTCGATGATGATCTTGCGGGTCATGTACGGGCCTCCGTGCCGGTCAAGACGCCTAGCTAGCCCATCCTTGTCGACAGGGTCAAAGAAAAAGGGGGCCGCGTCCGGCCCCCGTTCCCCCGTCATGAAGAGTCCCGATCAGCCGTCGAAGTTCACGGTCTCCATGATCTTCACCGCCGCCGGACGCTGGGCCGCGATCTCGGCCAAGGTCTTGGTGTCGGCCGTGAATTCGCCCCATGAGGCGACAAGGGTCGAGCGTTCGACGCCCACCTTCACCGGGTATTCGTGGTTCGTCTCGGCATAGATCTTCTGCGCCGCATCGCCCGATAGCCATTCCATGAACTGCAGCGCGTTCTCTTTGTTCGGCGCGGCCGCCGTCATCGCCACCCCTGAAATGTTCAGATGGGTGCCGCCAGTCGCAAAGGTCGGGAACATGATATTCACAGCATCTGCCGCCGAAAGCTGCTCGGGGTCGGCCAGCATTTGGCCCATGTAATAAGTGTTGCCGATGGCAACATCACATTCGCCCGCCGCAATCGCCTTGACCTGATCGCGGTCGCCGCCGTCGGGCTTGCGCGCCAGATTTGCCTTCAGACCTTCGGCCCAGGCCGTTGCAGTGGCTTCGTCATAATGGGCAATCACAGCGCCCAGCAGGGCGACGTTGTAATCATGCAGACCCGAACGCGAGCAGATCCGGCCTTTCCACTTTTCGGTGGCCAGATCTTCATAGGTGGTCACGTCCCCCGGCTGCACCCGCTCTTTCGAGGCATAGACAATGCGCGCGCGCGCGGTCAGGCCGAACCACTGGTCGTTTGGATCGCGCAACGCCTCGGGAATATTGGCCTCCAGCACGTCAGACTGCACGGGTTGCACGACGCCCGCCTCAACCACCTGCATCAGCCGGGCGATATCGACCGTCAGCACCAGATCGGCGGGTGAACGGTCACCCTCGGCCACCAATCGCTCGGCCATCCCCTTGTCGACAAAGGCCACATTCACGGCAATACCGGTCTCTGCAGTAAAGGCATCGACCAGCGGCTGCAGCAACTCAGGCTGGCGGTGGGAATAGACATTCACCTCCTGCGCCAGTGCGGGCAGGGCGGTTGAGAGCAGGGCAAGAGCCAGAAGAGAAGATCGCATGACTGAGTCCTTTAGTCAGAATTTATGCCCTACGAATAACCTGACTCTTTTACTCGGGTCAATACCTGACAAAAAGAATTGGTTTCATCTTGGCCAAAATACTCCCGCCGGAGGCTTCCCCAGATCACCCAGGCGTTCCGGTCGGCCTCTCAGCCCCAGCCGTCGCCTTGTCCTCGGCCTTGGCGCGGTTCCACAACGCGTCCATCTCGGCCAGATCGCTCATCGCCGGGGTCTTGCCAGCCTCGGCGAGCCACGCCTCGATCTTCGCAAACCGCCTTGTAAACTTGGCGTTCGCGGCGCGCAGTGCGGCCTCGGGGTCCACCTGCATGTGCCGCGCCAGATTGGCCATGACGAACATCAGGTCGCCAAACTCTTCGACCACCTCTTCAGGTCCAAGGCTCTCACGCGCCTCAACCAATTCGGCGACTTCCTCGCGCATCTTGGCCAATACCTCGTCGGTGGAGGGCCAATCAAACCCCACCCGCGCGGCGCGCTTTTGCAGCTTCACCGCCCGCGTCAGTGCTGGCAGCCCCAGCGCCACACCGTCCAAGACCCCCGCAGGCCCACGCTCGGCGGCTTTGATCTTTTCCCAATCCGCGGTTTGCTGGGCGGCGGATTTATCGCGGGATTCAGTGCCGAACACATGGGGATGGCGCGCCACCATCTTGTCGGCAATCGCCCGCACCACTTCGTCAAAGCCAAACAGCCCCACATCCCGCGCCATCTGCGCGTGATAGACGACCTGAAACAGCAGATCCCCCAACTCGCCCGGCAACTCGCCCCAAGCCTGCCGTTCGATCACATCGGCCACCTCATGCGCTTCTTCCAGCGTATAGGGCGCGATGGTGGCGAAGGTCTGGTCAATGTCCCAAGGGCAGCCCGAAACCGGGTCGCGCAGCCGCCGCATGATCTCCAAAAGGCGCGGCATTCCGCCCTCAAGGTCGTGAACAAGACGGTCGGATGCCGCATCTGTCATTGCCGAGTCCCCGGTTTTACGATTTGATCAAAGGCCAGACATCAGGAGTCGCCCATGCCCGTTCTCAACCGTATCGCAGCCTATGCAGAAGAAATGAAGGGCTGGCGCCGTCATTTGCACCAGCATCCCGAGCTGGCGTTTGACTGCCACAATACCGCTGCCTTCATCATAGATCGGCTGAAAGAGATCGGCGTGGATGAAATCCACCCCGGTATCGCCAAGACCGGCATTGTTGCAATCATCAACGGGCAGGGGGCGGGCCCGACGATTGGCCTGCGCGCCGATATGGACGCTTTGCCCATCGAAGAGCTGACGAAGGCCGAGCATGCCTCCACGATCCCGGGCAAGATGCATGCCTGTGGCCATGATGGCCATGTGACCATGCTTCTTGGGGCCGCTAAGTATCTGGCAGAGACCCGCAAATTCTCGGGCCGGGTGGCGCTGTTGTTCCAACCCGCCGAAGAAGACGGCGGCGGCGGTCAGGTCATGGTGCAAGAGGGGGTTATGGACCGCTTTGCCATCACCCAGGTTTACGGCATCCACAACGCCCCGAACGTGCCCTTCGGCCAGTTCCTGACCACGCCCGATGCGCTGATGGCGAGCGTGGACACCGCCTTTGTGTATATCACCGGCAAGGGTGGCCACGGGGCGACGCCGCATGAATGTGTTGATCCGGTGGTCGCGGTCGTCGGCATGGTGGGCGCGATCCAGACCATCATCCCGCGCAATGTCTATGCGCTGGATGAGGCGGTGGTGTCGGTGACGCAAATTCACACTGGCACGGCCAGCAACATCATCCCCGAAGAAGCGATGTTCTGCGCCACGATCCGGTCGTTCAAACCCGATGTGCGGGCACTGTTGAAAAAGCGCTTCTATGAGATCGTCGAAGGCCATGCCGCCGCTTACGGCGTGAAAGCGCGCATTGACTATGACTGGGGCTATCCTGCCACCATCAACCGCGCCGAAAACGCCGCTTTCGCCTGTGAGGTGGCGTCTGAGGTCGTGGGCGAGGCGCTGGTCAACGGCAACTCGGTGCGCGAAATGGGGTCTGAGGATTTCTCCTACATGCTCGAAGCCCGCCCTGGTGCCTATCTCTTCCTTGGCATCGGTCCCGGCGCTGGCCTGCACCACGCCGCCTATGACTTCAACGACGAAGCCGCCCCGATTGGGGCAAGCTTCTTCGCTCGGCTGGTCGAACGCGCGCAACCTTTGGCCTAAGCGCCTATTCTTGCTGAGAACCGCGGCCCCTTCAGGGTGCACAGAGCGAGATCAACCAAGACAGGCGGCAGGGAAACCTGCCGCCGTTTTTGATCAAAAAGCTGGATT
>JBILYK010000066.1:0-19910 GCA_044377735.1 Paracoccaceae bacterium | reverse complement strand
TGTCCACCCCGTAGTCCCTGAGAAACTCCACCGTAGTCGCCATCGCGAAACTCCCAACCAATCTCCATCAGGCGTGGCATCGCAGGTCAGGCGAAAATCGGGAAGGTGGGGGCCAAGAAACGCTTACCACATATCGATCGCCTCGGTAAGTTATTGTGAGCAAAATTCACCTGTTTTGGAGAAAGATCAATTGTGCGGCCGGCAGCTGGCGACGAGCATGAGCGAAACCGGTTCGAGCCGGAACACGGCGCCGGCACGCCATGACAGGCAAGATCCCGTCAATGACCCAGGCGCTCGCCGCCCCCAGGAAGGGACATCTACGTGAACTCTGGAACTTCGACACCAAGAAAGCCCCTGCTGGAAGTCCGGAACCTGCGCAAGTCCTTCGGTCCCCTGGAGGTTCTGAAGGATGTCAGTATCAGCGCGGCGCAGGGCGAGATCGTAACGTTGATCGGCAGTTCCGGGTCAGGGAAAAGTACCCTGATCCGCTGCATCAACTTTCTCGAAGAGCCGACGGCCGGCGAAATCTTCCTCGACGATGTCGTCTTCACTGCCGGTGACGGCGCGCGTCGCACCAGGAAGCATTCAGCCGACCTGATCGCCCTGCGCCGCAAGGTCGGGATGGTGTTTCAGTCCTTCAATCTCTGGCCGCATCGGTCCGCACTTGAGAACGTGATGGAAGGCCCGGTCCATGTTCTCGGCCTCTCGAAGGCCGAGGCGCGGGACCGGTCCATGGCCTATCTCGAAAAGGTCGGCCTGGCCGACCGCATCGGCCACTATCCCTCTCAGCTCTCGGGTGGGCAGCAGCAGCGCGTCGCCATCGCGCGGGCGCTGGCGATGGAACCCGAGATCCTTCTTTTTGACGAGCCGACCTCTGCGCTTGATCCCGAACTCGTCGGCGAGGTGCTGCGCGTCATGCAGGATCTGGCGGCGGAAGGGAGGACGATGATCATCGTCACCCACGAGATGCAATTCGCGCTCGAGGTCTCGTCGGAGGTCGTGTTCCTGTCGAAGGGCAGCATCGAGGAGAGAGGACGTCCCTCGGACGTCCTGAAGTCTCCGAAGTCGGAGGCTCTCGCCTCCTTCCTTCAAAGATACCGTTCGTGAACTAATCCAACAAGGGAGACCCTGAAATGTCCAAGTTCAGAATACTGTCGACTGTCATGGCTGCGGCCGTAGCCAGCGTCGCCTCAGTCTCGGCGGCCAGCGCCGACGAGCCGATCAAGATTGGCATCGATGCGGCCTACAAGCCCTATGCCTATGTCGAGGCCTCGGGCGAACTGGCTGGCTTTGAGATCGACCTGATCAAATCCGTCTGCGCAGAGATCAAGGCCCAATGTGAGCTCTCGAACGTGCCGTGGGACGGCATATTCACGGCGCTCGAGACCGGAACGATCGACATGATCGGCACCACCGTCACCAAGAGCCCGGCGCGGCTTGAGAAATACGATGCCTCGCGCACGATCTACCGGGTCGGCTATGGCTTCCTCGTACTCGAAGGCGCTGACACAGCGACCGGGCTCGATGCGCTCAAGGGACAGCCGATCGGCACGATCGTCGGTACACAGGCCTATTATGACTATATCTATGCCGTCCTGGGCGCTGACACCGATATCCGCGGTTATGATACAGCCGATGCGGCCGTGCTCGATCTTGATGCCGGTCGAATCGCCGCCTTCATGAGCGACAACCTCCAGCTGGAGCAGCAATATGTCGCCTCCGGAGATTACAAGCTTGCCGCCGAGGCAACCTTCGACCCCCAGTACACCGGCGAAGGCCGCGCCTGGATCTTCAGGAAGGGGTCGGATGAGCTGGTTGGCAGGATCGACGCGGGCCTTGTCGCGGTGACAGAGGCTGGTATCGTCAACGAACTCGGCCTGAAGTACTTCAACACCGAGCTCGAGACCGAGTAACCGATGGCGGACGATCTCCTGAAGGAGGTTCGCCATGATTGAGAGCATTGCACCCTACCTGGGCTTCTGGCTCGAGGGCGCAATGCTCACACTCGGGCTATCCTCACTGTCGTTCCTGTTCAGTGTGGTGATCGGGCTGCTGGTGGCATTTGCTGCGGTGTCGCGCCAGCGCGCGGCAGCGCTGACGGCGGCGGCCTACATCAACCTGTTCCGGGGGTTGCCCGAAATCATCGTCATCTTCGTGGTGTTTTACGGATCCACTATGGTACTGAAGCTGCTGGGCGAACCCTTTGGCCTGCAATTCAGCGGCACAAGTCCGGCGGTTGCGGCACTGGTTGCCCTATCGGTGCAGTTCGGGTCCTACGCCGCGGTGATCTTCAAGGACTGGATCGCCGTCTTCCCGAAGGGCTACACCGAAGCGGGGATGGCGATCGGGATGACCCGGATGCAGGTTCGCCGGCGGATCGTCGTGCCGTTACTGCTGAGATCGGCGACACCAGCCCTCGGAAACCTGTTTCTCGTCATGCTGAAGATCTCGGCCCTGGCCTCGCTCATCGGCGTGACCGAACTGAGCCGAACGACCAGCATCATCGCCGGGTCCACGCGTGAACCGCTGGTCTGCTACCTAATCGCGGCCGTCATGTATCTGATCATTTCCGGCGTTGCCAGCCTCGTCCAGCACCGGTTCGAAACTGTATCGGAAAGGTCTTTCTAGATGCTGAACTTCGCCATTCTCGAGTCGAGCGCCTTCTGGTGGGCCGTCCTCGAAGGCCTAGGGGTCACTCTCGCCCTCACCGGGCTGAGCATGGTCCTCGGGTTCCTATTGGGTGGCCTCCTCGCGGCGATGCAGGTCTATGGTGGGAAATCGGCGCGGCTGATGGCCAAGACCTACATCTTCGTGTTCCGTGGCGTGCCGCTGCTGATACTGTTGTTCCTAGCTTACTATGGCCTGCCGCGGATCGCCTGGTTGCGGAACAGTGTCTTTTGGGACCTGGTGCTGGTGTCGCCTTTCCGGACCGCCGTATTCGTCCTGACGATTAACAATGCGGCCTACCTGGGCGAGATGATCCGTGGCGGACTGAGGATGGTCCCGGGCGGATTGCTCGAGGCCGCGACGGCAATCGGCATGACGAGGACCAACGCCTTCTTCCGGGTCCATGCCCCGCTAGCCCTGCGTTCTATCCTCGGGAATCTCGGCAGCGAGACAATCTTCGTGGTCAAGGCCTCGGCGATCACGAGCGTCATCACGGTACGCGATCTCCTCGGAGGCCCGACGGTGCTGGGAAAGGTCTTTCTGGATCCACTGACACCCCTGCTGGTCGTAGGTGTGGTCTATGTTTTGCTGGTGCAGATCATCGACTTCGGCACCAGAATGCTGCGAGCTCATCTAAGCCTTCCCGGGTCCTCCCAATCCCATCACGTGTGACATCCGAAAAGTGCGATTCCGGGCTTGAGACCATCGGAAGATTCACGATCGAATTCACATGCCATGCCCACCATGCGTCGGTTTTGCATCTGCGCCTAGAGCCTTTGGCCCGCTGTTAACCCATGGGATGACGGGGATCTTCGTAGCTGTCAGCGTCACTCCCCGGCAGGATGACCTGTCGAGAATTCTCACATGTAACTTTGAAAATCTAAAATGACGCGCGGCCCGGCCCCCGCTAGCGTCTTCGAAATGGAGGAAGCCTGGATGGACCGATTTGAAGACACCCTGAACACGCCCGAGGCCGAGGAATTCCGCAACCGGGTTAGGATGCTCCTTTCCGAGCATTTGCCGGAGGACATTCGCGTACAGGGCGAACAGGAGAAGATGGATGTCTCCAAGGAGGACCAGCGCCGGTGGCACAAGATCGTCCGGGCACACGGGCTGGCCTGCCCGTCCTGGCCGAACGAGTACGGCGGGCCGGGGCTAAATGATACGGAGCTTTATATCCTGGAACGTGAGTTCGCTTTGGCCAGTGCGCCGCGTCCGATGATCTATGGTGTGACCATGCTCGGACCGGCCCTGATCGCGCACGGGACTGCGGAACAGAAGCGTCGGTTTCTTCCAGGTATCCTCGAAGGAAACACATTCTGGTGTCAGGGGTTTTCGGAAACCGGTGCGGGCTCGGACCTGGCAAGCCTAAAATGCGCCGCGCGCCGGGAAGGTGAGGAATACGTCATCAACGGTCACAAGATGTGGACAAGCGAGGGGCATATCGCTGACTGGATGTTCGGCATCTTCCGCACCGATTCAACCGGCCGCAAGCAGCAGGGCATCACGTTTCTCCTGCTTGACATGCGCAGCCCCGGGATAACGGTTCAGCCGATTCAGACCTTTGACGGCACAGGGATCGAAATCAATCAGGTGTTCTTCGACGATGTGCGCGTGCCTGTCGATCAACGGATTGGCACGGAAGGGGCAGGGTGGGACATCGCCAAGTCTGTTCTCACGGCCGAACGTTTCGGCAATGCTGAGGTGTCGCGCTCCATCGCATCCCTGGCCCGCCTCAAGGCCCATTGCAGATCGACTCTCGTGGACGACCGGCCGCTTGTTGAGAACCCCTTGGTCGCGCGTCGGCTCGTCGAACTTGAGATCGCACTTCACGCGGTCGAACAAACGGAACTGCGGTTCCTGTTCCATGCGGGCGAGGAAGTCGGCGCAGAAGCCGCGCTTCTCAAGCTGCGCGGGACCGAGGTTCAGAACGCCATTCTGGCGGCCGCGACCGATCTCCGTGGGCCGGCGGCATCAATCTTCTTTGCGCAGAGTGACCGAGAGGCCGACGCGCCAGCCAGCCATGCCGCAGCCAGCCACGCATTAAAGGCGCATATGAACTATCGCAAGACGATGATCTACGGCGGGTCGAGCGAGGTACAGCGCAACATCCTGGCGAAGGGAGTTCTGGGACTATGATCAGGTCACTGGGTTTAAACGAAACAGAACGCCTGGTGCGGGACTCTGTGCGGTCGGTGATCGCGGATCTTCCCGACACCGGGGCCCGCAGTGCGGATGCGTTCCGGTCCCTTGCCAATATCGGCATTCTTGCCGCGCCCCTGTCCGAGGAACTGGGCGGCATGGGCGAGGGCCTCGGCGCGGCGACGCCTGTGTTGGAAGCTCTGGGGCAGCGCGCCTTGGTGACACCGCTGGTCGAGGCGTTGTGCGTGCCAGCTGCTATTGCGGAAACCGCTCCCGCCTTCGCTCCTTTGCACAACGCCCTTGCCCAAGCGGCGCAGGCCTCTCCCGGCACGGTGCTCGCTTGGACTGAGCCCGACCGTGGCTGGGCCCGGACGCCGGCCCGGATGACAGCCAGAAGCGACAGGACAGGCTGGGTCCTTGACGGCAAGAAATCCTTAGTCCGGTGGGGCGGATTCGCGGAGGCGTTCATCGTCTCGGCGGCCACAGGCAAAGACACCGGGCTGTACTGGGTCCCCAAAGAGTCTCCAGGCCTGGAACTTTTCACATATAGTTCCGCGGACGATCGAAGCCTTGTCGATATCGAATTGCGGGAGGTCAGGCTTCCCAATGAGTGGCGCATCGGCGACGGCGATGCCATTGCGTCAATCGACTACGCGCTGGATGCCGGTACGGCATTGTCGCTGGCCGAAGCCGTCGGCCTGATGGACCACGCGCTTGAAATGACAATTGACTATCTGAAGACGCGTGAGCAGTTCGGCACACCGTTGTCGCGGATGCAAGCTCTGCAGCATCGGCTGGTCGAGATGTATGCCAACACCGAATGTGCCTGGTCTCTGGTCCATGACGCTGCTTGCAGCCTGTCAAGGGAAACGCCGACGCTGCAGCGACAGACCGCGGTCTCCCGCGCGAAGGCCTATGTCGGCCGGATGGGGCGCCTGCTGGGCCAGGAGGCGCTGCAGCTTCACGGAGCCATTGGCATGACGAGTGAATACCCGCTGGGTCGCTACCTCCAGAGACTGACCGCCATCGACCTCGACTACGGTGACAGCGACTGGCATCTGGGCAGGCTGGCCGGGATCCTTCAGGGAGGACAAGCATGACGCCGGATCTGACGCCTCTCTTCGCCCCGTCCTCGGTCGCGGTCTTTGGTGCCAGCGGGCGCGAAGGCCGTCCGGGGTTCGATGTCGTGATCGGGCTTCGGTCCTTTCCCGACGGCCCCCGGGTCTACCCGGTGACGCCCAGCTACACTGAGATTGCCGGGCTGCGATGCTATGCCGATGCCCAAGCCATCCCCGAGCGGGTGGACCTCGGTGTAATCGCCAGCGGTCCCGCGCGGATCGTCGAGGACGCAGCAAATGCCATCGCGATTGGCGCTAGGGCCTTGCATGTCATGGGCGATCCGGGACCGGAAGAGAGTGCTACCCTGTCGGCGATCGCGCGGGAGGCGGGTGTGCTGCTGCTTGGTCCCAATTCGATTGGGTATGTCGATTTCTCGGGCGGCGTGGCCTCGACCTGGGCGATACCGCCGGAAAATCAGCGGAACCCGGGAGGTATTGCGCTCATCCTGCAATCGGGGGCCTTGTTCTCGTATGCCAATTCCATCGACCCGCGCCTGCGCTTCAGCATGACCGTTCATCTCGGTCGCGAACTGGGCGTCAATCTGGTGGACATGATCCGGCGGGCGCTGTCGGTCGAAGAGACCCGCGTGATCGGCATTTACCTGGAAAGCGTTGGTGACAGCCGCGCCTTGGGCGAGGCGCTGGCGGCGGCTGCCTCGCGCGGCGTGCCCGTGGTCGTCCTTGCACCGGGCCGCACCGCCGAGGCGGCCGAGGCCATTGCCACCCATGCCGGACGGATGGCGGGGGGACGGGCGCCCCTCGAGGCGATCATCCGGCGCTACCGGCTGATCGAATGCGTAACGCTCGACCAGTTCTGGTGCACATTGCATCTGTTTTCTGCTGGCATAACCTTCGACCGGGGCGGCGTCGCCGTCGTGACGGATTCCGGGGCACAACGCGCCATGGCTCTGGATGCCGCAAGCCGGGCCGGCCTCCCCCTCGCACACTTCTCAGCGACAACAAAGGACGCGCTCCGCACCCTCCTCGCCCCGGAACTGTCGCCGACGAACCCGGTGGACATCTGGGCGGGCGAAAAGGACGTCGCTGGACATGTCGAGACCTGCCTGTCGACCGTGCTGAAAGATGACGACGCGACGCTGGGCGTATTCGTCACCGAATTTGGTGTGCCCGCCACCGATACCTTCTCGACCCGGATCGCCGAAGGGGTCGCCCGTTTGGCGCATGGCCCGAAGCCGGTGCTCGCGATCGGATTTTCCACCCGGCATTTCGTGTCCGACCGGATAATGGGGCTGGAACGGGCAGGGGTAACGGTGCTGGACGGTCTGGAAACCTCGTTCGCGGCGCTGGCGCAACTGCGGCGCTATGGATCGTCGAAAGATTACCCCGCGCCTCGGAGCCTTTCAGAGATGGAGCAACAGGCCGTCGATCTTGCGTTGTCGAAATTGGCGCCGAATGACGAGTCATCGACGCTCGACTTGATCGAGGCCGCCGGCATCCCGACCGTGCCGCGCGCCATCGCCTGCAGCCTGCACGAAGTGCTCCGAGCGGCGACCCACATCGGCTATCCGGTGGTTCTAAAGACGGCCGAGGCGGTAGCCCACAAAACCGAGGTGGACGGTGTACACCTTGACCTGGCCGATGCTGCGGCGCTGGAGGCGGCCTATGCCGATCTTGCCACACGCATCGGCCCTCGCGTGCTGGTCGCCGCGATGGTGAAAAGCGGCGTCGAGATCGCTCTCGGCGCAGTCATAGACCCTGTGGCGGGTCCGCTTGTGATGGTCGCAGCGGGTGGCGTTCAGGCAGAGCTTCTGGCTGACCGGCAATTCGCCTTGGCGCCGGTTTCGGAGGTCGAGGCGCTGGACATGCTGGAGGCGCTCGCCATAAGCCCGACACTCAATCCCTACCGCGGGAAACCTGGGATCGACCGAGCGGCCATCGCCGAGGCGGTGGCCAGTCTGTCCCGTCTCGTCAGCGCATATCCCGACTGCATCGCGTCGGTGGACATCAACCCGATCATCGCCACATCGCGTGGCGTGATCGCCGTTGACGCCCTCGTGTCGCAAATACCTGGAGAGCAGAAAGGCTAAGTGGCGCACCAGACATGCGTCGGGCGACCCACGGATCTGTACTGCCCTCATCATCGACCGCAACAACGGAGGAAGCCAAGTGGCCGACCCAATCATTCTGACAAACCGCATCGGAAATGTCCTCGAGATCGTGCTCAACAGGCCCCCGGTCAATGCGATCAACCGCGAAATGAGCCGCGCCATCTACGCGGCGCTCAGGACGCTGCAGGACGATCCCGAGCTGAGCGTGGGTGTCGTTATCGGGTCCGGAGAGCGGGTGTTTTCCGCAGGCTGGGATCTCAAGGATGTCGCCGCCTCGGATTTCGATGCGGCGGCAGACGCCAACAACGAGTTGGGTCATGGCGCGGGTGGCTTTGCAGGCATCACAGAATACCATGGGCTCCTGAAGCCCGTGGTGGCCGCCATCAATGGCGTCGCAATCGGCGGCGGTTTCGAGATGGCGCTGGCCTGCGACCTGATCGTCGCATCTGATCAAGCATACTTCGAACTGCCTGAAATGCAGCGCGGATTTCTGGCGGATAGCGGTGCGATTCAGCGCTTGCCGAAGCGAATACCCTACAACGTGGCCAGGGACATGTTGTTGACGGGCCGCCGCATGACGGCCAAGGAGGCTCTGAAGTGGGGTCTGGTTTGTTCGGTGCACGAAAGTGCCGATTTGCGCGACGCTGCACTAGATTTGGCGATGCACATTGGAAAGGGTGCTCCGCTTGCCTTGCAAGCGATGAAAGAGGTTCTCAATCATATCGAGACGCTGCCAACGGCCGAGGCCTTGTCCCTGACCAAGCCCGGGAAAAGCGGCCTACCGATGTATGAACGCATGGCGCATTCCGAGGACTTCCTGGAGGGGCCCAGGGCGTTCGTCGAAAAGCGGCCGCCGATCTGGAAAGGTCGATAGGGTCGGAGGATAGCAGACGATGTGACCAGTTACGTCGTCTGCGCCAATCTGTTTCGGTAGGTCAGCCCTCCTTCGCGGCCTTTGGGGAGCAAGCCTCGACAAACCATTTTACGAACGCTTTGGTTGTTCTGTTCGTGTTCTTGTCGCAAATAAGAAAGTAACCCTGATCTGACAGAGTTGAAAAATTTGACAGTATCACGAGATCACCTTGGGACAGTTCGCGTCGGAAAACCTCGATCGGACAAAGTGCCACGCCGTGGCCAGCAATCACCGCCGTCGCGAGCAGGTTAAAGTCCTGATACACAGGGCCATGGATCAGCCGGTTCGGGTGAAAGCCAGCTTTTCTGAACCAATCTTCCCATGCCGAAGTCACTTCGTCGTGCAACAGCGTCGCATTGTTCAGCCGCTCGTCTACCTTGTTCCGCTCCAGATAGCGCGGACTGGCGACGGCTTATTGACGCGAGAAAACAGCAACATGGACGATAGGCTCTCCGATGTTGTGTCCTTGTGAGTGATGAGGATGTCGTGCCTTTCCGGGTCGAAGTCCTCTTGCGCTCGCGAATAGGAAAGTTCGATGGTTATGTCGGGTTAAAGCTCTGCGAAACGTGGTAACACGGGAATAAGCCATCGCGTGGCGATCGTGGTATGCAGGCAATAGAAAGCGTTTTGCGGTCGCGTCGAACGCGTAGCGACTGGCCGGCTGCAGAAATGGCCAGAAGTGCGGGCTGCACCGTGTTCAGAAACTCTTCACCAGCCTGGGTCAATGTAACTCCTCGACCGGAGCGTTCAAAAAGCTTGCGGCCCGTCCAGTGTTCCAGCTTTTTGATCTGACCGCTGATTGCTGCATGGGTAACGTGCAGTTCCTCGCCGGCTTTGGTGAAACTTTGCAATCGAGCTGTCGCCTCAAATGCCTGTAGAGTCCCCAGCGGCGGCAGTATCATCGGCGGTCCCATCTGATCTATGACGCGAAACTACGGAACAGCAGGAACACAGGCAAAGCCCGTTTATCTGCCGCGCAGCTTTGCTCGTGTTGATATCAGCCAAGATACTCGCGTGCGACTCGTTCGAAAATTCGAGTAGACACTTCAAGCTTGTCGACAAAGACGTACTCATCGATGGCGCCGCTCATCCCGACCTCGCCAGGACCAATGATGACCATCGGCAAGCCGAGTTGAGGAGCAATGACGGCTCCATCGGAATAGTAGGCAACGCCCGCGGGTCCTGGATCGAGTACGCCTTCGGCCCTGCACGCGTCGACGCAAAGACGAGCGAACGGATGTTCATCGGGCGTGTCAACCGGAAGTTTCAGATCAAGCTGCTCGATCGTAACATAAGGCCCGGCGATCTCGCGGAAGGCCTCGACTACGCTCTCGGCTGACTGACCGGGCACCAGTCGCACATCGATGTCGGCGGAGGCCTCCGGAGGAATGAGCGGCGTCGAAAGACCACCCCGAACGACGCCGATATTGACAGTTGGCGGCCCGACGTGCCGATGCGGCGGGGCATCCAGTCTGAGATCGTGCGCCCTGTCGAGATAGCGTGCCAGCCGCACAATGGCATTGCCACGGTCGCCCGCCCTGTTCTCAGAGAACGCGTTATGGCCATATTCGCCTTTAGGGTCAGGACCCATTAATTGGCTTGAGGCCTCCCTTCCTGCGTGATTCAAGCTCCCGAACTGACGGGGGTGATCATGAGCAATCTATTCTGGCTGACGGACGAGCAGGTGGAGCGGCTGAGACCGTTCTTTCCGAAGAGCCATGGCAAACCGCGCGTCGATGATCGGCGGGTTTTGAGCGGCATAATCTTCATCAATCGCAATGGTTTGAGGTGGTGCGATGCGCCCAGGGAGTATGGCCCTCCGAAGACGCTCTACAACCGATGGAAGCGGTGGGGGGACATGGGGGTGTTTGCCCGGATGATGGAGGGCTTGGCCTCCGAGGGCACCGAGCAAAAGACCATCATGATCGACGCGACCTATCTGAAGGCGCACCGCACGGCTTCGAGCCTGCGGGCAAAAAAGGGGGGCCCGATGACCAGCGCGGGCGCCTCATCGGGCGCACGAAAGGCGGGTTGAACACCAAGTTGCATGCCGTCACCGATGCGAAGGGGCGTCCGCTGAAGTTCTTCATGACCGCAGGCGAGGTGAGCGACTACACCGGAGCTGCCGCCCTGCTGGGCAGCTTGCCTGCTGCCGAATGGATGATCGCGGACCGTGGCTATGACGCTGACTGGTTCCGGGAAGCATTGAAAGACAAGGGGATAAGCCCTTGCATCCCCGGGCGGAAGTCTCGTGGCAAAGCCGTCCGCTACGACAAACGGCGCTACAAACGGCGCAACCGGATCGAGATTATGTTCGGCCGACTGAAAGACTGGCGCAGAGTCGCAACCCGCTACGACAGATGCGCAAAGACCTTCCTCTCCACTGTCGCCCTCGCCGCTACTGTCATGTTCTGGCTTTGATGATCAATGAGTCTGGAGCCTAAACCAGATGAGCCCAAGACTTCCGCTACGCAATCATGCTAAACTGTTCCATGGGTGCTGATGGCGAACACTCAGGGGGGATTACCCGGGGCGGTTCTTAGTGCGCTTCATGAAGGCATCAACTGCAGCAGCAAACCGTCTCTCCTTTAAGCAGAGCACAAATGCTCGGCCTACGACTCTATGCCCTTTCAACCTTATAACTTGAAGTTCGAAGCCCGGCAGAATCTCGTTCTCGGATATGACTGCGAGGCCTAGTCCTGCCGCCGCTGCGGCACATATCCCCTCTCTGCTACCCACCTCAATCACCGCCTTTGGAGTGCAATATTCCCGAGCTAAAAACTCGCTAAACAGTCTTCTTGTCTGCGATCCTGGTTCGCGCATTAGCATGGTCTCGTGTTTAAGTTGAGCGACATTCAGTAACCCGTTCGAGGCAGCTCGATAACGGGCGCTACCGATCAAGACAATCTCGGATTCCGTCAACGGGACACAGTCACAGTCGGGATAGTCGCCATCCCCACCCAAGAAAGCTATGTCGATCTCGCTTGCCCGTAGAGCCGCGAGGATCTCGGTAGAGTTTCCAAAGATGAGGGATATATCCAACTGCGGGAATCGCTCGCGGAATGACATGATGATCGGAGTGGCACTCGTTGGAGCGCTCGCACCTATGCGCAAGTGTCCGGCACTGAGTTCAGCTCCATCCTTCAAATAGGTTAAAGCGTCACGCTCAAGGGCAAACAGTCTGCTGGTTATCTCGTACAGCTTCTCGCCGAACGACGTGAGACGGACCTTTCTGCCGCGACCGCGGTCCAGCAGCAGCACACCATAGTTCCTTTCCAACTGCGAAATCTGGATGGTGATCGTGGGCTGCGAGCGGCCGAGGTCCTGGGCAGCCTTTATAAAGCTGCCGGACCGGGCGACTGCGTCGAAGCATCTAAGTTCCGATGTACTCATGATTGTATTTATCACATCTATACTTTAAGAAAAAGTATCTATTTGATAAATTTTCCGTATCTTTTGTAAGTACAAACAGGCGGCGGTCAGTCGTCCCTTTTAGATCGGGAGGAGAACCCATGAAAAAGATTCTAATGGCGTCCGTCGCCATCGCGTTGTCTTTTGCAGCGGTCGGAAACGCCAATGCAGAAGAGAAGATCAAGGTCGCATGGCTGAGCTATGGCATCGGTCACGAATGGTTCCGCTCTCTTTCCATCTTTGCTGAAGCCGAGGCGAATCGGATTGCCGCCAGAGACGGAGTGGAGTTCGAGTTCAAGATTTTCGACGGTGCGCGGAACATCCAGACGCAGCTCCAGCAGGTCGACGATCTCATTGCTCAGGGCGATGTCGACCTGATCTATTTCGAACCCATCGATCAGAACGCGATGGCGACGGCGGTCAAGCGGATCAATGAGCAGTTAAACATTCCGATCGCTGCAGCGGGTATCGTCACCAACGGAGGCAAGTACGTCTACGTCGGTCTCGACAACGTCAGCGCGACCGAGCGGGTCGGCACGGCGCTTGCGGATCTGCTCGACGCGAAGTACGGCAAAGGGAAGTGGCCCGCCGACGGCAAGATCGTAGAGATCTGGGGCCCGGCTGGCATCTCCATAACTGACGACCGTCACAAGGGCTTCCGCAACACGTTCGAACCGCGTTTGGAGGAAAATGCAGGCGTCGAGATCGTCGATGGGACTGGTAACTGGGATCCCGTTACGGCGTTCAAGGTCTCGAGTGACTTGATCTCCCGCTATGGTGACAAGATTATCGGCGTGTATACCCACGACGATCCGTCGGCGACCGAGGGGGTGGTCCGCGCATTGGATCTGGCGGGGATGCAGTTTCCAGTTGGGGATCCGAAGCATATTCCGATCGTGACTTACGACGGCACGAAGACCGGAGTACAGGCGGTCCGTGACCAGACGATAGACGTGATTACCGAGCAGCCGTCTTTGGGCTACGCGACGCTCGTCATGCACTACCTCTATGAGTGGCATAAGAACGGCTACGATTCGCTGCCGAAGCCCGGCACCACGCTCGGTACAGATGAGTTGGCGGCGCTGTTCCCGGACGAAACTGGAGTCCGCAGTTGGAGCCCGGTCGAAGTCAGGGAAGGGGACGGTTGGGAAGGAATATGGCTTGCTCCCAAGAGCCCGCTCATCCCGACCGAGGTCGATCCTTACGCCCAGAACCAGTGGGGGAACTACATGTACTTCCTCGACAAAGGCTCGTTCCCCGAAAAATAGCAGTGATTCTGTAATTCGCCAACGCGACAGTAGGGGTCGGCTCAAATTATCTGTGGGCCGACCCTTTCGTTACATCCAGTTCGGCAAAAGGCGTGAAAAGATGGAAAACAGCATGCGCTTCGAAAGTAACGAAATGAACCATCCGGCCCTGGCAAGTCCGCAAACGGGTGAAGTCGTGTTCCATGTGGACTCGGTGAGCAAGCGCTACTTCGGGACGACCGTCCTCGACCGCATCAATTTCGATCTGCGTGAGGGCGAGGTCCATGGCGTGATCGGGAAGAATGGCGCGGGTAAATCCACGTTAGTGAACATCATGCACGGATCCGAGAGCCCCTCCTCAGGCATGCTTGAAATCTCAGGACGGAAATTCGACCGACTGACTCCTGCTAAGGCACACGAAGCCGGCGTCGTACTCGTCCCGCAGAAGGTGAATTACGCACTAGACCTCACCATCGCTGAAACACTGTTTCTCGGCAGCACGCCGACCGTGCGCTTCGGCATTGTCAGCTCCCGGCGGTTGTTCGAGGATGCAAGGGCTATCCTGTCGAGGCTCCAGTTAAATATCGATCCGCGAACGACCCTGTCCTCCGTCCCGTTCGAGCAGAGGCGCCTTATTGAGGTCGCCAGGGCCCTTTGGGTCAACAACGCCAAGGTGCTTATTCTCGACGAGACGACTGCGGCGCTCAGCGTCGGACCGCGCGAGAGACTCTTCGACATCATGCTCAAAACTAAAGAAACGGAGAAGCGCTGCTTCGTCTTTATTAGTCACCGGCTCGAGGAGATGATCGATGTCTGTGACCGGATCACCGTGCTCCGCAATGGTAAGCTCGTGGCCACCACGCCAACTTCGGAACTCACGGAAGAGTCACTTGCTGAACTCATCACTGGGGGAACGGTCCAGCGTGAAGCTCGGCAGGAAGCCAGGGGGCGGCGTACGCATCGTGTCGGCGGCCTTGAGCTGCAGGCAGTGGGCAGGAGCCTGCACTTCTCCGATGTCTCCCTGAAAGTCCCCATAGGCAAGATCGTTGGCATCACCGGTATGGTTGGCTCGGGCTACAGCGATGTCCTGCGCTATGTGGCCGGCCTAAACCCCGACGGCGGATCAGGTTGCGTCCTCGTTGACGGACGCGAGCAGGTTCCTTCCTCTCCCCACGAAATGATGAAGGCCTCGTTGGGGTACCTGACGAGTAAGCGAGAAGAGGAAGCGATCTTCCACGACCTTTCGATTACGCACAACGCGGTGGGCGGTAACTTCGCACGGTTCCTTTCCCGCCTCGGCATCATTGATCGGAAGAAAGTCCATCGATCCATCGAGTCTCTCAAGGCCTCCCTCGACATCAAGATGGGCCAGCAGGCCGAAGCGATTGACACGCTGAGCGGTGGGAACAAGCAGAAGGTTGTCGTCGGACGACTTCTTGCGCACCGACTGAGCGTCTACCTGCTCGATGAAATCGCGGAGGGCGTCGACATCGCCTCTCGTAAGACCCTGTTCAGGTTTGTTCGCGATGAGGTTTCCCGCGACTCTGCGGTGCTAATGGCCTCGAATGTTGTATCGGACCTAATGGAGGTCTGCGACAGAATCCTCGTCATGTTTAACGGACGGATAACGCTGGAGATACCTCGAGAAGACTTCGACGAACATGAAATCTACCGCGCCATCCAGGGGCTAAACACGCGTCTCAGCAGCGTAGAAATATCCAAGGAGGAGATCAAATGAAGAGGGCTGGCGCACACGCCGTCATAGGCGAAAGTTTCATCTGGGTCCTGGTGGCCGTACTGCTGATCGTCGCATCTCTGGTGATGCCAAACTTCTTCACAGTCACGAACTTCCTAAACATTCTCTATCATACGTCGGCAATCGGAATGATGATTCTCGGGATGTCATTCTGCCTTCTCGTAGGCCGGATGGATCTGTCCTTGGAATCTACGTTTGCAATCGCGCCTGCGATTGGAGTGCTTCTGGCCACACAGTGGGCGCCTTTTCTCCCGCCCTGGAGTGCCGTGCCGCTTACCGTCGCAGTCGGCGCTGGTGTGGGATTGATCAACGCCATCCTCGTGGTCAAGCTCAAGATCAATTCCTTCCTGGCAACGCTCGCAATGTTGATCATCCTGCGAGGTTTGCTCGTCTATATCCTGCCTCAGGGCATCTGGGAGATTCCCGACCTCATAAACTTCCTCGGATCTGCACAGGTGTACTTTGGAAACGTGCGGTTCCCGATCACGATCCCGATCTACATCGCACTCTTCGTGCTTGCAGGCTTCATCGTCGCAAACACATCTTTCGGGAAGAATCTGGTCGCCGTCGGCTCTAACCCGACAGCTTCGTTCATCGCAGGCATCAACGTCGACCGGATATACATCCTCGTCTTCGTGATCGCCGGGATGTGCGCGGCCTTCGGTGGAGTGCTTCTAGCAGGCCGCATGGGCTCCGTTGTGAATGGCATGGGTGAGGGCGACATTCTGCTGGTCTTCGCAGGCACCGTCCTGGGCGGGATCAGCTTGGACGGCGGCAAGGGGAAAATCTTGAATGCGCTCGGCGGAGCACTGCTGCTTACGATCATCTCCACCATTCTGAATTACGGCGGCTTCAGCCCGTTCCTCATCCAAGCCTTCCAGGGACTGATCCTGCTGGCCGCAATGATCATAAGCACGCAAGGCCACCATCTTGGACGGCTGTTCGGGCGTCAGCAGTAATCCTCGCTCAAACTCGAAATCAAAACCAACATCAACATGCAAAGGAGAGGATTATGACTCTCAATGATGAATCACGCTCAATCGACAAGCTCGTCACGCTCCTCGGCGACGCGTCCCGCGTCAGCACCGCTGAAGAGACCATCTCGGCTCATAGCTACGATGCCTGGCCCGTGGCTGTGAAGCAAAAGCAGGCCAACGAGCGCCCCTACGCTCCGGACATAGTCGTATCGGTCCGGACGACAGAGGAAGTCTCTAAGGTACTGAGCTTCGCCAACGAAAAAAGCATCCCCGTCACTGCATGGGGTCTTGGATCGTCGGTTGTCGGCGCGCCGCTGGCCATCGCAGGCGGGATCTGCCTCGACACGTCTATGATGGATCAGCTCATCGAGATTGACGAGCGCAACTCCACGGTTACTGCCGAAGCGGGCATGATAGGTGGACACCTAGAAAGCGTCCTGAACGAGAGGGGTCTGACCCTTAACTTCTCGCCACAGTCGCTTCACCGCTCGTCGATCGGCGGATGGGTAGCGACGCGTGCGACTGGGCAGTTCTCCAGCAAATACGGCGGCATCGAGGAAGCACTGGTCGCCGTCGAGGTGGTGCTTGCCAACGGCGAGGTTGTTCAGTCGCTCAAGCTGCCGAGAATGTCGGTGGGACTGAAGCTCAACGACGTCTTTATCGGCTCGGAAGGTTGCTTCGGCATCGTGACCAAGGTGACGCTACGGATCTATCCGGTCGCCGAGACCCAGATCTTCAGCACCATCGACTTTCCGGATGTCACAAGCGGCGTCGACGTGATGCGGGAGATCATGATCCGGGGCGTGCGACCGTTCCTGCTTCGCTTCTACGATCTCGAAGAAACCAGGTTCGTAATGCGCAACCAGGAGTATCCGAACCCTGTGATGTTCCTCGGGACTAGCGGCGTCAAGGAAGTCGCAGAGGTTGAGTTGGCGGCCTGCGTGAAGTTCGCGGAGGCAAAGGGCGGCCGCGTGGTGGACAACCAGGGAACCGAGAACTGGATGGGCCGACGGTTCGACTTCTCGGCAGTCGAGAACGTCTTGGGTAAGCCAGGCGGCGTGGCCGAGACCATCGAGATCAGCCACGACTGGGACGGTATCGTCCGCACGCATGCGCTCTTGAAGGAGAAGCTCCGCGTCATCTCGAAGAACGTTCTCGGCCACTTCTCGCACGCCTATGTCGACGGTGTCTCGCTATACATAATCCTCGTCAGCGAGGAGGAGACTTTGGAAGACTCACGACGTGCGATCGATGATATCTGGCGCATCTCGATGGAGGGAGCACTCGAAACGGGTGCATCAATCGCCCATCATCACGGGGTTGGTCTTGCCCGCGATCCATATGTCGTCCGGTCGCTCGGAAACGGTCACAAGATCATCGCCACGGTCAAGGCCGCCCTTGATCCCAAGGGCATCCTCAACCCCGGCAAGCTCGGCCTGAGGCGCTGAGCAATGACACGTTTTGAGAATTCCTCCCAGCCCTACGATCTGGCCGTCATCGGCGGCGGGATCAACGGAGCGGGGATCGCTGCGGATGCTGCGGGACGCGGACTTCGCGTTGTTCTTTTCGAAAGCAACGATTTCGCGAGCGGAACGAGTTCGGCATCGTCAAAGCTGCTGCATGGGGGCTTGAGATACCTCGAACAGAGAGAATTTCGCCTCGTCCGTGCCGCGCTCGCTGAGCGGGAGGTCCTCCTCAGGAAGGCGCCGCACCTCGTGAAGCCACTGCGCTTTGTGCTCCCGGTCGTTCTCGGGATGCGGCCCGTCTGGATGCTACGGCTGGGTCTTGTTCTCTACGACACGCTGGCCTCGCGGATCTCCCTGCCGAAGACGGAGTCGATCCGCCTCTCAAAGTTCCCAGATAGGAAGGGCTTCCGGGACAACCTCGACAAGGCCTTTGTGTATTCGGACTGCTGGACTGACGACGCGCGTCTGGTAGTGGCGAACGTCCTGACGGCCCAGTCGCACGGGGCTTCCATCAGAGATCGGACGAAATGCACTTCAGCCGATCGGGAAGGCTCGGTCTGGAGGCTGAAAATTGAGGACACGCTAATTGGCGGATCGGGAACGATCTACGCTAGGGCGCTTGTGAACGCCGCAGGTCCTTGGACGGAAGCCGTTGCAGAGAGCCTAGGACTGCTAGAACGCGACTTCCGCATCCGAAAGGTCAAGGGCAGCCATATCGTGGTCCCGAAGCTCTGGAACGGCGACCATGCCGCCTTGCTGCAGCTTCGCGACGGTCGAGTCCTAGTTATCGTACCGTTCGAGGACGACTACACGCTTGTGGGAACAACGGACATTGAATACGAGGGCGAGGCCCGCGACATTACGATCAGCGAAGATGAGACAGCCTATCTGCTGAACGCGATCAATGAATACTTTCAGCACCAGACGCATGAGCGCGACATCGTATGGTCGTTCGCCGGAGTAAGGCCCCTGTTCGAGTCGATCGCTGAAAGCGACGATAACCCGTCCACCGTATCTCGCGACTACGCATTCCGCTTGGACGACAAGGACGGCACGGCACCGATGCTCACTGTTTTGGGCGGTAAGCTAACAACATATCGTGAGCTGGCGGATCATGCCTTAAGGGAACTGAGCCGATTCTTTCCCGACATGGGGCCAGGGAAAACCTCGACGGAACCTCTGGCTGGCGGAGATCTAAAAGGAGCTGACCTTAAGACCTACCACGCTCGAATCCTAAACGACTATCCGTTTCTGGCTGCGGCTACGGTTCGACGTCTCACCCGACTTTATGGAAGCCGTGTCGAAGAGCTGCTGTTCGGAGCCCGGTCGGCGGCGGACCTGGGCGCTGTCCTCGGCGCAGACCTCACAGAAGCCGAGCTGAATTTTCTCGTCCGGACGGAGTGGGTCCACGAGGTCGACGATTTGATCTGGCGGCGAACCAAGCTGGGACTCAAGCTCAGCGACACCGAGAAGGCGGTGGTCGCCGCTGCGGTGCAGCGTGCGAACCTAGAAGCGAGGCGTTCACATGTCGGTTGATCTTCCACCATCATCGGCGACCGAAGCGTATGACGGATACTTCTTCGATCTCGACGGCACCATCTATTTGGGAGATCAACTGCTTCCGGGGGTTCGCGAGCTGTTCCAGTGGCTCAATGAGAACAGACGGACCTACATGTTCGTCACGAACAATCCGACGAAGTCTGTATCGGCTTATGAAGAGCGCC
This sequence comes from Paracoccaceae bacterium, assembly GCA_044377735.1. GTDB lineage: Bacteria > Pseudomonadota > Alphaproteobacteria > Rhodobacterales > Rhodobacteraceae > Tabrizicola_A. The sequence goes on along the minus strand of JBILYK010000066.1, from coordinate 420 downwards.
TTGAGCGCATGGGCCTCAACAGTGCCGGTCGAATCGTCACGTCTACGACCGCGACGATCGCCTGGCTGAAGTCGAACATGCCTGGAGCAGTAGTCTATCCGATTTCTGAGCCTCCTCTCCGTGAAGCCCTCGAAGCTGCCGGGATCGAAATTTCCGACGACCCGAAAAGGATCGACGTCGTCATTGCTAGCTTCGATCGCACGTTCGAGTACCGCAAGCTCGACATCGCATTCCAGGCACTCGCGGAAGAGAAGCGCGCTATCCTGGTCGCCACCAATCCTGACCGCTACTGCCCGACGGAGGGCAGGCTAGGCGTGCCGGATGCGGCGGCAGTGATTGGTGCCATTGAGGCGTGCGCCCAGGTCAGGTGCAGCCACGTCTTCGGCAAGCCTTCTCCGTTACTTGCCGAAATTGCGTCGG
>JBILYK010000114.1:0-10042 GCA_044377735.1 Paracoccaceae bacterium | reverse complement strand
ATCGCAGGTGTCGCTCTCCAAAACTCCATCATGGTCGGCGACCGACTCTATACCGATGTCGCGATGGCGATCTCGGCGGGTATGAAAAGCGCACTCGTCCTGACGGGCGACAGCACGCTCGACGACGTAAGAGCGAGCACTGCCGGGGATAGGCCTACGCTCTGCCTCGCGAGCATCGACGCGCTCATACCCAAGGGGCCCTCACTGTGATCCAGTTTCCGAAATTTCTTTATGATCCGGTTGATATCGCCGTCTTTTACGAGAGAGCACGTGCAGTCGAAGGCAGCATCCCTCTCGGCGCTTCGGAGCTCGCCCATGTCGAATGCGGCGAACAGGCGTTGGAGGCGCTTCCGCGGCTAGTCCATCAGTTCTCGGGATGCAACGCAGCAAAGGTAGTCGTGTTCCAGGACACGAACGAGATGTCGCGCGACGGCGAGTCTCTGAAGCCGCTCGTGGCCAGAATGCTGCGCGAGGCAAACATCAAGACCTCGATATGCTCATTCAAGTTCGACGACACCGGTCAGCTCAAGACGACCCCAAAGAACATCGAGATCGCACAGCAGATGATCGAACCTGGCGTCGCTGTGATTTCGCTGGGCTCCGGCTGCATAACAGATATCGTCAAGCATGCCTGCTTCGAGTTTGAGAAAGCCACGAGCAAGAAGGTGCCTTTCATTTCGATCCAGACGGCAAACTCCGTCTGCGCGTTCACTTCGAGGATGTCGGTTATTACGTTGAACGGGGTAAAGCGCACTGTCCCGAGCCGGCTGCCGGACGCGCTCATCCTCGACACCCACATCCTCCGCGATGCGCCCCCCAACTTTAGAACGGGCGGCCTGGGAGACGTCGCCGTGGTAGCATCTACGTTTGCAGACCTCTATCTCGCACAGGCGATGGAGATGGGTTCGTGGAACCAGACCGCCTTCGAGACGAGCGTCGACCTGAGGGAGCTACTTCTGGGCGGACATCCCGCAGTCCGTGACGCCGGAGTTGTTGGCCAAGAGACGGCGGCTAAGCTTCTCACGATTGCCGGCCTCTCACTTACAGTGAGCGGAGACAGCGCGCCCCTCTCGGGATACGAGCACGTCACTTCGCACATGCTAGACATGGCTGCCCACGCCTATGATAGGCCCGTGGCAAACCACGGCCACCAGTGCGCGCTGGCCACCATCCTGACTCTGCTTCTCTACCAGCATGTATTCGAGGCGGTCGACGCCGACAGGCTGGACGTAGAAAACTGCATTCCTGATGAGGCGGCCATGGAGCGGAAGGTCATGGACACATTCCGCCATGTTGATCCGTCGGACGACGCGGGCAGAGAATGCCTTTCCGACTATCGGCTAAAGCTAACTGCCTGGTCGGCAAGACAGGCAGTGCTCGCGTATTTCATGCGATCCTGGCGAAAGCAAAAGGCCGACCTAGAAAAGCACCTTATGGAGCCACGCGCGTTCGTCGATCTCCTAAGGAGCTTCGGTCACCCGCTGCGTTTCGAGGACCTGGATGTTCCGATATCGCTCGAGCAGGTGCGGTGGGCTTTCGCCAACGCGCACCTGATGCGGAAGAGATTCACCATCGGCGACTTCGCCTTCTTGACTGGCGTCTTTACCGAAGTCGCGGTCGACCGTATCATCGAACAATTTTATGAACTGACCAGGGATTGAACTGGCAATGGAGGATGAATGACAAGATACATCGCAGCAGCAGATTGCGGAACGACGGGAGCCAAGGCGGTCATCTACGACCTCACGGGCGAACCGATCGGGGAAGGATACCAAGAGTACGGACTGAGCTATCCCCGACCTGGATGGGTGGAGCAAGATCCGGACATGCTCCGGGAAGCTTGCGTCAGGGTGATCAAGGAAGCGGTCCAGGCGGCGGGGGTGGATCCTGCTCAGATAATCAGTTTATGCTTTTCCACGCAGCGATGCACACTTGTTCCCGTCGATGCAGACGGGAACTCTCTTCGCGCGGCCATTTCTTGGCAGGACAACAGGACCGACCAGCAGTGCGAAGAGATAAGGGTAAAGATCGGAGCCGATCGCTTCTACGACGAGACCGGCCTTCCGGTCGCCAACGTGTGGACGCTACCAAAAATCATGTGGCTGCGCGACAATGATCCCGACGTCTTTCGAAAGGCTTCCAAGTTTGTCAACATCCAAGCTTATCTGAACAAAGCGCTCGGCGCTGACGACTTCTATGACGACTTCTCGAATGCATCCCTCCATGGACTGATGTCGCTCGGCCGTCGCGAGTGGATCGACGAATTTGCGCAGGCGCTCGGAATTCCTTGCGAAAAACTTCCAACCCTTGTCGGTTGCGGGGTAAGAATCGGAGAGCTCAGCGAAAGTGCGGCGAATGAGACCGGACTGCGACCGGGAACGCCGATCGTGTCGGGCGGGGGCGACCAGCAATGCGCAGCCGTCGGATGCAATGTTCTTCGGGACGGCGACTGTGAAGTCACACTTGGTACGGCAGGTGTGACGATTTGCTCGCTAGACGCGCCGTACCTGGATCCTGACCGCGTCATTCCCTGTCTCGTCCACGCGGCAAATGGAAAGTATACCTGCGAAGGCCTGCAAAACGCCGCGGGCGCTTCCTTGAAATGGCTCAGGAACATCCTGCAGCAGGCACACCCCTCGACACAGATCGACTACGACTTCATGGTCGACCTCGCCAAGGGTTCGGAACTCGACGCCCGCGGACTCATCTTCCTTCCGTATCTTGCCGGTGCCGCAGCGCCGAACTGGGATGGATCGGCGCGAGGTACGCTTGTCGGCATGTCGCTACAGACTGACCTCGGAGACGTGGTCCGAGCCGTTCTCGAAGGCGTTAGTCTCGAAACCGCATGGGTGTTCGAAAGCTTCAAGAAACGTGGGATCCGCATCAACAATGTGAAGCTGTCGGGTGGAGGTGCGAAGTCTGAATTGTGGGCGCAGTTGCAGGCGGACATCTACGGGATCGCAGTCGAGAGGCTCAAGGTTGACGACGCTACCATTCTCGGCGCCGCCATTCTCGGCGCGCTTGGCGTTGGAGCCTTCGAGACGATTGAAGATGCTGCCGCAGCGATGGTGCACACCGTTCGCCAGTACGAACCACAAACCGGACGCACGGAGCAGTACCAGAAACGTCTTCAGTCCTTCAAGGCGCTCTATCTCACCCTTCGGGAATTTCAGGCAACCTCGGTTGAAGGAGCGTGATGATAACCCTCCGTGTTGATTTTCACCGTAAGCGGCGGCTCCAACCCATTGATTTACGATATTCCTGACGCGTGATGCGCCTGCGAGAAGCCTTCCGAGATCAGGAGGAGGTATTGCATGGCGGATGGTGGCGATGGGACGCTAGCGCGGGAATTGTGGGGTCTGACCGGCTTGAGCTGATGCTTACATTAATCTGGCGGGGCATCAAAGCTTTTGTTCAGCTTCACCATTTTCGCCCCCTGGAATTGGAGCTGGACGGGTTTCCGAGTAGCTTAGTCTCTGCTCGGCGGAATCCAGCGAAACGGCGCGCAAACGCCTTAATTGTGCACTTCCCGCAGCTGCGCGCACGCCTACTCAGGCCCCCGCCAAGAGAGTTGGGTGCCAGGCCCACTCCCTCCGCCATTTACCTTTGAAATAATTGGATAATTTGGCAGTTTTCTCGCCATATCCGCCTATATACCCCCCTAAGAAAAAACGCTTAGAGTCGTCTTGATCTGGATTTGGGTGTTTTGGGTGCGATGAGCGGTATGCGCAGTTTCGAACCTTCGCACTTGAACTCGATCTGCGCATCTATGACCAAAATGCTTGCCGTTTCAGCTGTTTGGCTTGTGAGGATTTTCAATAGCCCATCAATGAACTTTGGGTGAAAGCAGACTTCGTCTGACAGTTCGCCCGCAATGGCCCAGACAAAATGCGCGCCACCGGGCATTTCAACTCGGAACCCACCGATTGCGGGGATGAAGGCAACCTCCTTTAAGCCCGTGGACGTGGCACCCGCAGGCGCGCGCTTCATTTTTGTTCGTCGGGCCAAGGCTTCCAAAAGTTCTATGCGCTTGACGATCAGGACGCCGGGTTCTGGGGCGGGCGTCAAGACACTGCCCCTTCCAGCGCCATGGTGATTGTCTTCATGATCCGGTCGGTTTCGGACAGAATTTTCAGGATGCGCTGATAGGGTTCTGTCAGAAGAAACTGGCTTGAGGCGGGGAGGGCGTCTGGGTAGCCTTTCGGGATGACCCAGCGCTCACCTTTCCGCTATTTCAAGACGAGCCCAGAGATCATCCGCTTGGCAGTGATGCTGTACATTCGGTTTCCGCTGTCGCTGCGCAACGTGGAAGATCTGCTTCACGAGCGTGGTATCGAGATCAGCCACGAAACGGTGCGCTATTGGTGGAACCGGTTTGGTCCGATGTTTGCCGCGGAACTCAGGCGCAAGCGGGTGGATCGAATGCGCGGTCGTAAACACTGGCGCTGGCACCTCGACGAGGTGTTTGTGAAGATCAACGGCGCGACGCATTACCTCTGGCGGGCCGTCGATCACGAGGGGGAGGTGCTGGAAAGCGTTGTCACCAAGACGAGGGACCGCAAAGCAGCACTGAAATTGCTCAAGAAATCGCTGAAGCGGCATGGGCGCCCCGAGAACATTGTGACGGACTGCCTGCGCTCATACGGCGCCGCGCTAAAGGACCTGGGCCGTGGTGATGACCGTGAGATGGGGCGCTGGCTCAACAACCGGGCCGAGAATTCACACCTGCCTTTTCGACGACGAGAGCGGGCGATGTTGCGGTTTCGGCGCATGCGAACGTTGCAAAAGTTCGCGTCTGTCCATGCCTCGGTCCACAACCACTTTCCGACGGAGCGCCACCTCCAGAACCGCGATCACTTCAAACAGTCCCGCGCCGCCGCTCTCGCCGAGTGGCGCTGCCTTCTTGCGGCCTGATACCTGAGTTGGGTTGGGCAAACGGAGACTGGTTCGCATTTGTCTGACAGCACCCGCACCTGCGCTTCAGGACCTTCAAGCCACTGTAGGTAGATGTCGGCACGGCAGATAAGCGCACCCGTGATCCCGTCGCGGATATTTGCGTGCCGGGCATCTATCAGAATGCCGCTCAGCATGGCTTGGTCGAAGCCGAAAGGCCGGGACGTATAGATGGCCCGAAAAACATCCATGGGGGCTTCTCTCCTGTGTTGGGAGGTCCTGACCGACGCTGGTGGAGTGCCCTATCGGATAGTCCAGAGTGGATGTTAGTGCATAGTCGGTCTTTGGTCTATCGGCATCGCGCTTTCTGGTACTGGTGGACACTAGCGCGGGAGTTGTGGGGTCTGATTGCCTTAAATCGACGCTGACATTAATCCTGCGGGGCATCAAAGCTTTTGTTCAGCTTCACCATTTTCGCCCCCGGAATTGGAGCCGGACGGGTTTCCGAGTAGCTTAGTCTCTGGCCGGCGGGATCCAGCGAAACCGCAAGCAAACGCCTTAATTGCGCACTTTGCGCAGCTGCGCGCCTGCCTACTCAGGCCTCCGCCGAGAGAGTTCGTTGCCAGGCCCACTCCCTCCGCCACTTATCCACATAAAATTATTGGAATCGCTACGTTTTGTGGAACGTTGCCTTGTTCATCGCCTGGATCATCCCCCACCTTGCACAAGCGGCACGGCGTTTTGAGGGTTTGCGCTTGCCTCTGTAGAACAAAACTTCCTGACCTGGGCGCGGTCCTTTGGGCTGTTTTCAGTGTCTGCACCGCCCGGCCATGCCCCTGTCCTGCAGTCGCAAAGCATGGCTTTTGCGTCATTGCAGAAATGGGAAGCAAGGGGGCGGGGCAGCTTTCACAATGTCCCGACTGAAAAAGCAACAGGCGGGCAACATATCCCGCCCGGTTCGCAGCTGTCCGCAGGGTCACATGGCAAACCGCCCATCTTCGGTTTGGTGGGCCAAGCCATTTCCGGCCAAGACTGCCAAGAGCGGTTCCACGGTGGTGGCGCGGGTGCGGGCGAAATGGCGGGCCACTTGTTCGGGGGTGGCGGTGCCCAGTTCGGCAAGGGCGGCGCGCACGGCGGCGAATTGTTCGGGCAGGGTTTTGGGCCATGGGGCTTTGGCGGTGGCGGCGGCCTGACCGACGTCAAAGGTGATCTGTTCGCCCTTTTCGGCGGCATGGCCTGCGGGGTTTTGGTAGTCGGGGCGCAGCCAGCGGATCAGGCCGCGCGCCTCTTCGGCGGCCCGTTCGCGGTTGAGGTCCACCAGACGGTGCAGGATTTCGTCATCGGTCAGGGTGGCGGGCCAGCCGTAAGCCTGTGCCACCGCCGTATCAATCTGGTCGTGCAGGTCGCGCAAAATGCCGATCAGGCCTTGGTCATAGATTTCGCGGTCCTTCCCCTCGATCCGTTCCCCGGCGCGGAGTTTTTCCAAGACATTATACATGGCGGTCAGGGTCAGTTTGGGATGGGCGGCTTGTTGTGCTTTGCGGTGGGCGTCAAGCTGTTCGCCCAAGGACCGCAGGTGGGATTTCTGCACCTCGGTAGGGTCTGGGAAGGGGAAGGGGTCGAAGCACTGCCCCTTTGGGTAAACGGCATCGCCCTCATAAACACCAATCTTTGCGGCGTTTGCGATTGCCCAAACCCAATGGATTCTCGCGGAGACAGTTACAAAGTGCCATGCGTCGCTAAGTGCCATTACGATCAACTTGTTGTCAGGGAGAATACTGGAGCCAAGTAAGCTAAAAATCCGGTGCTTTGCGGTTTCCACCGTCGCAATAAATTGCTGCAAGCCTTCCAAAGCCGGGCGCAAGTCCTTGCGAGGTTCGCCGTGAATCCACCAGTATTTCTTGTAACTGTCCCGATTGTTCTGGTCGCGTTCGGGTTTCACCTTGTCCAGCACATGCTGATAGATCGCCGGAAAGCGGCTGCGCACTTCGGCCTCGGTTAATCCGAACAGGTCAATCACCATGACGCCACGCGAGTTTGCAACAAGGTCGCGCCCGTTGCGATACTCACGGATGTGATTTTCCAGCCCCGGCACTGTGCCCAAACCCAAGGCACGGGCTTCGGCGGGGGTCACGATGAAGCCCGCGCCATGCAATTTCACGCCCGGTGAGCAAATCCCCTCATTCGCCTTCAACGGCACAGCCCCGGCCACATCGGCCCCGATCCGCAGATCGGCGAAAATCTTGCCCTTTTCGATGTCAAAGCGCACCGGGCGGCCTTCGGCCTCATACTCGCCTTTGCGTTCATCGGTGACAGTGCCAAGCCGACCGGGGGCGCGGCCAGCCTCGGCAACCGTCATGGCTATGCGCACGGCGGCGCCGTCGCCTGCGTCCACCCAAGGGTGGTCGGGAATGGCAAAGGTCAGCGACAGCGGCGTTTTGGGATCAGACAGGTGCGGTTCCAGCACGCGGCGGTTGAAGGTTTGGCGCAGGGAATTGGTGGTGATAAAGCCAAAACGACGGGTGCCTTTGGCCTTTGCCTTGTCGGTGGCGGGTTTCCATCCGCGCGCGGCCAATGCGGCCTTTTCCCACCAGAACATGACAAAATCAGCACTTTGCGGCATGCGGGGATAAGCGGCCCAAAGCGCCTCGGCATAGCCATCGCCCAAGGCGTCGCGCATCCGGCTGGCCCCGATAAAGGGCGGGTTGCCGACGATGAAATCAGCCTCGGGCCATGTGGCGGGCTGGGGTTTGAGGTAATCCAGCACCTGCACCCGCGCCTGCGGGTCTGGCACCTGTTCGCCCGTGACGGGGTGCAGAATGGTGGTTTGCCCATCCCAGCGGGTGACGGGCTGGCCGTCTTGCATCCGGGGTTTCGTGCTGGCCCATGTCAGCACCGCATCGCGGTTTTCGATGTTCTTGAAATCACGCAGCACGGGTTCGGCGGGGCTTGCCGTGCCATGGGTACGGAAATGCCATTGCAGATAGCCGATCCACAGCACCAGTTCGGCCACAGCGGCGGCCCAAGGGTTCAGCTCCAGCCCCAGAAATTGATGCGGGTCAACGGTATGGCCTGCAAGGGCAAGGGCAGTCTGTTCCTCGCCCAGATCGGCCAGAAGGGCGGTGACTTCGCCTTCAAGCCGCTTCATCAATTCAAGGGCGACATAAAGGAAGTTGCCCGATCCGCAGGCCGGGTCCAGCACGCGGATTTCGCACAGGCGGGCATGGAAGGCGCGGACAAGGGCCAGCGCTTCGGCCTTTTTGTCGGCGGCCAGAAGGGTCTGGACCGATTGCTGAACGTTCACCCAATCGGTGCGCAGCGGATCAATCACGGTGGGGACCACAAGGCGTTCCACATAGGCGCGGGGCGTGTAATGCGCCCCCAGCTTGTGGCGTTGCCGCTTGTCCAGCGCGCGTTCCAGAAGGGTGCCGAAAATCGCGGGTTCCACCTCGCGCCAGTCGCGGGCGGCGGCGTCGATCAACAAGGAAAGCTGCACCTCGGACAAGGGCAGCGCGTCGGCATCCTTGAACAGCCCACCGTTGAATTTCTTTAGATCGGTTGTCAGGACGGCGGAAAAGCCCCCTGTGTTCATGGTTTCCCACAGGGCTTTCAGCGCCGGGGCGGCGTGGGCCGGGTGACCGCGCAGGCGTTTGAGAAGGTCGGAAAAGCTTTTGGGCGGGATCAGTTCCACATCTTCGGCAAACATGGTGAACAGGCACCGCATCAGGAAACGGGCCACGTCCTCGGGTTCATGGCCTTGGCCTTCAAAGGATTTGCCAAGGGCAGCCAAACGGTCTGCCACTTCACGGGTGACTTGGGCGGCGATTTTGGACGGGTCAAGCGCGTGGGGATTGGTCCAGATCAGGCGCAGACGTTCTTGCACCTTTTCGTCGCGCAAGTCGTCCATGGTGATGCGATAGCTCTTGCCATCGGGGAATTGGGTATAGCCTTGGCCTTGGCCCGAGAAATCCGCATAGATTTCCAGCACGTGACCCACGTCCACAATGATCAGGAACGGCGGCCAGCCATCGGCGCGCGACACAGCGCGGGCATAACCATCGGCCTGATTTCGGGCGCGCAGCATGGTGTCATCCCAACGGCGCGTACCGCGTGCCCCATGGCCTTTGCTTGTGGCCTTGGGCAGGTCGGGGATCAGGTCGGGCTGGGCCTTGTTCTTGGCCTCGGCATCGGTGTTGCCGGTGCCTTGCTTGGCTTCCATGACGAAATGCCCAGCGCGGTAAAGGTCAATGAAACCATGTGATTGGGTGCCGGTATGGATAAAGGTTACCGGGCGTTCAAAGCAGTAGGAATTCAGCGCAGCGTTTTCGTTTTTGGGATTGGGGCGCGGAAGGTCCAGCGCCGCGCACAATTCGTTGGCAAAGGTCTGAAAGTTTGCCCGCTCACTGCCGCCGGATACCTTCCAGCGGTCGATAAACCCATCAATGTGCAAAGCACCGCCCCGTCAAAATACTTTAAAAGATGTCCTGCGTGGCATCGTGCACTTATAGGTTGAAAAAAGAAAGGGGGGGTGGTGAAAATCTGCGATGTCGAAGTGCGTGGCTTTGCCTGTTGGCCGCGGCATTGCAAGGTTGCCGAATTCCGATTTTGCAGGCACGTGATGGCGACGATGATGGTGTCAAAGCGGCGGCATTGCCAGCCCACGGACAGAATGCATCTGCCTTGGCATGACGTCACAAGGGATACCCATGGGAATGTTTACAAGCTGCTGTTTTAAGAAGAAGAAATGCCCCAAACGCTGTCCCGGTTTCGGGTGACGCGGCGAACGCAAGGCCGAGCTGATCCGGGCACATCCCATTGGCTGAGAAGTCCCGCCCATCCGGCAGGTTCTCCCTTCTTGATCCAAGCTCAAGATGGTTGGGATTCACTGTTGGGATCTCGTCCAAAGCATCCATTCAGATAACTGGTTGCTTGGTCACTGGCGCAGCTAATGCAGACGAGCTGGTGCAGCTTGCGCTCAAAATGAGTTAGCCCTCCACAATGGGAGAGCTAACACCGTCATGCTTAAGGAAGGTCTGATCAACGGCTTCGGCTGCGCCGACATTGCCGCTTGAGGGCACTATGGGGCCAGACAGGCACCGTTTCCAGTGATTTTCGCGCTGATTGAGCCGCCTGAGCGGCGTCGATGCCG
>JBILYK010000096.1:0-13413 GCA_044377735.1 Paracoccaceae bacterium | reverse complement strand
CATGCCCACGCCGCCACCGTGGTGCAGCGACACCCAAGTCGCGCCCGAGGCGGTGTTGAGGAGCGCGTTGAGAAGCGGCCAGTCGGACACGGCATCTGAGCCGTCCTTCATGGCTTCGGTCTCGCGGTTGGGCGAGGCGACCGAGCCTGAGTCCAGATGGTCACGACCAATGACGATGGGCGCTTTGAGTTCGCCCGACGCGACCATCTCATTGAACATCAGCCCCGCACGGTGCCGGTCGCCAAGGCCGATCCAGCAGATGCGGGCGGGCAGGCCCTGAAAGGCAATCCGCTCGCCCGCCATGTCCAGCCAGCGATGCAGGTGGGCATTGTCCGGGAAGAGCTTTTTCATCGCCGCATCGGTCTTGTGGATGTCTTCGGGATCGCCCGACAGCGCCACCCAGCGGAACGGGCCGATGCCCTTGCAAAAGAGGGGGCGGATATAGGCCGGCACAAAGCCCGGGAAGGCAAAGGCATTCTCCAGCCCCTCATCCTGCGCGACCTGCCGGATGTTGTTGCCGTAATCCAGCGTCGGCACGCCCGCGTTCCAGAAATCGACCATCGCCGCAACATGGGTCCGCATCGAGGCGCGGGCCGCTTTTTCCACCGCCTTGGGATCGGTTTCCTGTTTGGCGCGCCATTCGGCCACGTTCCACCCCTGAGGCAGATAGCCGTGCAAGGGGTCATGGGCCGAGGTTTGGTCGGTGACGATGTCGGGGCGGTGACCACCAGCCTTCATGCGGCGGACAAGTTCGGGGAAGACATCGGCGGCATTGCCCAAAAGTCCCACCGACTTGGCTTCGCCCTTGGAAGTCCAGTCATCGATGATGGCAAGCGCTTCATCCAATGTCTTGGCTTTGGCATCCAAGTATCTGGTTCGAATTCGAAAATCGATACGCGTCTCATCGCATTCGACGGCCAGACAGCAGGCCCCGGCCATCACGGCGGCCAAGGGTTGCGCGCCGCCCATGCCGCCAAGCCCGCCGGTCAAGATCCATTTGCCGGTCAGATCGCCGCCGTAATGCTGGCGGCCCGCTTCGGCAAAGGTTTCATAGGTGCCCTGCACGATGCCTTGGGTGCCGATGTAGATCCACGACCCCGCAGTCATCTGGCCATACATGGCCAGCCCCTTCTTATCGAGCTCGTTGAAATGATCCCAAGTCGCCCAGTGCGGCACGAGGTTGGAATTTGCGATCAGCACGCGGGGCGCGTCCTTGTGGGTGCGAAACACGCCAACCGGTTTGCCCGATTGCACGAGCAAAGTTTCATCGTCGTTCAGCGTTTTCAGCGTGGCAACGATCTGGTCAAAGTCTTCCCATGTCCGTGCTGCGCGGCCGATGCCGCCATAAACCACCAATTCATGCGGGTTCTCGGCCACATCGGGATGCAGGTTGTTCATCAGCATCCGCATCGCGGCCTCGGTCAGCCAGCTTTTCGCGGTGATCTCGGTGCCGGTGGCGGGATAGACGTCGCGGGTGTTGTGACGGGAGTTCATGGGAACCTCGGGGCTGGGGGCCGTCAGACGGCGAGTTGCGGCATGGGGGTGGCGGTGGCGGTGACAAGTTCGCCAGACCCGATCAGGAGGGCGGCAGCGGTCAGGTCATCGGCCATATAGCGGTCATCGCCCAAGGCGGACACATCGCGGCGCAAGCGTGAGACGGCTCCTTGCAAGGGGCCCGACGTGAGCAGGGGGGCGCGGAATTCGATGCCTTGGGCAGCACAAAGCGCCTCGACACCGAGGATTACGTTGAGGTTCGCCACCATCCGCCCCAGACGGCGCGCGCCATGGGCGGCCATGGAAACATGGTCCTCTTGGTTGGCGCTGGTGGGGGTGGAATCGATCACCGTCGGATGGGCCATGTGTTTGTTTTCACTCATCAAGGCGGCGGTCGTGACCTCGGCGATCATGAAGCCCGAATTCAGGCCAGGCTTTGGTGTCAGGAAGGCGGGCAGATCGAAGGACAAGACCGGATCGACCATCAACGCCACCCGGCGTTGGGCAATCGCGCCAATCTCGGACAACGCCATGGCGATCATATCGGCCGCAAAGCCGACTGGTTCAGCATGAAAATTCCCACCCGACACGATCATGCCCACGCTTGTCAGCACCAAGGGATTATCGGTGGCGGCATTGGCCTCAATCTCCAGGGTACGGGCGGCCTGACGCATCACATCCATTGCTGCGCCTGTGACCTGCGGCTGGCAGCGGATGCAATAGGGGTCCTGCACGCGGCTGTCGCCCTCGCGGTGGCTTTCGCGGATCACCGAGCCGTCCAAAAGCGCGCGCAGTGTCGTTGCGGCGTCAATCTGGCCGGGCTGGCCGCGCAGCGCGTGGATTTCGGGCTGCAAGGGCGCGGTCGATCCCATGATGGCGTCTGTGGTCATGGCACTGGTGACCAGTGCCGCCTGTGCCGCGCGCCAGCCGTCAAACAGGCCCGCCAGCGCATAGGCCGTGGAAAACTGCGTGCCGTTGATCAGCGCAAGGCCCTCTTTCGCGCCCAGGATAATTGGGGAGAGCCCTGCCTCGGCAAGGGCTGCCGAGGCTGACGTGGTGACGCCCGCAATCTCGACCTGCCCATGCCCCATCATCGCCGCTGCCATATGGGCCAAAGGTGCAAGATCGCCCGAGGCCCCGACCGAACCTTGGGCCGGGATGATCGGTGTGATGCCATGGGCCAGCATGCCCTCGATCAGCACCACCACCTCATGGCGCACGCCCGAGGCTCCGCGCCCCAGTGACAGAAGTTTCAGCACCATCATCAGCCGGGCCGTGGCGCGCGGCATCGGCTCGCCCACGCCGCAGCAATGCGACAGGATCAGGTTGCGCTGGAGCGTCGCCGTATCTTCGACGGCGATCTTGATTGAGGCGAGTTTGCCAAAGCCGGTGTTCACCCCGTAAACCGCTTCGGTGCCATTGGCGGCGGCGGCGATCATGGCTGCGGCGCGGTCAATGCCGTCGCGGGCTGAGGCGTGCAGCTGGGCAGGACGCTCTTCGCGCCAGATGCGTTCAAGCTGGGCAAGTTTGGTTTCGCCCGGGATCAGGATTTCGGGAGTTAGGATTTCAGGCGTCAAGACGGCCTCCGAAGATGCGGGAATAAAGCGGGGTGGCCCCGATGCGATAAGACAATTCGGCCGGGTGGCTGGCGTCCCACAGGCACAGATCGGCGCGCAGGCCGGGCGCGAGGGTGCCACAGTCTGCCAGCCCCAACGCGCTGGCGGCGTTGACCGTGGTGCCTTGCAGCGCCTCAAGCGGGGTCATGCGAAAGAGAGTGCAGGCCATGTTCATGGCCAAGGGCAGGCTGGAAAGCGGAGAGGAGCCGGGGTTGAAATCGGTTGCCACTGCCATCGGCACGCCTGCGGCCCGGAAGGCCGCGATGGGCGGACTTTGCGTTTCGCGCAGCGTGTAAAAGGCACCGGGCAAGATCACGGCCACGGTTCCGGCCTGCGCCATCGCCGCCACGCCATCGGTTCCAATGTATTCAACATGGTCACACGACAGCGCGCCCAAGCCTGCGGCCAGAACCGCGCCCTTCAGGTCTGACAGCTGCTCGGCATGGAGTTTGATCGGCAGGCCCAAGGCTTGGGCCGCCTGAAACAGCCGCGCCACCTGCGCGGGCGAAAAGGCGATGCCTTCGCAAAAGGCGTCAACCGCGTCGATCAGGCCTTCCGCATGGGCGGTGTGCAGCGAGGGGATCGCGACCTCGTCGATATAGGCGTCGCTGCGCCCCTTGTATTCGGGCGGGATGGCATGGGCGGCAAGATGGGTGGTCAGGACGCGCAAGGACCGATGCTTGGCGATCTGGCGCGCCACGCGCAGCATTTTCAACTCATCTTCCAGCGTCAGCCCATAGCCCGACTTTACCTCAATCGTCGTGGCCCCTGCCGCGATCATCAAGTCGGCGCGGGCAAGGGCCGAGGCCAGAAGTTCAGCCTCCGAGGCTGCGCGGGTCGCGGTGACGGTGGACAGGATCCCACCGCCTGCGCGCGCGATCTCTTCATAGCTTGCCCCGTTCAGCCGCATTTCAAATTCCGCCGCCCGATGGCCGCCAAAGACGATGTGGCTGTGGCAATCGATCAGGCCGGGCGTCACCAGACGGCCCGCGCAGTCATGGGCGGGCAGGGCGTGATGTGCCTTGGGCAGGTCGCCCATCTGTCCAATCCACGCGATGCGGTCGCCTTCGGTGACCACGGCGGCATCGTCGATCAGCCCATACCCTTCGGTCATGGTCGCCACCGTGGCATGGGTCAGGAGAATCGCCATGGGTCTTGCCTTTTGTCTGCGCTTGGGCCTAATATGTCTGCACATAATAGTCGCTGTCAAGACGAGGCCCCGATGACTGTGATCCATGCAAAGACCGCGCTTTTACCCGATGGTTGGGCCAGTGATGTGTGCGTCACATTGGCTGAGGGGCGGATCGCGTCGGTGCAACCCGGCAGCCCGGTGCAAGGCCAACAGGTGGATTGCCTCTTGCCGGCAATGGTCAACCTGCACTCTCACGCGTTTCAGCGCGCGATGGCCGGGATGACGGAATATCGCAGCGCGGGCCAAGACAGTTTCTGGACCTGGCGCACGCTGATGTATCGCTTTCTGGACCGGCTTTCGCCCGAGGATGTGCAGGCGATTGCTGCCATGGTCATGCTGGAGATGGCCGAGGCGGGCTATGCCGCGGTTGCCGAGTTCCACTATCTCCATCATGCGCCAGGCGGTGCGCCCTACGATGATCTGGCCGAGATGTCCGCCCGCATTGCGGCGGCGGCGTCTGAGACGGGTCTGGGGCTGACGCATCTTCCCGTGCTTTACGAGCGCGGCGGCTGTGACGGGCGGGCGCTGACGGCGGGGCAACTGCGCTTTGGCAATGACCCTGAGCGGTTTGCGCGGCTCTGGGATGGGGCGGTCAAGGCTCTGAAATCCTTGCCCGCAGACACTGTTCTTGGCGTGGCCCCTCATTCCCTGCGTGCGGCCAGCCCCGAGGGTATCCGCGCCGCCGCCTTAATGAACCCTAGAACGCCGATCCATATCCATGTGGCGGAACAGATCGCCGAGGTGGCCGAGGTGCAGGCCGCCACCGGCGCGCGGCCTGTGGAATGGCTGATCGCCAATGCCGATCTGTCGTCGCGCTGGTGCCTGATCCACGCCACCCAGATGCAGCCTTTTGAAACGGAAGCCATGGCCAAATCCGGCGCGGTGGCGGGGCTTTGCCCGATCACCGAGGCCAATCTGGGGGATGGAATCTTTGACGGCGTGCGCTTTCAGGCGCACGGCGGGGTTTATGGGGTGGGGTCGGACAGCAATGTGCGCATCTCGCTGTCCGAGGAGTTGCGGTTGCTGGAATACTCGCAACGGCTCGCTGGCAAGGGCCGGGCGATGCTGGCGGTTGAGGGGCGATCGACCGGACGGGTGCTTTATGAAACCGCCTGCCGGGGTGGGGCGCTGGCCGCCGGCCGGCAGGGCGGGGCGATTGCGCTGGGACAATGGGCCGATCTGATGGCGCTGGATTGTTCGGGGCCTGATCTGGGGGCCAGTGCGGGGGATATGCTGCTCGACACTTTCCTCTTTGCGGGTGATGACCGCATGGTGGCTGAGGTCTGGTCGGCTGGTCGCCATATCGTCAGTGGTGGCCGTCACGCTGCGCGTGAAGGGATTATTGCCCGCTTCCGCACCGCAATGGCGCGACTTCGGGACGCTTTGTAAACAAGGGATGCGGGCCGTGGGGATCAAAGGTTGGGAAGACATCCGCGCCGAGGTCTTGCGCCGCATCCGGGCGCGCGAGTGGCATCCCGGCGCGCAGATACCGACCGAAGAGGATCTGGCGACCGAATTCGGTGTGGCGCGCGCCACGGTGAACCGCGCCTTGCGTGAATTGGCCACAGCGGGCGTGCTGGAGCGGCGGCGCAAGGCGGGCACTCGGGTCGCAGCGCTGCCGGTGCGCAAGGCGACACTGGACATTCCGGTGATCCGCCAAGAGATCGAAGCGCGCGGCCAGACCCACAGCTTTCAAGTGTTGAAGCAGGCGTTTCTGGAGCCGCCGGTGCCCGTCGCCTCACGGCTTGGATTGCCGCCGGGGATTAAGCTTTTGTTTCTGGAAACCCTGCATCTGGCCGATGGCAAACCCTTTGCCTTTGAAAGCCGCTGGCTGAATTCGGAAATTCTGCCGCGCCCGATGCCGGATTTTCAGGCGCTGAGTGCCAATGAATGGCTGGTGGCCCATGTTGCCTATGTGACTGGCGACATCGCCTTTAGCGCCGAGGGCGCAAGCCCGCGCGAGGCGGCGGTGCTGGGTGTTGCGCCCGGCACAGCACTGTTTGTCACCGAACGCATGACTTGGACCGCCGACAGCCCGATCACGCTCGTGCGGCTCGCCCATGGTCCGGGCTACCGGGTGCAGACCCTCGTCTGACCCCGCCGCGCCGCGGGCTGGTGTTGGATACCTCCGGCGGGGGGTATTTGGGCCAAGATGATAGGGCGGGTTCGGGCGGGGTATCAGCGCTGGCCAAACATCTTGACCACGGTCTTGGTCAGCCGTTTGTGCATGCGCTGTGGGCGGTGGCGCTGGTGCATCATCACATAGACCGGCTGGCTGATCGGCTCGACATCGCTGACGGCCGTGAATTTGCCGGTCTCGATCAGGGCCGCCGCCGTGCGATCCAGCACGAAGGCGGCCCCGCCCAAAGATTGCAAGAGCCCCGCGACCGCAGCCTCTTGCCCTGATGCAAAGGGGGTGGCTGACATTTCGGGCAGGGCTTGGGCATGGGCGGCATCAAAGGCCGGGGAATAGCTTGCGCGGATATAGTGCGCGGGGCTCAGATCGGCGCGGCGTTGGCCTGTTGAAGAAATCAGGTGATACGTCACCTCGCCCACGGAAGTGAAATGCAGGTCGGGCTGGGGTTGGGGCGAAAAGATGATGGCATAATCCAGCGCCCCTTTGGCCACATCTTCGCACATCTGGATCGAGTAATCCGGCTCAATGTAGAAGGCACAATCGGGCAGAGCTTTGCGAAAGGCGGCCATCCAGCTGCCGATGTGACCAGTCGCAAGGTCATGCTGGATGCCGATCCGAAGCGAGACGGCAGCATCCCCCGCCGGGGCGACGGAGCGCTGCGCCTCGGTCCAGGCGTGGCGTAGCCCGCGCGCGTGGGG
The DNA here is from genome assembly GCA_044377735.1 of Paracoccaceae bacterium. Lineage (GTDB taxonomy): Bacteria > Pseudomonadota > Alphaproteobacteria > Rhodobacterales > Rhodobacteraceae > Tabrizicola_A. Next base: position 6,276 of record JBILYK010000096.1, on the reverse strand, counting down.
CAGGAATTTCAGCCCTTCGGTGGTCAACTGCGTGCCCGCACGAGAGCGTGAAAAGAGCCGCGCCCCGATCGCCTGTTCCAGCACTTGCACCCGCGCCGAGACGGTGGACTGTGTGATCGCCAGCCGTTCGGCGCTGCGGTGAAAGCTGCGCGTTTGCACCAGATCAAGGAAAGTGTCGAGAAGTTCGATCTGCATCGGTGCTGCCCATCTGATTTGCCTGATCGGATACGTCGATCAATAGACCGGGATTGCCCAGATTGAAAGGTTTTTCCGTACAAGTGATAGTGGCGCCGGAATGCTTTGGAGGCGCGTTATGTCGGATTTTCCAACCTCGGCCCGTGTGGTCATCATTGGGGGCGGTGCGGTGGGCGCGTCGGCCCTTTACCACCTTTGCAAAGCCGGATGGACCGATTGCGTCTTGCTGGAGAAAAATGAGCTGACAGCGGGCAGCACATGGCACGCGGCGGGCAATGTGCCGACGTTTTCCTCCTCATGGTCGATCATGAACATGCAGCGCTATTCGGCCGAGCTTTACCGCCGTCTGGGCGATGAAGTCGATTACCCGATGAACTACAACGTCACCGGATCGGTGCGTTTGGGGCACACTAAGGAACGCCTGCAAGAGTTTCAAAAGGTCGTCGGGATGGGCCGCTATCAGGGGATGGATCTGAAGATCCTGAGCCCTGAGGACATCAGGAAGGTGTATCCCTTCGTCGAGACCCATGATCTGACCGGCGCGTTGCACGACCCCTATGACGGCGACATTGACCCGGCTCAGTTGACCCAAGCCCTTGCCAAGGGCGCGCGGCAGATGGGCGCGCGGATTGAGCGGTTCTGCCCGGCCACCGGCGCGCGGCGCGAAGGGGATGAGTGGGTGATCTCGACCCCCAAAGGTGAGATCCGCTGTGAGATCGTTGTCAATGCGGCGGGCTACTATGCCCGCGAGGTTGGCAAATGGTTTGGCCGTGATCTGCCGATGATGGTGATGAGCCACCAGTACATGCTGTTTGAAGCGGTTCCCGAGCTGGAAGCTTGGACCAAAGAGGTCGGCCACAAGCTGCCGCTTCTGCGCGATGTGGATTCAAGCTATTACCTGCGGCAGGAAAAGAACGGCTTCAACCTTGGCCCCTATGAGGGCAACTGCAAGGCACATTGGGTCACCAAGGACGACCCGTTCCCGGATGATTTCAGCTTCCAGCTGTTCCCCGACGATCTGGAGCGTCTGGAATGGCACATCAATGACGCGATGGAGCGGGTGCCGTTGCTGGGCAAGGCGGGGCTGTCCAAGGTCATCAACGGCCCGATCCCCTATACCCCGGACGGCAATCCGCTGATCGGCCCGATGCCGGGCGTGCCGAATGCGTTTGAGGCTTGTGTATTCACCTTTGGCATTTGCCAAGCGGGCGGTGCTGGCAAGGTTCTGGCCGAATGGGTGACCGAGGGCGCGACTGAGTGGGATATGTGGTCTTGCGATCCGCGCCGCTTTACCGGCTTTGAAGACCCGGACTACTGCGTGAAAAAGGGGATGGAGGTTTATGGCCACGAATACGCCATCCACTTCCCGCATCATGCGTGGCCCGAAGGGCGCGACAAGAAGCAGTCGGCTGTGCATGCGCACACCAAAGCGCTGGGCGCGGTCTTTGCGCCCTATAACGGCTGGGAGCGTCCGGTGTGGTATGCCCGCCCCGGCGATGATGTGTCGGAAGACGCACAGCGCACATGGGACCGCGAAGGACCATGGTTCGCTGCGGTGCGCGAAGAGGCTCAAGCTGTGCGCGATGCCGCAGGTATTCTCGACCTGCCGGGCTTTTCACGCTTTGTCCTGAAAGGGGCAGGGGCGACGGCTTGGCTCTCCGCCCAGATCACCGGCAAGGTGCCGAATGTGGGCCGTCTGGGTCTGGCTTATTTCGCCGATGACAAGGGCCGGATCGTGACCGAAATGTCGGTGGCGCGCATTGCCGATGATGAGATGGTTCTCATCACCGCCGCCACCGCCCAAAGCCATGACGGCGAATGGCTGCGTCGCCACCTTGCGCCGGGGCTGAGCCTGACCGACCACACCACCGAATGGTCGACCCAGATCCTTACGGGGCCGAAATCGCGCGCCATTCTGGCCGAGGTGTCGGATGCCGATCTGACCAAGGGTTGGCTCACTCACCAAACTGCGCGCATCGCCGGGGCTGAGGTTTGGCTCTGCCGGGTGTCTTTCGCGGGCGAATTGGGCTGGGAAATCCACTCCAAGACCGCCGATACCGAGGCAGTGTGGAATGCCGTGATGCGTGCCGGCAAGGGCCATGGTTTGCGCCCCTTCGGGATGTTCGCGCTGAATTCCTTGCGTGTCGAAAAGGGCTACCGCGCATGGAAGGGCGATCTTTCGACCGATTACACCATCCTGCAAGGCGGGCTGGAGCGGTTTGTTGATTGGGCCAAGCCCGAGTTCCGTGGCAAGGCCGCGTTGGAGGCCGAAAAGCAGCGTGGCGTGACCAAGCGGTTTGCCACCTTGGTGATCGAGGCGGGTGAGCAAGACCCGCCCTACATGGCCACCATTTGGCATGAGGGCAAGATCGTGGGCGAACTGACCTCGGGCTACTACGGCCACCGGGTTGGCGCGTGTATTGGCCTTGGCATGCTCAAGACCGAAGTCAACGTGCCTGGCACCAAGGTTCAGGTCGAAATCTTCGGTTCGCTTTACCCCGCTGTCGTTCAGGAAGACGCCCCCCTGTGGGACGCCAAGAACGAACGCATCCGGGCATGACCAAGATCCCGGCCAGCATGTGCGGCGTGCAATTGACAGGACATGGCGGGCCCGAAAAGCTCGTCTGGCGCGAGGATATCCCCGTGCCACGCCCCATGCCGGGCGAAGTTCTGGTGCGCGTGCTGGCGGCCGGGGTCAATATGACTGACCTGAACACCCGCAAGGGTTGGTATGGCGGCGAAGGCCGGGCGGCGGGCTGGGCTGGGGAAATGGCATTCCCGCGCATCCAAGGCTCGGACCTTTGCGGTCGGGTCGTGGCGTTGGGCGAGGGCGTCACGGGCTTTCCTCTTGGCGCGCGCGTCATTTGCCCGACCAATCAGCATGAGCCGACCAAGGGCAACCCGATCAACTTTGTCTCGATCGGGTCCGAATTTGACGGGGCCTTTGCGCAGTATTGCGTGGTGAAGGCGCGGCATCTGCATGATGTCACCGCCTCACCGCTGACCGATATCGAGATCGGCGCCATGCCTTGCGCCTATGGCACGGCGCATAACCTTTTGACCCGTGCCCAAGTGGCGGTGGGCGAGCGGGTGCTGGTGACCGGCGCTTCGGGTGGGGTGGGGCTTGCGGCGGTGCAACTGGCGCTTTTGTCGGGTGCAGACGTGACGGCGCAGTGCAGCCTGTCGAAATCGGCCCCCCTGCGCGGCTTTGGCGCGGCGATCTTGTCCCGCGACACGATCCCTGCGTTCCAATCCTTTGATGTGGTGATCGACGTGGTTGGCGGCGACGGCTGGCAAGACCGACTTGACGCGCTGCGTCCCGGTGGGCGCTATGCCACATCTGGCGCTGTCGCGGGGCCCATGGTCAAAGGCGATCTGCGCCGCGTTTACCTGAATGACCTGACGATCTATGGCGCGACGCATCAGCCGCGCGAAGTGTTCGCGGGGCTTGTCACCATCATCAACACTGGCCGCATCCGGCCCGTGGTGTCCAACACCTACCCCTTGCGCGACATTGCCCGCGCCCAAGACGATCTGGCCGCCGGGCGCTATCCCGGCAAACTTGTCCTTGTTCCCCCGGAGACCTCCCCATGACGATCCCTTCCAAAGCCCGTGCCGTCATTATCGGCGGCGGCGTCTCTGGCTGCTCGGTGGCCTATCATCTGGCCAAGATGGGCTGGAAGGACATTGTTCTTCTGGAACGCAAACAACTGACTTCGGGCACCACGTGGCATGCTGCTGGGTTGATCGGGCAGTTGCGCGGGTCGGCCAATATGACGCGTCTGGCCAAGTACTCGGCTGATCTTTACGTCAAGCTGGCGGCGGAAACCGGGGTTGAAACCGGGATGCGGCAGGTGGGATCAATCTCGGTTGCGCTGACGGAACACCGCCATGAGGAATTGCTGCGTCAGGCCACTGTCGCGCGGATTTTCAATGTCGATGTGCAGGAAATCTCGCCCTCGGAAGCCAAGGCGATGTATCCGCACCTGAACGTGGGCGATGTGGTGGGTGCGGTGCATCTGCCCTTGGACGGGCAATGTGACCCGGCCAATATCGCGATGGCGCTGGCCAAGGGTGCCCGCATGCAGGGCGCGCAGATTTTTGAATATACCAAGGTCATGGGCGTGACGCGCGCGAATGGCCGCGTTACCGGCGTTGATTATGTTGGTAAGAATGGCGAGCCGGGCCATATAGCGACCGATGTGGTGGTGAACTGCGGCGGCATGTGGGGCCGTGATCTGGCCGAACAATCGGGCGTGACCCTGCCGCTGCACGCCTGCGAGCATTTCTATCTGATCACCGAACCTGTCGAAGGGCTGGGCCACCTGCCGGTGCTGCGCGTGCCCGACGAATGCGCCTATTACAAATCCGACGCCGGCAAGATGATGATCGGTGCCTTTGAGCCGAAGGCCAAACCTTGGGGCATGACGGGCATCCGTGAGGATTTCGAGTTTGACACGCTGCCCGAGGATTGGGATCACTTCATGCCCATTCTGGAACACGCCATGAACCGCATGCCGCTGTTCCAGACCTCTGGCATCCATACCTTCTTTAACGGTCCGGAAAGCTTTACCCCCGATGACCGCTATTACTTGGGAGAAGCCCCTGAGGTGAAGGGCTATTGGGTGGCGGCAGGCTATAACTCGGTCGGCATTGCCGGGTCGGGCGGGGCAGGGATGGCGCTGGCTCATTGGATCGTCGAGGGCGAGGCGCCCTTTGATCTGTGGGAGGTGGATATCCGCCGTGCCCAGCCGTTCCAGAAGAACCGCAAGTATCTGAAGGAACGCGTCACCGAAACGCTGGGCCTTCTCTACGCCGACCACTTCCCCTATCGGCAGGTCGAAACCAGCCGGGGCGTGCGCCGCGCGCCGCTGCATGACCACCTGAAGGCCCGCGGCGCGGTCTTTGGCGAAGTGGCGGGTTGGGAGCGTGCCAACTGGTTCGCCAATGAGGGCCAAGAGCGGGAATACAAATATTCGTGGAAGCGGCAGAACTGGTTCGACAACCAAAAGGCCGAACATATGGCCGTTCGCACCGGGGTTGGGTTCTTTGACATGACCTCGTTCGGGAAAATCCGGGTCGAGGGGCGCGATGCCTGTGCCTTCCTCAACCGCCTGTGCTCGGCACAGATGGATGTGGCCGAGGGGCGGATCGTTTATACGATGCTCTTGAATGAAAAGGGCGGCATCGAGGCCGACCTGACCGTCACTCGCCTGTCGGAAACCGCCTATCTTCTGGTGGTGCCGGGGGCGACCTTGCAGCGCAATCTGGCGTGGCTGCGCCAAAACCTGCAAGATGAGTTTGCCGTCATCACCGACATGACGGCGGCTGAGTCGGTGCTGTGCGTGATGGGGCCGAAAGCGCGCGATCTGATGACCCGGGTCTCGCCGGGCGATTTCAGCAATGCCGCCCATCCCTTTGGCACGGCAAAGGAAATCGAAGTGGGCATGGGGCTCGCCCGCGCGCACCGCGTGACCTATGTGGGCGAGCTCGGCTGGGAGCTTTACGTCTCCTCCGACCAGACCGCCCATGTCTTTGAGGCGCTGGAAGAGGCAGGCGGCGATCTGGGCCTGAAGCTGTGCGGTTTGCACACGCTGGATTCTTGCCGGATTGAAAAAGCCTACCGCCACTGGGGCCATGACATCACCGATGAAGATCATGTGCTGGAGGCCGGGCTTGGCTTTACCGTCAGCCGCAAGAAAGCGGCCTTCCTTGGTCGTGAGGCCGTGCTGCGCAAGGAAGAGGCGGGCATGGACCGCCGCATGCTTCAGTTCCGCCTGACAGACCCCGAGCCCTTGCTCTTCCACAACGAGGCGTTGGTGCGTGATGGCAAGATCGTGGGGCCGGTGACCTCGGGCAATTACGGCCATTTCCTCGGCGGGGCGATCGGTATGGGCTATGTGCCTTGCAAGGGCCAAAGCGACGAAGAGATTCTGGCCAGCCGCTATGAGATCGAAGTGGCAGGCGTGCGCCACGAGGCGGTGGCCTCGCTGGTACCGATGTATGATGCGAAATCCGAGCGCGTACGCGCGTGATCTGCCGCGAAACCGGGGGGGGGGGGGCGGCCCGCCCCCCCCCCGG
>JBILYK010000110.1:0-11440 GCA_044377735.1 Paracoccaceae bacterium | reverse complement strand
CGCAGATGCACCGCTTTTATGACCTGCCCGGCGGGGCTGCGTCGGGGATTTCTGACAGCAAACTGCCCGATATGCAGGCCGGATGGGAGCAGGGGATCACCAACTCCCTGGCCGGTCTGGCCGGTCTGAACATGTGCTATGAAGCGGTGGGCATGCATGCCAGCCTTCTGGGATTCTGTCTGGAAAGCCTTGTCTTGGGCGATGACCTTTTGGGCCAAACCATGCGTTTGGTGCGCGGCATTGATGTCACGCCTGACAGCACCTCTTTGGATGCGATGAAAGAGGTCTGCTTGGGCGGACCGGGCCATTACCTGGGTTCGGATCAGACGCTGAAGCTGATGCAGACTGAATACATCTATCCATCCTGCGGCAACCGGATGAGTCCGAAGGAATGGAATGAGGCTGGCAAGCCCTTGCTGTTGGATACCGCCATTGCGCGCAAGAATGAGATTTTGTCCAAGGCGGGCTGTGTTGTGGACGGCGAGATCGACCGCATGATCCGGGCCCGCTTCAATATCTACTTTAAGTGAGGTTCCTATGATTCTGTCAAATATGGATAAATTCTATATCAACGGTCAGTGGGTTGCACCCCACTCGGCGGCGCGGATGGGGGTGGAAAACCCGGCAACGGAAGAGATCGTTGCCGAAGTTGCCTTGGGCGATCAGGCCGATATTGACGCGGCCATCGCGGCCGCGCGGGCGGCCTTTGATGGCTGGACCGTGCGGCCGGTGGCCGAACGCATTGCTGTCTTGCGTCGGGTTCTGGAGATCTACAACGAACGCTCCGAAGAGTTTGCGCAAGTCATGTCCACCGAAATGGGCGCGCCGATTGAATGGTCGCGGGGCGCTCAGGTGTGGGCGGGGCAGGTGCATATCGAGGCGACGCTGAAGGCGGCGGAAACCTTCCACTGGGAGGAGATGCGCGGCACCACCCGGATCATCCGCGAAGGGATCGGGGTCTGCGCGCTGATCACGCCGTGGAACTGGCCGATGAACCAGATCGCCTGCAAAGTGGCCCCGGCCTTGGTTGCGGGCTGTACGATGGTGCTGAAGCCGTCGGAGATCGCGCCGATGTCGGGGGTCTTTTTCGCCCAGGTTTGCCATGATGCGGGTGTACCTTCAGGGGTGTTCAACCTGGTGAACGGCACCGGCCCCGATGTGGGCGCGCGGATGTCGTCGCATCCTTTCGTGGACATGGTGTCCTTTACCGGGTCAACCCGGGCAGGCACGGCTGTTGCGGCGGCTGCCGCCCCGACTGTGAAGCGGGTGGCGCAGGAGTTGGGCGGCAAATCGCCCAATATCATTCTGCCCTCGGCCGATCTGGAAGCGGCGGTCAAGGCGGGCGTTGCCGGTTGCTTTGGCAACACCGGCCAGTCCTGCGACGCGCCGACCCGGATGTTCATCCACCGCAGCCAGCATGATCAGGCCTTGGACTTTGCCCGTGCGGCCGCTGATGAGGTGGTCGTGGGCGACCCGCGCGATGAGGGCACCACGATGGGCCCGCTGATCTCCAAGGCGCAGTTTGACAAGGTGCAGGGCTTAATTCAGGCGGGCATTGATGAAGGCGCGACGCTGGTGTGCGGCGGTTTGGGCCGTCCGGCTGGCATGAACCGGGGCTGGTTCGTTAAGCCAACGATTTTTGGTCATGTGACCCATGAGATGACCATCTCACGCGAAGAGATTTTCGGCCCCGTCTTGGCGATCTTGCCTTACGACAGCATCGATGACGCGGTCCGTATGGCCAATGACACGCCCTATGGGCTGGCCGCCTATATCGCGGGGTCGGTTGAAGAGGCCAAGCCCGTGGCGCGTCGCTTGCGGGCAGGGACAGTGAACCTGAATTACCCCGACTGGGACACCTTCGCCCCCTTCGGCGGGTACAAGCAATCGGGCAACGGGCGCGAATATGCCGACTGGGGCATCCATGACTTCTGCGAGGTCAAGGGTGTGGTTGGCTGGGGCGCCTGAGCGCGGATCAGACAGGAAGAGAAACCGCCACGCGCGGGGCAGGGAGACAACATGCATTACGGATATATCGGCCTTGGCAATCTGGGCGCGGCCTGCGCGGGCTGCTTGGTGAAGGCGGGCTTCAAGGTGACGGTCTATGACCTGAACCCCAAACTGGCCGAGCCTTTGGTGGCCATGGGGGCCACGCTGGCCAAGAGCGCCGAAGACTTGGCCGGTTCGGTCGATCACGTCATCACCTGCCTGCCCTCGCCAGCGGTGTCTGAGCGCGTGTTGCGCAACATTCTGCCGCGGATGAAGAATGGCGCGTCGTGGGTCGAGATGTCGACGCTCGGCCGTGATGAGGTGCTGAGCCTGGCCGCAGTGGCCGCCGAGGCTGGGGTGCGGATGCTGGAACTGCCGGTGACGGGCGGTGTGCATCTGGCCTATCAGGGCAAGATCACCATGCTTGCCGGTGGTGACAAGGATCTCTTTGATCTGCACCATGGCGCGATGGAGGCGATGGGTGACCGGATTTTCCATATGGGTCCGCTTGGATCCTCGTCGATCATCAAGGTCATCACCAATATGCTGGCGTTTATTCACCTGAAAGCCACGTCCGAGGCCTTGATGCTGGCCAAACGCGGTGGGCTTGATCTGGGGCAGGCTTGGCACGCGATTGCGGCGTCCTCGGGCAATTCCTTTGTGCATGAAACCGAAGGCGCGCTGATCCTGAACGGATCGTATGACATTGCCTTCAATGTGGATCTTGCGCTGAAGGATCTGGGCTTTGCCTTGGGCTTTGGCAAGGAATTCGGCGTGCCCCTGGATCTCGCCTCGATGACCAACCAGACCTATATCGCCGCCAAAGCCGCCTATGGCGGCGAGGCGCAATCGCCGATGATCGCGAAACTTCTGGAAGATCTGTTGGATACCGACTTGCGCGCGCCGGGGTTCCCGGCAAGGCTGGAGTAAGCGCGGGTCGATAAGCCGGGGGTTTCACACCCCCGGACCCCCGTGGAGTATTTTTGCCAAGATGAAAGGCTCGTGAGATGGATGAGGTCGCCAAGGCGCGGATGTCGCAGGTGTTGCACCATCGAAAGGCGGGATTGAACCTTGGTGATCCGGTGGTGCCGCCGATTTCGGTCGCCACGACCTTTCATCTGCCTGAAGCGCAGGGTTCGGCCTATTACTATGGCCGCTCTGGCCAGCCGACTTGGGATGCGGTTGAGACCCAGCTTGCGATTTTGGAAGCTGCCGAGGTGGTGTCTTTCCCGTCGGGGATGGCTGCGATTTCGGCGGCTTTGATCTGCTGTCTGAAGGCCGGGGCGCGGGTGATGATTCCGTCGGACGGCTATTATGTGACCCGGCTTTTGGGGCGCGATCTGTTGCAGGTTTACGGGGTTGAGGTTGTGGAAGTGCCGACGCTGGAGATGGCGGCGGCAGAGTTCACGGGCTTTGACGTGATCTACATCGAGACGCCCTCGAACCCGGCATTGGATGTCATCGACATCGCCGCCATTGCTGCGCGTGCCCATGCGGCGGGGGCCATGGTGATTGCCGACAACACCACGATGACGCCTTTGTTGCAGCGCCCCTTGGATCTTGGCGTCGATCTGGTGGTTGCGGCTGACACCAAGGCACCTGCGGGCCATTCTGATGCTTTGTTCGGCCATGTGGCAGGGCGCGATGCCAATCTGATGGCGCGGATCCGCGAATGGCGGCGGCAATCGGGCGCGGTGCCGGGGCCGTTTGAGGCTTATCTCGTGCATCGCGGGATTGAGACGCTGGAGGTGCGGCTTTCACGGATGTGCGAAAGTGCGGCGGTCATCGCAGATCGCCTCGCCGCGCATCCCGCGGTGACGGGGCTGCGCTATCCGGGGCGGGCGGCGGACCCGGCCCATGCGGTGGCACAGCGGCAGATGATGAACGGCGGCTTTCTGATCGGCTTGGAACTGGCCGATGAGGCCACGGCCGAGGCGTTCTTGACCAAATGCCCGCTGATCGAACAGGCCACCAGCTTTGGTGGCGTGCACACGGCGGCCGAGCGGCGGGCGCGCTGGGGCGATGCCGTGGCACCGGGCTTTATTCGTCTGTCCATCGGCGTGGAACCGCTGGAGGTCTTGTGGCCGGCCATAGAAGCGGCCCTTCCGGGCGGAAAATCCTGATCGGCCCTTGACCTTCCCCGGTCTTGCCCCCTTATTCCAACGAACCGCGAACCCCTGAACAGGAGAAGTCAGATGGCTTTCACCCTTCCCGATCTTCCTTATGCCCACGATGCGCTCGCCTCGCTTGGCATGTCGAAGGAAACTTTTGAGTATCACCACGACATTCACCACAAGGCCTATGTCGACAACGGCAACAAGCTGATTGCCGGCACCGAATGGGAAGGCAAGTCGCTGGAAGACATCGTGCGCGGCACCTACAATGCCGGCGCTGTGGCTCAGAACGGCATTTTCAACAATGCCTCGCAGCACTGGAACCACAACCTGTTTTGGGACGTGATGGGCCCGGGCGAAAACAAAAAGATGCCGGGCGCTTTGGACAAGGCGCTGGTTGAGGCTTTTGGGTCGGTTGCCAAGTTCAAGGAAGATTTCGCCGCCGCCGGTGCGGGCCAGTTCGGCTCGGGCTGGTGCTGGCTGGTGAAGGACAAGGACGGCGCGCTGAAGGTCACCAAGACCGAAAACGGCGTGAACCCCCTGTGCTTTGGTCAAACCGCGCTTTTGGGCTGCGATGTGTGGGAGCATTCCTATTACATCGACTTCCGCAACAAGCGCCCCGCTTACCTGACCAACTTCCTTGAGAAGCTGGTTAACTGGGAAGCGGTTGCCGCCAAGCTCTAAGGCTTGCGGGCATCACGCCCCTGTGTCACGGATCAACCGCCGTCCCGAGCAGGGGCGGCGGTTTTCGTTTGGGGCTGGAATGACTGAGGCGACAAAAGGGGTTCTGGCCATTGTTTGCGCCTGTGTGATCTGGGGCTTTGCGACCCTTTATTACAAGGCGATGTCACATGTGCCGCCTTTGGAGGTGCTGGCACATCGGTCTTTGTGGACGCTGGTGTTGTTTGGTGCGGTGCTGGCGTTGCGGGGGCGATTGTTGCAGGTGGCTGAACTACTGTCTGGGCCAATGCGGGCGCGGGTGGCCTTGGCGGGTGCGATTGTGGCGCTGAATTGGGGGCTGTTCATCTTTGCCATTCAGGCGGGCTATGCGATTCAGGCGAGCCTTGGCTATTACATCTTCCCGCTGGTGACCGTGGTTATGGGGGTCGTTCTTTTGGGCGAGCGTCTGAGCCGCGCGCAGGGGGCTGCGGTGATGCTGGCGGCGCTGGCGGTGGGGCTTTTGACATGGGGCCTTGGCGTGGCGCCTTGGATGGCTCTGGCGCTTGCCTTTTCCTTTGCGCCTTACATGCTGATAAAGAAAAAGCTGGATGCGCCCGCCGCCGTTTCGGTCACCGCCGAAGTGGCGCTGATCGCGCCCTTTGCGCTGGCGCTTTTGGTTTGGGCCGCGTTCGGCGGGCAGATTTTTGGCCGGGCAGGGGGCTGGTTCGGGGCCGACCTTTATTCGACGCTGATGCTGCCGGTCACCGGCATTATCACCGGGGTGCCTTTGGTGCTGTTTTCCTGGGGCGCGCAGCGCGTGCGGCTGTCCACGCTGGGTCTGGTGCAATACCTGAACCCGACCCTACAAGCCTTTTCTGCCGTGGTGGTGATGGGTGAGCCCTTTACTCCGTGGCATGGCGCGGCCTTTGGTCTGATCTGGATGGCGCTGGCGGTCTACTCGTTTGAGGTGTGGCGTCAGGACCGGCGTCAGCAAAGGGCTGCTCGCAACGCGGTCTCAAGCGACCCGACATCGGGCACGCTGGTGTAAAGCGTCATCATCGATGCATCGGCAAAGCCCTGCGCGACGATATGGGCCAAAAGTGCTTCAAGCGGCTGCCAATAGCCTTGGCTGTCCACCAGAAAAATCGGCTTCTTATGCAGCCCAATCTGCGCCCAGGTCAGCACCTCAAAGAACTCATCCAGTGAGCCCGCGCCGCCGGGCAGGACCACGATGGCGTCGCAGTTCATGAACATGACCTTCTTTCGCTCGTGCATGTCCTCGGTGATGATGAACTGTGTCACATCGCGCTTGCCGCGCTCGGCCCCCATCAGATGCGTTGGGATCACGCCCATGGTGGTGGCCCCGGCCCCTTGAGCGGCGCGCGCCACTTCGCCCATGATGCCGACATCGCCCGCGCCATAGACCAGCCGCCAGCCGTTGGCGGCGATCATCGCGCCGGTTGCTCGCCCGGCCTCGGCATGTGCAGGATTGGTGCCGGTTCGCGCACCGCAGAACACGCAGATCGAAAAGCGGGGAGCTGTCATCTTCACGATCCTTAAAAAAAGGTTGCTTTCAGTGGTGTATCGGGGTTCCCATGCAAAGAAAAGAAGGGCTTGGGGAGACAGGCAATCATGAAGGCAAATGGATCGGCCAAATGGGCCGTGGCAACTGGTGTGACGGTATTGGCCGTGATCAGCGCGCTTTGGTTTTTGCGCCCGTTGCAACCTGACGCGCCACAGACCGAGACGGCCGCTGTCGAGGCCCCTGCGCCTGCAGCACCCGAAGAGGCCACCGTTGCATCTGTGCCCGAAGAGGCCGCGCCTGAGGTGACCGCGTCTGAGGCTGCCGCAACGGCGCCGCGCCTTGACGTGGTGCGGGTGGATGAGGGAGGGCTTGCAACCATTGCTGGTACGGCTGCACCGGGGGCCATGATCTCCTTGCGGCTGGACGGCGTGGAGCTGAGCCAGATCGCGGCCGACGCCTCTGGTCAATTTGCCACGCTGCTGACGCTGTCGCCTTCGGACACCCCGCGCCTTTTGAGCCTTGTGCAGATTGGTCCCGATGGGACCGAGACCCCTGGGCCAGATAGTCTGGCCCTTGCACCTGTGAAGGCGGCCGGTGACGCAGCCGAGACGACAACCGCGACTGCGACCGAGACGGCGGGCCTTGTGCTCTCGCCCGAGGGGGTGAGCGTGGTGGAGAGTGGCAGCGCGTCTGACGCGCCCGCCTTGCCAATTTCGATCGACACCATCGCCTATGGCGCGGCTGGAGAGGTTAATCTTTCGGGCAAGTCCGGTCTTGGTGCCAAACTGCGGATCTATCTGAACGATGCGCCGGTCGCGGAAGCTGTGGCGGATAGCACCGGCACCTGGAGTGCGTCGCTGGCCGATGTGGCGGCAGGGCCGCATGTGCTGCGCGTCGATGAAATTGACGCAACCGGGGCCGTGGTCACGCGGTTCGAGACACCTTTCACCCGCGAGGCCCCGGCGAAAGCCGTCGCTGAGACGCAGGCGGAGGCTGAGGTTGCGACTGATACAACGAGTGGGACCACGACTGAAGCAGAAACTCAGCCATCCACCGAGGCCGATCCCGCAGAAGGGACCGAAACAGAGGCCGTGGCTGAAGCGACTCAGGTCGCCGCGGCAAGCGACGGCAGCGCCGAAGCCGCAGCGGTGGACGCCCCTGCACCCATCACCATCACCGTGCAGCCCGGCCTGACGCTTTGGGCTATCGCGCGAGAGACCTATGGCGATGGGGTGCTTTATGTTCAGGTGTTCGAAGCCAACCGCGACAAGATCAAGGACCCCGACCTGATCTATCCCGGACAGGTCTTTACCGTGCCCCAACCCTAGGCCACCGCGCGCATGGCGGGCCGGGGCCTCCGGCGGGAGTATTTTTGCCAAGATGAAAGCGTGAGGATTTGGGATCTGCCCGCGCGTGACCGTTTGGCGCAGGTCGCGCAGGGCTGGCTGTGCGTTGATGCGGCATTGAACAATCCCCCCCCCGACTCTAGGGAGGAGATCAGCACCGCCATCGATGAGTCTTAGCCATGCCCCGCCACACCGCCACCTCTGCCGATCAGACCCCAGCCCCCGCCTCGGGATGGCAGACCATTGCCCGCGTGCTGCCTTATCTGTGGCCAGAGGGGCAGGGATGGGTCAAGCGGCGGGTGGTGGGCGCTCTCTTGCTTTTGGTCATGGCCAAGCTCATTTCGGTCACCACGCCCTATCTTTACAAGCTGGCGGTTGACATGCTGAGCGGTGAGGCCGTTCAAGATCCGGTCTGGATGATGGCCTTCGGTGCGGTCGGGTTGACGGTCGCCTATGGTCTGGCGCGGCTGGGGGCAGTGGCCTTTGGCGAGGCGCGCGATGCCGTCTTTGCCCGCGTCGGCCAGCGCGCCATTCGCCAACTGGCGCTGGAAACCTTCCGCCACATCCATGCGCTGTCGTTGCGCTATCACATCACCCGCAAGACCGGGGGCCTGAGCCGCATCATTGAACGCGGCGTGAAGGGTGTCGATTTCCTGTTGCGCTTTATGCTGTTCTCAGTCGGCCCGTTGATCTTGGAACTGACCATGGTGTCGGTCCTTTTTGCGGTGCTTTTTGGCTGGCAATATATGGCCGTTGTGGTGGTGACGATCGCGATTTACGTGGCCTTCACCTTCAAAGTGACCGAACTGCGTGTGCGCATCCGCCGCGAGATGAACGATCAGGACACTGACGCCAACCAAAAGGCGGTCGACAGCCTGCTGAACTTTGAAACCGTCAAGTATTTCAACGCTGAAGAACGCGAGGCCGCGCGCTATGATGTGGCGATGCAGCGCTATGAGGTGGCGGCTGTTAAGACTGGACAAAGCCTGTCGTTCCTGAATGCCGGGCAGTCCTTCATCATCACCACGGGGTTGGTGATTGTGATGATCATGGCCGCCAAAGGCGTGCAGGCCGGGGTCTTGACGGTGGGCGATTTCGTGATGGTCAACGCCTATATGATCCAGATTACCATGCCCTTGAACTTTCTGGGCACCGTCTACCGCGAGATCCGGCAGGCTTTGGTCGATATGGGCCAGATGTTTGGCCTTCTGGGCCAACCCGCCGAAGTGGTCGACAAGCCCGCAGCAGCCCCCATTACGGTGCGCGGCGGCGAGATTGTGTTTGACAATGTCTGCTTCGCCTATGACCCGGCGCGCGCAATCCTGAAGGGCATTTCACTGACCGTGCGGCCTGGCCAGAAGGTGGCGCTTGTTGGCCCCTCTGGATCAGGAAAATCAACCATCGGGCGGCTTTTGTTCCGGTTTTACGATGTCACCGGCGGGGCAATCCGCATTGATGGCCAAGACATCCGCGATGTGCAGCAGACCAGCCTGCACGCCGTGATCGGTGTCGTGCCGCAGGACACCGTTTTGTTCAACGACACGGTGTACTATAACATCGCTTATGGCCGTTGTGGCGCGACGGAGGCCGAGGTTCATGACGCCGCCAAAGCCGCCCGGATCCATGATTTCATCATGTCCTTACCCGATGGCTATGACACCACGGTGGGCGAGCGGGGCCTGAAGCTTTCGGGCGGGGAAAAGCAGCGCGTCGGCATTGCACGCACGCTGTTGAAGAACCCGCCTATCCTGATCTTGGACGAGGCGACCAGTGCCTTGGACACCCAGACCGAGCAGTCGATTCAGGAAAGCCTGACCGAAATGGGGCAGGGCCGGTCGGTCATCACCATTGCGCATCGGCTGTCGACGATTGCGGATGCCGATTGCATTTTGGTGCTGGAAGATGGCCGCGTCACCGAACAGGGTCGCCATGACGAGCTTTTGGCGCTGGAGGGCAAATATGCCGCCATGTGGGCGCGCCAATCGGCCGAAGAGCAGGACGTTGCGGCCGCCTGAGGCCCCTTGACCGACCCGGCACAACAGGCCAAACCCGGGCGCATGGTTCCGCAAGACAAACTCGCCCAGATCACCCGACGCTTTGAGTTTCTCGAGGCGCGCCTGAATGCGGGCGCTGCCCCGGCTGAAATCGCGCAGGTGGCGCGGGAATACTCTGACCTCAAGCCTGTGGCCGAGGAGATCGCGGCCTACAATCGGGCGCTGGCCGATCTGGCTGAGGCTGAGGTAATGTTGGCAGACCCCGATATGAAGGCTTTGGCCGAAGAAGAAATTCCCGCGCTCAAGGCCCGTATCCCTGAGATGGAGGATCGGCTGCGGCTGGCGCTTTTGCCGAAAGATGCCGCCGACGCCCGCCCGGCCATTTTGGAAATCCGCCCCGGCACCGGTGGCGATGAGGCGGCGCTTTTTGCCGGTGATCTCGTGCGCATGTATCAGCGCCATGCGGAACGCATGGGCTGGACATGGGAGGTATTGGAGCATCAGGCCTCGGACCTTGGCGGCATCAAGGAGTTTACCGCGCTGATTTCGGGTGAGGGCGTCTATGCCCGGCTGAAATACGAATCCGGCGTGCACCGCGTGCAGCGCGTGCCTGAAACCGAAGCGCAAGGGCGCGTGCATACGTCGGCGGCGACCGTGGCCGTGCTGCCCGAGGCGGAGGAGGTGGATATCGACATCCCCGCCTCAGATATCCGCATTGACACCATGCGCTCGTCTGGTGCCGGCGGCCAGCATGTGAACACCACGGATTCGGCGGTGCGGATCACCCATTTGCCCACTGGCATGATCGTGACCAGTTCCGAGAAATCCCAACACCGCAACCGCGAGATCGCCATGCAAGTCTTGCGCGCCCGGCTTTATGAGGCAGAACGTGAACGGCTGCACAGCCAGCGCGCAGCGGATCGCAAGGCGCAGGTCGGCAGTGGCGATCGGTCCGAGCGTATCCGCACCTACAACTTCCCCCAAGGCCGGATGACCGATCACCGTATCAACCTGACGCTTTACTCGTTGGGTCAGATCATGCAGGGCGATATCGGCGAGGTGATTGACGGGCTGACTTCCCATGATCAGGCCGCCAAACTGGCCGAGATGGAAGGATGACGGCGCATGAGGCGCTGCGCGCGGCCATCGCGCGCCTGCGCGCGGGTGGCATCGAGGACGCGGCGCTGGATGCGCGGCTGCTTCTGGCCCATGCCCTTGGCATTGCCCAAGACCGCCTGACGCTGCACTTGGCCGAGGCGATGACCGGACCGCAAACGCTGGTGTTTGAGGAGGCGATCGCGGCGCGTCTTGCCCGCCAGCCGTTGGCCCAAATCATCGGCCAACGCCTGTTCTGGGGCTTAAGCTTTCGCGTGACGCGCGATACACTCGACCCCCGCCCCGACACCGAAACACTGGTGGCCGAGGCGCTGAAAGCGCCGTTCCAGACCATGCTGGACTTGGGTACTGGGACGGGTTGCATCCTGCTGTCCTGCCTGCATGCGATGCCCGAGGCGCAGGGTTTGGGGGTTGATCTGTCACCTGCAGCCCTTACCGTGGCCGAAAGCAATGCCGCGGCGCTGGGTTTGGCCGCCCGCGCCAGCTTCTGCCCTTCCGACTGGTTTTCCAATGTTACGGGTCGCTATGATCTGATCGTGTCGAATCCGCCCTATATCGCCGCCGACGAGATGCCCACCCTTGCCCCCGAAGTGCGCGATTGGGAGCCCCATCTGGCGCTGACACCCGGCGGCGACGGGCTGGAGCCTTACCGCATCCTTGCAGGGCAGGCGCCCATGTATCTGATGGGGCAGGGGC
>JBILYK010000137.1:0-4342 GCA_044377735.1 Paracoccaceae bacterium | reverse complement strand
AGGGCAGGCTGTCTTGGCACTTTTCGCGGCGGCTGGTTTGGAAGACATCCGCATCCTGGTCGATCTGGACGGCCGCGACCGGGTGGTCGCCGCGATGATGCCCTGAGGCACGGTCAATCCGGCGCATGGCCAATCCGACGAAATCTCTAAACAAACCAAAGAATCCGCTTGCCAGAGCGCGCTCATGTGGTAATCCCGGTCACAGCACATCGCTTGGCCTCCAAGGCAGCTTTGGTGCTTAACGCCAGCCACCCCGCCATTTCAGTCCCGCCCCGAAGGGCGACAGGCGCAGGGTCACCGTCCCAAAGGTCAAGATGCGCTCTTCCAAGTCCCGCTCGCGTTCCAAGCAGAACCGCCCGCGTACCCTCGGCAATATTATCAACCGGGTGTTCGACAGCTCGGGTCCCGAAGGTAAGGTGCGTGGTACACCCCAGCAGATCATCGAGAAGTATCAGCTTCTGGCCCGCGACGCCCAACTGTCAAACGACCGGGTCGCAGCCGAAAACTTCTTGCAACACGCCGAGCATTACACCCGGCTTTTGGCCGAAGCCATGCGCGAGCAGGCCGCTGAGCAAGAGTCGCGCCAGCAACAGCCGGGCAGTGGGCAGGGTAATGCGCCACGGGAGCGCAATGAACGTGGCGATTACCGGGGTGACTATCGCGGTGATCAGCCAAGCGACGGTGGTTATGCGGCCGAGGGCTTTGGCGTTGTGGGTGGTGACGATGATGGCACCCTTGTCGAGTTGCCCGAATCCCGGCCGCAGCAGGGCCAGCAACCCTCGCAGCAGCGTCGTGACGACTATCGCCGCGATGACCGTAACCGCCCGCGTGAAGACCGTCCTCGCGACGACCGCCCCCGTGATGACCGTTCGCGTGAGGATCGCCCCCGCGACGACCGCCCCCGCGACGACCGCCCCCGCGACGACCGCCCCCGCGACGACCGCCCCCGCGACGACCGCCCCCGCGACGACCGCCCCCGCGACGACCGCCCGCGCGACGACCGCCCGCGTGAGGATCGTCCCCGCGACGATCGCCCCCGCGGCGAGGACCGCCCGCGCGAGCAGCGTCGCCGTGAGCCCGAAGCTCAGGTTGAACTGCCGTCCTTTATCACAGGGGCACCACCAGTCGCCGCGGACCCAATCGCCGCTGCTCCGGCGCCCTCGGCAGAGGCTGCCAAGCCAGCCCGCGCACCGCGTGCCCGCAAGCCCGCAATTGTGAAATCCTCTGATACCATGCCCGAGGCCCCCGAAGCGGCCGAATGATGTACTGACCCAACAACAGGTGGCCCGCGCTGCCCGCGCGGGCCATTTTACTTGGCCAAGGCCCGCGCCAGCGCGCAGAATCCTTCCAGCGATATTTCCTCGGCCCTCTGCGTTGGCTGAATGCCCGCAGACAAAAGCTGATCCTCAATATTGTTCCCCCAGGCCTTGAGGCTGGACCGCAGCATCTTGCGCCGCTGGTTGAAGGCCATCGCCGTCACCCGCTGCAAGATCGCCTCATCCGCCGGAAAACGCGGTTCTGCCAGCCGAGTGAAATGCACCACGGCCGAGTGGACTTTGGGGGCAGGGGTAAAGGCTTCGGGCGGCAGATGCATGACGATCTTGGCATCGCTGCGCCACTGCGCCAAAAGCGCCAAGCGCCCGTAATGGTCACTGCGGGGCTTGGCGACGATCCGCTCGGCCACTTCTTTTTGAAACATCAGCGTCAAGGACTGCCAGACCGGCGGCCAGATCTTGGGCGTTAGCCAGCGGATCAACAGCTCAGTCCCCACGTTATAGGGCAGGTTCGCCACGATCTTGATCGGCGGGGTCAGATGCGCCAGCAGATCGACCTCCATCGCATCACCGTTCACCACCTCAAGCCGCCCTGGGTAGCGCGCGGCAATCTGTGCCAATGCAGGCAGGCAGCGCGGGTCTTTCTCCACTGCCAACACCCGCCGCGCGCCTTCGACCAACAGACCCCGCGTCAGCCCACCGGGACCGGGCCCCACCTCCAAGACATCGCAGCCTGCAAGATCGCCCGCCATGCGTGCGATCTTGGCGGTCAGGTTCAGGTCCAGCAAAAAGTTCTGCCCGAGTTGTTTTTTCGCGACCAGCTCATGGGTCGCGATCACCTCGCGAAGGGGGGGAAGGCCGTCAATCGTCGCCATGGTCAGCCTTTCGGAACCGATCTTTCGCCGAAACTGCGTGAGATACGCATCTGCGTGGAAACGCCATTACCCCGCTTGCCGAGCAAGCGCCATATCCCGCGCCAACCGCAGGGCGGCTATCAGGCTGTCGGGTCGGGCCAGCCCAAGCCCCGCAATGTCACAGGCCGTGCCATGGTCAGGTGAGGTGCGGATGAAAGGCAGCCCCAAGGTCACATTCACCCCGCCATCGAAGTCCAGCGTCTTGATCGGGATCAGCGCCTGATCGTGATACATGCAGATCGCCACATCATAGCCCGCGCGGGCGCGGGCATGAAACATTGTATCCGCCGACATCGGCCCCACAATCGCCATGCCCTCGGCACGCAGCCGATCCAGCACCGGCGTGATGATGCGCGTTTCTTCATCGCCCATCGCCCCGCCTTCACCGGCATGGGGGTTCAGCCCCGCGACCGCAATCCTTGGTTTTGCCAAGCCGCAATCGCGGATCAGCCCGGCATGGGTCAGGCGGATGGTCTCTTCCAAGAGAGCTGGGGTCAGAACGGTGGAGACATCGGACAGCGGGATGTGAATGGTCACTGGCACCACCCGCAACAGGGGGCTTGCCAGCATCATCACCACCCGCTCGACGCCGGCCAGATGGGCCAGAAACTCGGTATGGCCAGGAAAGGCGAAGCCTGCGCCATCCTTCAGCGCTTTCTTGTGCAAAGGTGCGGTGCAGACCGCACCCACGGCCCCTGACATGGCCAAGGCCACCGCGCGTTCAATCACATCGATCACGCCGCGGGCGTTGGCAGGCACCAGCACCCCGGGCGGGTTTTCGGCCGCGAAAGGGTGGGCCAGCACCGGCAAGATCCCGCTAGGCACCTCGCGCGCCTCATGGGGCGCATCAACCAACTGGAAGGCGCTGCCCTTCGGCAGATGCCGCGGGTCGCCGATCCAGACCATGTGCAGATCTGGCAGGGCCACACGGGCCGCAACGGCAAGTTCCGGCCCCACGCCCCCCGGCTCGCCGCAGGTCAGCGCTATGGGGGCCAACATCTGCCGCGTCATTTCTCGGTGATGATGGCTTCAGAGCGCAGCTCTTCCAGATAGATATCAGCCATGGCCGAGAGCCGCTGGTTCAAAAGCTGCTCGCGCACCACCTCGCGGTCAGGCTCCAGATCGGGCGCAGGCCCGCGTGAGCACAGCATCACAAGCACGCGCCAGCCATTGCGGCTGATCCGGGTCGAGGTTTCGCCCGCATCCAGCGTCGCCAGCACCGCACCGATATCACCGCCCACCGCCGATTGCGGCTGGCTTTCGCGGATCATACGGTTTTCGGGCAGACCTTTGGCCACGGCATAAAGATCGTCACAAGTGTCTGCACCCGCGCGCGCTGCTGCAAGCTCGGCCTCGGCATTGGCGCCTTCTGGCACCAAAAACTGCGCATAATCGACCCAGATTCCTTCGTCTTTGCCCAAGGGATCTTCGCCACGCTCAACCAGCCAATAAATCACCACACGGTCTTCCAACAGGACCGGCCGCGATATGGTGCCCGGTGCCAACCGCGCCAACGCGGTGCGCGAGGCCTCTGGCAATTCTGACAGCCGCTGCCAGCCAATCCCACCCCCAGATCCCGCCGTCTCACCTGCAGAATTGCTACGGGCAAAGGCGGCAAAATCCGCTTCAGTCTCAATCTGCACCTGCAGACGACGCGCCAGAGCCTGAGCCCCGGACAAATCACCATTCTCGCCCGGTAGCACCAGTTCCAAAAGCTGCAATCGGCTAGCGCCAGTGGGTTGGAAGTTGGCGATGGCACGGTCAATCTCGGCCTCGGTGATGATGACACCGTCGCCATACTTCGCGCGCACCACTTCGCGCCAGACTATCCCGGCCTCAACGAAATCGCGGAAGGTTTCCGACGCCAGACCCAGTTCGTTGGTGAGTTCCAAAAACTCGTCCGTCGTCAAATTGGCGCGTCCGGCGAATTCCTCCATCCCGGCAAGCACCTGATCCTGCCCAACCTTCATCCCGAATTCTTCGGCTACAGAAAGTCGAAGACGGTCCTCGATCAGACTGCTTCGCGCCATTTGCGTCAGATCGCCTTGCTGTTGCAAGATTTGCAGGAACAACTGGCGCTGGTCCAATTCATATTGGGTGATGACGCGGTCATTGACTGCAAGCACCGCGTCAAACGTGTTGGCCATGGCCGCC
>JBILYK010000132.1:0-5316 GCA_044377735.1 Paracoccaceae bacterium | reverse complement strand
GATCCTGTTCCATGCCAATATGCTTGAGGTTGGCCGTTTCATCCCACAAAGCATCACGATCGTCGATCAATAGACTGTCGGGTATACGCAGACGCAGGAGGTTATCGCGCACATGCTCTGCCATGATTTCCTTGCCGGCAAACATCACAAAAGCACGCTCGATAACATTGCGCAGTTCACGAATGTTTCCTGGCCAATCGTGCTTTTTAAGAATTGCAATTGCGGCATCGCTGAACATTGGTGTCTGAATTTTGGTATTGCGGGCTGCATAATCGACCATGAACGCGCTTAGCAAAACCGGGACGTCATCTAGTCGTTCCGACAAAGAGGGGACGCAAATTGGGAATACAGCCAATCTGTAGAAAAGATCAGCTCTGAATTCGCCCGTTTCGACCATTTTGGAAAGGTCTTTGTGGGTTGCACATACTATGCGCAAGTCCAACGAGATATCCTTGCTTCCGCCCAGCCGCCGGACCGTTTGTTCTTCGATTGCCCGAAGCAGCTTTGCCTGCAAAGCGAGAGGCATGTCACCAATCTCATCAAGAAAGAGTGTCCCTCCGGATGACTGCTCAAATCGGCCGACGCGCAGTTTGTCCGCCCCTGTGAATGCACCGCGTTCGAATCCGAACAGTTCACTCTCAAGCAATTCGCTTGGTATGGCAGAGCAATTCAGCGCGATCATTTCGCCTTTTCGCGTGCTCAGACGATGTATCTCTTGCGCTACAAGTTCTTTACCGGCCCCCGTTTGCCCCGTGACCAGAACTGACGAGTTTGACTGCGCGACCATTTCTATGGTCAATCTCAGGCGTTTTACAGCTAAAGACTCTCCAATGATGGGAGAGTGAGGGGTTTGCACCCGTTGCATGATCGACATTAAAGCTCCTGAAACTGCACGTTTCTCTTGCGCAATCACACCATCAAATTTTGCAAGCTTGGCACGAGAGACCGTCCTATCTGAGGACACATCGGTCATTCTAACCCCTGCAAGAGGTCAGTTTGCATATCAATATCGGTCATTGGAGGATATCTTAGTGGTAGGCATCCGTTGTCGAACGATTTATGACAGAGCCAAAAGGTGGGGCGAAGCTTCGCGGCGCCATCTGAAGAAACGCCGTAGGTCGGGGTTCACCCCGACCTCACCTTATGCCGGATCGGCGTCATTGCGCTCCGACTTGCGCACCGGCCAGATCGGATGCGCCACCGGGTCTTTGGCGCGGAACAGATAACGGCGGAAGATCTGGCCATAGTTTTCAAACACATAGGCCTCGTTGCGGCGCCGATAATGATCAATGCGCGTGGCATAAAGACCCGGCAGCCTATACCACGCCACGCCTGGATGCATGTGATGCACCGCATGCAGGTTGTTGTTCAGGAACAACAGCGCCAAGGGCCCACGATCCTCGACAATCACCGACCGCGCCCGAAACGCCTCATGCGCGCGGTGTTCCAGATAGGTGCGGATTTTCAACAGCCCATAGCCGAAATAGGCCGCCAGAACCCAAGCCCAGACCGGCATGTCGGTAAAGGCCCAAAGCCAGGCCACCACCATCGCCACCCCGATGGCATGCAGGCCCCAAGCCAGCCGGATGCGCCGGTTCCCGGCACGGATTTCCGCCATGTCGGGGCCGGAAAAGAACCAGATGCTGATCCCCGGCCCCAGCAGAATGCGCCCCAAAAGCGTGTTATTGGCCCGCAACAGCACCTGCAGCCAACGCGGGGTCCGCGCCCAAACCGCCGGATCCATGTAATTCGCCTCGGGGTCGTCATAGGGGTCGGTCAGGTTCGGGTCATAATGGTGCTGCAGATGGGCATCCTTGAACCGGATATAGGGCACGAACAGCGTGAGCCCGGCAAAGACCAGCGCCTCGTTCAGGGTCTGGTTGCGGAACGGGTGGCCGTGCAGAACCTCGTGCTGCAAGGACGAAAACTGCGCGATGGCCAAAGCGGTGACCACCACCGACAAGAGCGCTGAAACCGGCCACAAAAGCGTGCCCGCCGCAAAGGCCCCGTATGCCAGCCCGAGCATGGCGAGCGTGGGCCATTCGATCTCATTCGGTTTCGCGGTCGTCATCTATGTCTCCTGCAGTTGGACAGAGGCTATCACTTGCAATTGCGGTCCGGAACTTAGAGGTTACGCAGCACAAAGTCACAAATGGTTTGAAAAGTCATCACATGACAGACAAACGCAACCGTGCGGCGCTGTTCCGCGACAGGCTGGCGCAGGCGATGGCGACCAGCGGCCAAAGCCAAAGCGCGCTGGCGCGGGCGGTGGGGGTGGACCGGTCTACCTTCTCTGCCCTGCTGGCTCCTGGCACGCGCCTGCCCAACGCCCAAGGCGTGGCCGAGGCAGCCACGGCGCTGGGGGTATCGTCCGATTGGCTTTTGGGCCTGACCGACACGCCCCTGCCAGTGGACCGCGCCTTGGCCCAGGCGATGCGCCTGACCGACGCGCCGCGTGCGCTGTTTGACGAGACGATCTTCGGCTGGCACCGCGAGGCGGCGGGCTACAAGATCCGCCATGTGCCCGCGACCCTGCCCGATATCCTGAAAACCCGCGCCGTGGTGGAATGGGAATATCGCGAGGCTTTGGGTGGTGCGGCAACTGCCGCGATTTCGGCCTTCGAGACCCAGCTTGATCACCTGCGCGGCGCGCGGTCTGATTATGAAATTGCACTGCCCCTGCATGAGATCACCTCATTCGCCCAAGGCAACGGCTATTGGGCTGGTCTGCCCGGCCCTGCACGCGCCGAGCAGTTGGACAGGCTGATCCACCTGACGGATGAGCTTTATCCCGGCCTCAGGCTTTATTTCTATGATGCCCACCGGGTCTATTCCGCCCCTGTCACCGTCTTTGGCCCGCATCTGGCGGTGATTTATCTGGGCCGTGCCTATCTCAGCTTTCGAGACCCGGCGCGGGTGGCGGCAATTTCCGCGCATTTTGATTGGCTGGTACGCGAGGCCCCCTTGGGCGCGCGTGACGCGGGCGCGCATCTGCGGGCACTTCGCGCGGGGATGGGGGGCTAAAGCGGGCGGAACTGTGCCATGTCA
Organism: Paracoccaceae bacterium; assembly: GCA_044377735.1. GTDB lineage: Bacteria > Pseudomonadota > Alphaproteobacteria > Rhodobacterales > Rhodobacteraceae > Tabrizicola_A. The sequence goes on along the minus strand of JBILYK010000132.1, from coordinate 2,268 downwards.
TAGCCGTTCCAGTCCAAGATCTCGCGCGCGGCCGTCATGCGGTCCCCCGAGATGGTCCCACCCCGGTTCAAGACAAAGCCAAACCCGCCCGAGGGCGTGCCGATCACCAGCGTGCGATAGTCGCCGTCAGCCCAAAGCACCCACCATTCCTGTCCTGGCACGGCAAAGCGGCCCGGCCCCATGGGCTGCAGGCGGCCCGCCCCCTTGACGTCCCGGCCATTCAAACACAGCCGAAAAGCCACGCGACCACTCGGCTTGATATCCACCCCGCCAGCATGACATCCCTCGGCCCCAAAGGTGCCAACCTGCTGCCAGCGGCCAGACAGCCGGGAAGTGTCGAGAACGGCCGAGGAATAGATCTGCCCGCCCATCGGGCGAAATGCCCCTTCCGGTGCGGCCACAGGGGCCGCCACACAAGCGGCAAGGCCCAAAGCCAGCGCGCAGGCTGCGAGGGTTCGCGTCAGTCCAGACATAGCGTTACCTCGCGACCGTCATCTTGCAGGATATCGTTGCAGCCAAACATCGGCGTGATCGGCGCGCAGGTGCCGGACCGGGCCAGACAATAGCCCTCGCACTGGCTTTGCCGAGTGCAGGCCTTGCCCCCGTCGCGGGTCAGCGTGACGCAAGCCTTGGCCCCGCTTTTGCCCGCCGTGGCCCATGTGCCGCCCGACCTGATGCAGCGCGCCTGCTCAGGAGATGCGGGCGGCGGTGCGGAGACCTCTTCGGTCGGCTCCGGCAAGACCGGTGCCGCCTCATCGGTTGCGGCAGGCGTCTCGGGGGGCGCTTGCGGGTTTGGCGGCACAGCGGTTGCAGATGCCTCTGCAGGTGTTGCCGCGCCATTGTTTGGCGCTGCCTCAAGGGCGGTGGTTTCGATCGCCTCAGTCGCCAACGGGTTCACACCGGGCCCCGCCACAGGACCACCCACGACGCAGCCCGCCAGCAGGAATACCGCCAAAACCGCCAGACACCGCATCACCGTCCCCCGCTCATGGCACGCTCTGACCAGACCCGCCTGCTCGGCGGACTTGGCCAGAACCCGCCCGCTTCCGCAACCCCCTTAGAAGGGCATGGGATGGGCGCGGTGTGCGGCGTCGATCTCGGCCATGACCTCCGACGAGAGGGTAATCTCCGCCGCGCCTATCGCGACGTCCAACTGCGCAAGGTTGGTCGCGCCAATAATCGGGATGCAGGGGAAAGGCCGGTTGCGGCAAAAGGCAATCGCCATCTGCGCCGGGTCCAGCCCATGCGCGGCGGCGATGCTCAGATAGGCGGCGACGGCGGGAAAGACCTGCGGCGTGATGCGCCCACCAAGTCCGGGGTTCAGGCTGCGGCGGCTGCCGGTGGGTGTCACATCGCCCGCATATTTGCCCGTCAAAAGCCCCGTCGCCAGCGGCGAAAATGCCAAAAGTGGCAGGTTTTCCATATGCGAAAGCTCGGCCCAATCGCTGTCAAACTGACGGCACAAAAGCGAATACTCATTCTGCGCCGTCATCATGCGCGGCAATCCGTGCTTGTCGGCCAGATGCAGCCATTTCGCCGTGCCCCAGACCGTTTCATTCGACAAGGCCAGATGGCGGATCTTGCCCTCGGCCACAAGCTTTGCGGCCTCTTCCAATATCTCAACCATATGCGCCTCGGTCTCGGCCGCCGTGGCCCCGCGTGGATCAAAGGTCCAGATATCGCGAAAGTGGTACACATCGCGGTTCGGCCAATGCAGCTGATAGACGTCGATGTAATCGGTCTGCAACCGGCGCAGTGAGCCTTCACAGGCCGCGCGCATCACAGCCGGGGTCAGGGGCGCCCCGCCCCGAACCTCGGGGTGGCCCGCACCGGTGACCTTGGTGGCCAGCACCACCCGGTCACGCGCGCTTTTGGCAAACCACGTGCCGATGATCTCTTCGGTCCGTCCCACGGTTTCAGCCTTGACCGGGTTGACCGGATACATTTCTGCGCCGTCCCAAAAGTTTACCCCCCGCTCCAAAGCCCGGTCCATTTGGGAATGGCCCTCAGCTTCGGTGTTCTGGCTGCCCCATGTCATGGTGCCAAGGCAGATTTCCGAGACCTCAAGACCGGTCTGGCCAAGCGGGATATGTTTCATGGCAATGGCTCCTTTTGCGGCGAAGCTAGCCGAAGCGCGCGCGACGACAAGCGCAAAGCGCGCGCGATAGCTTCCCCCCGGCGACACCTTGCGCTAAAGCGGGCGCGACAAGACAAGAGGGCGCCATGGCACGTATTCTCATCACCTCGGCTATTCCTTATATCAACGGC
>JBILYK010000145.1:0-2823 GCA_044377735.1 Paracoccaceae bacterium | reverse complement strand
TGATACCAGTCTGGCCAAGGGGAATGTGTTTCATGGGCAAGGCTCCTTTTCGCCGACCCTAGCCGAAGGGCGCGCAGCGACAAGAGCAAAGGGATGCGCTTCCCCCCGGCCGCGCCTTGCGCTAAAGCGGGCGCGACAAGACAAGAGGGCGCCATGGCACGGATTCTCATCACCTCGGCTATTCCTTATATCAACGGCATCAAGCATCTGGGCAACCTTGTGGGCAGCCAGTTGCCCGCTGACCTGTTCGCGCGGTTCAACCGCGCCATCGGCAATGAGGTGATGTTCATCTGCGCCACCGATGAACACGGCACCCCGGCCGAACTGGCGGCGGCCAAGGCAGGCAAGCCGGTGGCCGAATACTGCGCCGAAATGCACGGCGTTCAGGCCGAGATTGCCAAGGGCTTCCGGCTGTCATTCGACCATTTTGGCCGCTCCTCCTCGCAGCGCAATCACAAGCTGACCCAGCATTTTGCGGGCAAGCTCGCCGAAAACGGGCTGATCCGCGAAGTGTCCGAAAAGATGATCTATTCCATCGACGACGGCCGCTTCCTGCCGGACCGCTATATCGAAGGCACCTGCCCGAACTGCGGGTTTGAATCTGCCCGTGGCGACCAGTGCGACAACTGCACCAAGCAGCTTGATCCGACCGACCTTATCAACCCGCGCTCCACCATTTCCGGCTCCACCAATCTGGAAGAGCGCGAGACCAAGCACCTTTACCTGATGCAGCGGTCCTTGAAGGACAAGCTGGAGGCGTGGATCGACAGCAAGACCGACTGGCCCATCCTGACCACCTCGATCGCCAAGAAATGGCTGAACGATGGCGACGGGTTGCAAGACCGCGGCATCACCCGCGATCTGCATTGGGGCATCCCTGTGATGCGCGGCGATCAGCCTTGGCCGGGAATGGAAGGCAAAGTGTTCTACGTCTGGTTCGACGCCCCCATCGAATACATCGCGGGCACCGCTGAATGGGCCGATGCGAACGGTCTGGACGATGCGGCATGGCAGCGCTGGTGGCGCACCGACAAGGGCGCGCAGGACGTGACCTATTACCAGTTCATGGGCAAAGACAACGTGCCCTTCCACACCCTGTCCTTCCCGGCCACGATCTTGGGCTCGGGCGAGCCGTGGAAGCTGGTCGACTACCTCAAGTCCTTCAATTACCTGAATTATGACGGCGGCCAATTCTCCACCTCGCGCGGGCGGGGCGTGTTCATGGATCAGGCGCTGTCGATCCTGCCGTCGGATTACTGGCGCTGGTGGCTTCTGAGCCATGCGCCGGAATCCTCGGATGCCGAATTCACATGGGAGAACTTCCAAACCTCGGTGAACAAGGATCTGGCTGATGTCTTGGGCAATTTCGTCAGCCGCGTGACCAAGTTTGCAGCCTCAAAACTGGGCGACACCGTGCCCGAGGCAGGGGCCTTCGGTCCGATGGAAACCGCGCTGATCGCCGATCTTGGCGTGCGCATCGCCGATTACACCCGCGCGATGGAAGGGATGGAGGTCCGCAAGGCCGCCGCTGAACTTCGCGCGATCTGGGTGATCGGCAACGAATACCTGCAATCCGCCGCCCCTTGGTCGGCGGTCAAAACCGACCCCGAACAGGCCCAAGCGCAAATTCGCCTCGCGCTGAACCTGATCCGGATCTACGCGGTCTTGTCCTCGCCCTTTATCCCCGATGCGGCCCAAACCATGATGACGGCCATGGGCTCGGATGACTGGACCTGGCCTTCGGACGTGCACGCCGCCGTTCGCACCTTGCCCGCTGGCCATGCCTTTGCGGTGCCCGAGAACCTGTTCCGCAAGATCACCGACGAAGAGCGTGCCGACTGGCAAGCCCGCTTTGCCGGGATCAGAACCTGATGCGTCAGGCTCTGCCCTCTGCTGTGGTGGCGACCGACCAGGTGCAGATGACCGATCAGCAGAGATATGTCGCCAAAGGATCGGCCCATGTCACGCTCTCGGGCAAGCGCGACGTCATCGACGTGGCCTTCGTGCTTTTGCCCAAGTTTACGATGCTCGCGTTTTCTTCGGCGATTGAACCCTTGCGCATGGCGAACCAACTGACCCAACAGGTGCTGTTTCGCTGGACCGTGCTGTCCGATGATGGCGGGCCGGTCGCCTGTTCAAACGGCGTGCCGGTGATGGTGGACGGCCCATGGAGCACCGCCAAACCAGAAGGCATCGTGCTGGTGGTCTCAGGGGTGGAACCCGAAGGCAAGGCAAGCGTGGCCTTGGGCGACTGGCTGCGTGGTCTGTGGCGACGCGGGCGCATCGTGGGCGGGCTGTGCACGGGCGCCTATGCGCTGGCCCAAGCCGGCATCCTGAAGGGCCGCCGCTTTACGATGCATTGGGACAACACCACCGCATTCTCCGAAAACTTCCCCGATCTGGAACCCTCCCGCCAGGTGTTTTCCATCGACGACCGGGTGATGACCTGCGCGGGTGGCGTGGCCGCGGCGGACTTGATGCTCAAACTGATCTCCGACCGCTTTGGTGCCGAGCTGGGGCAAGAGGTCATGAACATGTGCCTCCTGACCCAGCGCCGGGACGAGGCCGACAGCCAGACCGCGAGCCTTGCGACCCGGCTCGGCACGCGCCACGACAAGCTGTTGCAAGCCGCCGCCTATCTTGAGGCGCGGATCGAGGAAGAACTGGACCTTGACGGCTGTGCAGCCCACCTCAACCTCTCGCGCCGCCAGATCGAACGGCTGTTCAACCGCTATCTTGGCCTGACGCCGGTGCGCTATATGAACGACCTGCGACTGGCGCGCGGCCGCGCGCTTTTGGCCGAGACTGACATGAAGGTGACCG